>NZ_LN681225.1:2556666-2922500 GCF_000953655.1 Legionella hackeliae
TAATCGCGCCGAACGTTCCTGGGTATATCGTGCAGCAAAAAATGTGGATACAACTATTGGTTTTGGCTCAACAAGACCTTTACATAATACGGGCACAGTTTATTTTGTTAGCGCACCATTCCCTCCCCTTGCAACGGATATGGCAACGATTCGACCATTAACTATCGGACCTTATTGTCGACAGCCTTACACCTCCAATCATATTTTTAATATTTCTGCGATGAGTTATGGCTCTATTTCAAAACCAGCTATTCAGGCATTGGCTAAAGGCGCTAAGAAGGCTGGCTGCTGGCTCAACACAGGCGAAGGCGGCGTTTCTCCTTATCATTTGGAGTCTGGTTGCGATGTGGTTGCACAAATAGGAACAGCCAAGTATGGTGTCCGGGATGCAGACGGAAATTTATCTGATCAACGCTTGAAAGAACTTGCAGCAATTGATTGCATTAAGATGTTTGAAATTAAACTTAGCCAAGGTGCCAAACCAGGCAAAGGTGGAATTCTTCCTGCTGTGAAAGTGACTGAAGAAGTTGCTCAAATTCGAGGAATATTACCCTATGTGGATTCCATTAGTCCAAACCGTCACATTGATATTAGCAGTGTTGATGAATTGTTGGATAACATAGAGCATGTGCGCGAGGTAACAGGCAAACCTGTTGGCTGCAAATTTGTGTTAGGTAGTTACGAATGGGTGCACGACTTATGTAAAACCATTCACAAGAGAGGCATCAAATTCGCTCCCGATTTTATTACCCTTGACAGTGCTGATGGTGGTACTGGCGCATCACCTCAGGGTTTAATGGATTACATGGGTATTCCAATTCAGGAATCTTTACCACGATTAGTAGATATTCTCATTCTTTATAATTTACGTGAGCGCATAAAAGTTATCGCTAGTGGTAAACTTATAACGCCTTCCAGTGTTACCTGGGCTCTTTGTGCTGGTGCTGATTTTGTAAACTCAGCTCGCGGTTTCATGTTTGCTTTAGGCTGTATACAAGCAATGCAATGTCACAAAAATACATGCCCCACAGGAATTACTACCCATAATACTCGTTTACAGCGCGGACTTGTCGTGACCGATAAAGCAGAGCGCGTATACCATTATGCTAACAACATGGCTCATGAAGTTGCCATTCTCTGTCATTCCTGCGGCGTTGAGGAGCCAAGACAATTACAACGCAAGCATGCACGAATAGTTAGAGAGGATGGTTTTTCAGTGTCTCTGGAGGAAATATTTCCTAATCAAAAACCACTACCTGAATATGAAAATATCCGCTAGTTGCTTACGTAGTGTTTGAACTAACTCAGCGGCATGTTCAGAACTATAAGTAGAGGTCGATGAATTGGGTTGCCAAATGCTATGAGGCCAATGTTTATCATTGTGAAATCGTGCCACTACATGGATATGAAGTTGCGGCACAATATTTCCTAAAGCACCAATATTTAATTTATCAGGTTTAAAACAATCATTCATAACTTGTGACAAGGCAGAAATTTCATGCATTAGTTGCGTGCGATTGTTTGGCGATAATTGATAAATTTCTTGTGCGTCTTGTTCTCGTGGAACTAAGATTGCCCAAGGGAAATGAACCTCATTTTTTAAATAAACAGATGATAATGGCCAGTCGCCTAACCAGAATGAACTCATCTTTATTCGACTATCAACTTCAAAACTCATTATGCCCTCTACAAATGGACTAATAACTCAACGTATTTTCACATAGAAAAGACAAAGCTACATTATCTAATTTTATCTCTAGGGATCTTTGGGCGGAGTAATACTATTCAATTCATGAGTGTTTTCCCTCGCGGGACTTTTATGACCAAGCTTATCTAAATAATTAAATCTGATTCGTCTTGCGTGAGAAGAACATTCGATACTAAATAAGTCATCTGCAGAAGGAAAATTTTGTCTATCCTGTACTAAAAACTCCGAAACATACTTTTTGGATTCTTCAGCGGTAATAGTTTCCATCTTTTCAGCCACAATAGCCTGGATATTATACGCCGTGCATGAACAATTTTTTCCGACGAATCGAATGAGTTTTCTTTTTTGTGGTATTTGCACTTGCACTTGGTTAACAGCTTCTATCTTCAGTTTTTTCACATATTTATTCAGCGGTGAGGAATTGATAATTTCATCTTTCAAACCAGGATTTTTTTCCCATTCTCCACCTCCAAAAGAGCAAGAAATTGCCAATGCTTCATCATTTCCAAAACGATGAATAAAGCTGTTTGCTTTATTGCCTAAATGTTTTTTTATTATTTCCTGGACTTTTTCTGACACAGAACACGGTCCGGGTTTAACCATGTAAATTTCATTTTTAAACTGCACTAGAGTCTGTCCTAATGGGTGTGGTGCAAAATACCCCATCCAGGGAAACCATGTCTCTTGACTTTGGCTATTGTGACCTGTTGATTTGTAAAATGGATAAACAATTCCGCTATTCCCTTGAACGACAGTGATATCTCTACCGGGAATATTATAAATTGTGATGCGATGTTGACTTGTCAATTTATACATAACCTATCCATAGTATGTATTGATGGATAAATTATAGCCTATTCACTCGTCCTACCCTTTCTTGAAAAAGCTTGCATATACTTAAAGTACTCTCACCCTTTTCTCTTAAAAAATGGATATTAATCAAATAAGGGCATTCATTGCTGCAGCTGATTTTCAATCCTTCACACTTGCTGCAGATTATCTTTACATTACTCAATCAGCGATTAGTAAGCGAATTGCTACATTAGAAGCTGAAATTAAAACACCATTATTTATTAGAGAACATAATCGTTTGATATTAACTGAGGCCGGAAAAATTTTTCTTCCCCATGTAATTGAAGCGTTACAAACTATTCAATCAGGGATATCTGCCGTTCGTCAGTTTCTTGATAAAGAAAAAAAACCACTAAGAATCGGGGTGGATTTTTTGATAGGAAGTTTTATGCTTCCAGATTTATTGGCCTATTTTGACAGAGAACATGCGAATTTAGATTTTTCTGTGAGCTACCTTTCTCCCTTGATGAGTTTCAGGGCTTTGCGAAACCGGGAAATAGAAATTTGTCTTAATTGTATTAGCAGCAAAATTTCCCATGAATTTGAGTTAATCCCCATATTCTCCTTGCCCTATGTCATTAAAGTTTCTCGATATCATGCGTTATATCAAGAAAAAAATTTAAACCTGCGTAAAATTTTGGAATATCCTGGGATAGTGATGCCTAAATATGCGCCCCCGCGGCAGATTTTGGAGGAATATTTATTTAGGAAAAATTTGGTATTAGAGGCTCAACATGAAGCAGAGCCTATTTTTGCTTTATTGAAGTTGGCTAAATTAGGTTTAGGTTGGTGTTTTCTTCCTAAAAACATTGTTGACAAAGACTTAGTCACTATTTACGAGCATGACGCCTTTAATGTTCATTATTTTATTATTTATCGTAAAGCACATAAACTCAGCGATGATGCTCAGCGATTTATAGCGACATTACGAGAAACACATTTTTTTTGATCGCTAGGAGAAAACAACTCTTATCTAGATGAAGTGAATGATTACTCAGTTCCGTCTTTACCAGCAACCCGAAGCAATCCAATACAATCTTTAGTTAGCCAGTATAGGTTGCTTCACTACATTCTCAATGAGGCCCGTCACGTAAATGCCTATTTTGGTATGCAATTGGTTATTATATAGCCATACTTGGTAAGTAATTACCCGTTTATAGTGTAAATTACTCAATTTTTTTTAAAAACTATTGAGACTTAGTCCTATTTTAAGCTATGGTGAGATAACCCACGTAAAGATGGGCTTCATAACAATTGTCATTTAAGGATGAATGCAATTGCTCAACTGCTTATACTGTTGACGATTGATAGCTTTAGCAAAAGGAGGATTTATGGCTACAGGCGAAGTCAAGTGGTTCAATAATGCCAAAGGATGGGGTTTTATTGTACCGGAAGGTGGTGGTGAAGACGTATTTGTACATTTCTCTGCAATTCATGGTACTGGTTATAAAACACTAGTTCCAGGACAACAAGTAAGCTATGATCTTGAAAAAGGAGAACGTGGTTTACATGCTTCTAATGTAATAGCTCTAGTCGCCGAAGAAACTAGCGCTTAAGTTTTCTTAAGAAATACAGCAGCATTTGCTGCTGTGTTAAATTTATTTAATTCTGTTTTGCTGATGCTTTATGACAAAAAATGGTCTGCTACTCATTAATCTAGGTACCCCTGATAATCCTGAGCCTTTAGCTGTAAGGCGCTATTTACGCGAATTTCTTGCCGACAAACGTGTTATTGATTTACCGGCACCACTTCGATATTTAATACTCTACCTGATTATCTTACCATTTAGGCCGAAGCAATCTGCACACGCTTATCAAGCGATTTGGACAAAGGATGGCTCTCCTTTACTGATTCACAGCCGCAATTTGCAAAGCAAATTACAACAACATCTTGGTGAACAATGGACAGTTGCTTTAGGTATGCGCTATGGGAATCCTTCCTTAGAAAGCGCTCTTAAAGAGTTAAGCAATTGTGACCATATTACGGTTTTACCCTTATACCCACAATTTTCTTCTGCCGCATCGGGTTCTTCTATTGAAAAAGTTCTACAATTATTGAGTCCTAATAAAGTTTTCCCATCATTAACAATCATTCGAGATTTCTACAAACATCCTGCATTCATTAAATCACAAGCAGCCCTTATTCAACCTCACCTGGAAACTCATGATTTTATTTTATTCAGCTATCATGGGATACCCGAGCGTCACCTCACACAAGGCCATTGCAAGTCTGTTTGTGATACTCCCTGTCCAAAAATCAATGAAACTAACCGAACCTGCTACAAAGCACAATGCTATGCAACCAGTTATGAGTTAGCTAAACAGTTGGGATTAAGCAATGAACGATACACCACAGCATTTCAATCGCGGTTAGGGAAAACACCATGGATACAACCCTATACCGATAATATACTGCCTGAATTAGCCCAAAAGGGCATAAAGCGTCTTGCTGTCGCATGCCCTTCTTTTGTCGCCGATTGTCTTGAAACTCTTGAAGAAATTGGAATTCGTGCGAAAGAGCAATGGCAAGAGTTAGGCGGAGAGCATTTCACAGTAATTCCTTGTATTAATGACAGTGATCTTTGGGTTGCTTCTCTGTCAGAATGGTTAAGTAATTGATTTTGAAAATAGTTGCAAAAGCCTTTTTTTATGCTATAGAGTTACATAATCACTATCGATCTCTTCAATTCGAGGTTATCTATGCACTACAGACAATTTGCAGAGCGTCTTAACAAAGAACTTGATACTATTGGCGTTCCACCCCGCAGTGAAGAGAGGATAGAAGCTTTCGCCAAACTGGTAAAAATTCCCAAATTTAAGGCAGAGGCGTTCTTAAATGGAGTCGTTATTCCTGATCAAAAGCTTTTAAATAGTATCGCAGAGGAATTAGAGGTCAATGCAGAATGGCTAATTGGCAAAAGTGACCAGAAACAGAAGAAAACCCGCGCGTAACAAAAGAACTCAATCCCAATCGTCAAGATCGTCATCAGGTAACTGAAGATTGCGCAAATCCTCAAATAATGCAATATGAAAAATAGCATCACCCTCGTTCACTAAAGGAATATTTGTTTTACCAATAATAACTCCAGCACAGGGGCTTTTGACTTTAATCTCATTATCCCCCAATGGATCAACAATCGTGCAAAGCAACTCTCCCTTGGATACCTTCTCACCAAGAGATTTACAATTGATCAAAACACCACTCTCTGAGGCTCTGACCCAAAATGTTGATTCCGCAATTGTAGAAATTTCATCCTTCCTCTTCCTTCGTTTTCTCATTTTACTTTGTGAAGGAGAAAACATTTGGAGAAAGGTCATTACATTTAATACCCCTCTGACACCTATTCTAATCGCTAACTCATCAAAACGTAGCGCCTCTCCTCCTTCATAGATAATCATGGGAATATCCATATTATCGGTAGCCTCTCGTAGAGATCCATCGCGCATATTCGCAGCAACCATAATAGGAGCACCAAACGCTTCCGCCAAGACAGCAGATTGCTCGCATTGGTGACTAAAACGCGTTTGTGGGTAATTGGAACGATGGATGGCTCCTGTATGCAAATCTATACCATGCGTAGAGTGTTCAACAATCTCAGTCATTATCAGATTAGCAAGTTTCGAGGCCATTGAACCTTTCTCTCGTCCAGGGAATTGACGATTTAAATCACGTCTATCGGGTAAATAACGTGAATGAAGAAAGAAACCGTAAACATTTACGATAGGAATAGTAATCAATGTACCGCGCAAACGTTTAAGTTGTGGCGCATGATGAACGCGTCGAATAATCTCAACGCCATTGATTTCGTCACCATGGATAGCCGCGGTCACAAACAACACAGGACCTTCTTTTTTCCCGTGAAAGACATACACGGGAATTTCAATTGGAGTTGACGTGTATAACATCGCCAGTGAGAGTTTAACGCATCGTGATTGTCCTGCCTTGATGGTTTCATTGGCAATGACGATAGACGCTCTTTTTTTCATCCTTGGAACCTTTGATTGATGCTCTTAGGCTTCGCATTTTTCTCAATATACTGAATAATTTTGCCAGCGATATTGACGTGCGTCGCCTTTTCAATCCCCTCCAGCCCCGGAGATGAATTTATTTCCAGGACCAAAGGCCCATGATTTGAACGAATTAAATCAACACCCGCTACTTTTAATCCCATTGTCTTGGCTGCAGCAACAGCAATAGCACGTTCTTGAGGCGAAAGTTTTATTTTTAATGCTTTGCCACCCTGGTGAACATTTGCGCGAAACTCCCCTTCTTTGGCTTGGCGCTTTATCGCTGCCACAACTTTATCGCCTATAACAAAACAACGAATATCAGTCCCTCTGGACTCCACAATAAATTCCTGAATAAGGATATTAGTCGACATTTCCTTAAAGGCATTAATGATACTTACGGCTGATTGATGACTATCAGCAAGGATAACCCCTTTGCCTTGTGTTCCTTCTAATAGTTTAATGACTACTGGGGCTCCACCAACCATATCAATCAAATCATCGGTATCATCTGGAGATAGCGCAAAGGTTGTACGAGGCATTGGAATACCCTTTCGGGCTAAAAGTTGCAATGCTCGAAATTTGTCTCGCGAACGTGAAATAGCAATCGATTCATTCAAAGTATACATTCCCATGGTTTCCATATGCCGTAATAAGGCAGTGCCATAAAACGTGAGTGAAGCTCCTATCCTAGGTATAACCGCATCATATTTTGGCAAAGCCTCGCCTCCACGATAGTGAACCTGAGGATTTGAAGTGGCGACATTCATGTAGCAATAAAGGGGATTAATTATACTGATCTCATGACCTGCCTCCTCGCCAGCTTCCTTTAGTCGCCGGTGTGAATAAAGCTGAGGATTAGTAGATAAAATCGCAATTTTCATGGATCAAAACTTCCTTAAATTATTATTTTTTGTGGTGATAAGAAAAGCCTAGCTCAAATTTTGAACCTTGGCATGTAAACCCAAGAGTTTTTTATACTTTTTTCTCAATATGGGTTGTTATACCCGAACAGTGTTTCGGGTATAACCTATTCAATTAAAATTTAATAACGAGTTATGACACTAATAGTTGATAATCTTTTGCTAAAAGATTGGCTTGATGAGGAGTGGTAAAGAACGCGTTAAGCTCACCCTGGGGATTAAATAACATCACTGCCCCGCTATGTTGTACATCATAATTATTAGGATCATTAGAATTTGGTATTGCTATTTTGGCATAGGCCACACCCATCTCATGCGTCATTTGTTTAACAATTTCATCCGTTCCCCTGGCACCATAAAAATGGGGATTAAAGGCTTTTACATAATGGTCCAGCTTCTCCAAATTATCTCTTTCTGGATCAATAGAGATCATAACCACCCTGGGCAAGGGTTGAATGCCTTCCTCTTCAAGAGTTCGGTACATCTTAGCCAACTCTGACATAGTCGTTGGGCACAAATAGCCGCAATTGGTAAAACCAAAAAAGACCATTGTCCATTGACCCTTTAAGCTTTGATTATTAAACGGTTGGTTATCAATTCCAGTTAATGCAAATTGATTAATCTCTCGCGGTGTTTCAAGGAAAGTGCCATTAAATTGTTCCGGATCAATTTTCTTTCCTGCGTTTACATGCTGGGCAACTAATACACCACCTAGAATAGCGACCAAGGCAAGCGCAATCACCCCTATCAAGGTCTTAGGATTAATATTGGCAGACATCTTATCCCCTTAGATATAATGATCAATTAATAAAAAAACAAACAACATCATTAAATAAACAATTGAAAAGCGAAAGGTACGCATAGCTATAACCGGTTTTTCGCTACGGAATAAAACAATAGACCAATACAAAAACCGCAGACCTAATAAAACAGCACCCGTGAGGTATAACCAACCACTCATGCCTACTATAAAGGGCAATATGCTAACAACCAGTAATAAAATAGTATACAAAAGGACGTTTAATTTAGTAAATGCAACACCATGAGTCACAGGGAGCATAGGGATTTCTGCATTTTTATACTCTTCAAAACGATAAATTGCCAGGGCCCAAAAGTGTGGGGGCGTCCAGGTAAAAATAATTAAAACTAATAGCAAGGCCTGAGGATCTAAATGATTAGTAACCGCTGTCCATCCTAATAAGGGGGGAGCAGCCCCAGCCAAGCCACCAATGACAATATTTTGTGGTGTTGCTCGTTTTAAATAACCCGTATAGATACCAGCATAACCAATTAGTGTAATAAACGTCAGTATTGCTGTCAGACTATTAACAAATAGGGCTAAAATCACAAGTCCGAACATACCTAGCAAAAAGGCAAAATACATCGCTTGTTTAACCGAGACACGACCTTGAGCAACTGGTCTTTTGCTTGTACGAGTCATAATTGAATCAATTCGCTTATCCACCAAATGGTTAATCGCTGCAGCACTACCTGCACAACAAGCTATCCCCAAAAGTGAGGTTAGCAGGGTAGACAAAGATACCCAGCCTGGAGAAGCTAAATACATTCCTACAATGACAGTAAGGAGCATTAGTGCGACCACGCGTGGCTTACAAAGCTCTATATAATCACGCCAATTTACACTTAATCCAGGATTCACTTTAGCTCGCATTGGCCAATCTCCCCTCCGTCAGATAAAGCATCACCAGCATCGTTGCCAGTAAAATGGCAGCAACACCATTGTGCGCTACAGCAACCCATAAAGGCAGCAAATAAACGACGTTGACAATACCAAGGGTAAATTGCACGATTATCAGCAAAATGGCGAATACCGCACAGAGACGAAGACTTTTTTCTGAGGTTTTTGTCAGACAAAGCAATGACAATACAAGGACATAAAGCGCTGTAATTATCGCCCCTAATCGGTGAGTATATTGAATTGTCATTCTGACATCATTATCAAGAAGACCACCCTGATAATTTTCACCCACTTGAGAAAACAAATTAAACCCTTCAGCAAAATGTAGTGTAGGGAACCATTGACCATTGCATTGTGGGAAACCAATACAAGCAATCCCGGCATAATTTGAGCTAACCCAGCCCCCTAGGGCGATTTGCAGAAACACGATAACAGCGCCAAGCCCCACCCAAAAATGCCATTGGGGTAACTTGGCTGGAACCACGGGGCTTAGTTGCAGGCGAAAGCGACTTAAACAAGAAAAAATAGCTATTCCACCAAGCAAATGCCCCATGACAACGACTGGTAATAATTTTAATGTCACAGTCCACATGCCTAAAGCAGCCTGAAATAAAACCAAAATCACCAGAATTAAAGGCAATTGCCAAGGTAATTTTGCCCCTTGAATACGTCTTAACAGCACCGCAGTGCCTATGAAAAAAATCAAAATCCCCAAAGTCCCTGCTGCATAACGATGCGCCATCTCAGTCCAGGCTTTTCTGGATTCTATAGGCATTTGTGGGTACTGATTTTGTGCCGACTCAAGGGCTGGTTGGCTATTTGGCAAAACTATATGGCCATAGCATCCTGGCCAATCAGGACAACCTAATCCAGCATCGGTTAAACGGGTATAAGCCCCCAACATGACGACAAATAATGCCAAAATTACAGCAATAGTCGCTGCCCTACGTATCAATTTAAATTGTTTTTGCTCAGCCATTCTTTTTATCCACACTTAATAAGTGTTTAATGTCATGAAATATTGCATCAGGTTTCGCATCCTGAGCATAGGTCAGGATGAGATAATCATCAGGATTAGCAATAAACACCTGGGATTTTGCATTTAGAATTTTGAACTGACTATGCTCTTCCTGAGACAAACGACGAACTTGAATATCCTCCTCCTTGAATAAATGAAGCAAAGAAGCAGGTAATTCTACAGTTTCATCGGTAATTAGCCACTGATCTACTTCATACAAATGTCGTCCCAGAGCGAGGCGAATTCGCGCCAGCTTATCAAGTTGCTCAAGACAGTTCTTATCACAAGCTCCTGGATTCCAAAGTATAAGACGCCACTTCTCTTTGTCATTAATTTTGACAAATCGAATAGAGGGGTTTAGGAGCACTCCTCGATTGGTTGTTGCGGCTCCAAGCCACTGTGGATGCGTAAAAAAAAGATAAGCAACCAGGCCCGGTGCTGCAAATACCATCATCAATACTATTAAAACAAGTGATTTACGTGTTGCCATTGTGATTCAATTTCTTAAAATTTAGTGAAATAAATAAAATCAAGATTACCAAAGCCATAGAAAACCATTGCAATGCATAGCCATAATGGCGCGCAGGTGGCATTGCAACGATAGCCCACTCTCGCACATAACCATGATGTTCAGTTTTGTCCAGGCGAATGATAAACGGATAGACCGGTTTATGCAAAAATTGGCTGATTAATTCAGTATCAACCCGCTCTACCAAGGTTACCTTCTCCTTTTTTTCAAGAGCAGGTCCTAAAACCCAGCTCTTCTCTGAAGGATAATAAACACTCCCCATCATTTCCAAAACCTCATTGGGTATTTTGGGAGTGGGAAATTGTTGTCTCGATAGTTCTCCCGCAATCCAACCTCTATCAATCAACACTACTTTCCCAGATGGTAATAATAATGGGCTAAGTACATCATAGCCAAACTGATGTTGATAATGCTGATTATCCAATAGGATTGTTTCTTTTAAAAACTGTCCCTTTACTTTAATGCGTTGATATTGTTTGGGTAATGTTAAATCAGAATCCCAGGAAATTATGGACTTTGTGGCAAATTCAGCGTCTGTCGCAAGTATCTGTTTTTTTTCCTCAGCACGATGCAATTGCCATAACCCCAGACGGATAAAAAGCAATATCACAATACAAGCTAATACAGTCATTTTCCAGTTAGGCGTGAAACGCCGATTAAAACAGGTTAAACTCAGCATTTTTATCTTCTATCAATAATGACGTTCAGTTGAACTCAAAAACGTGGAGTATAACAAATGTTCACTAAAGCTATCATCCTTATTGTGATGCTAATTATTTTAGGTGCTTTGGGAAGCAGCCTAATCTTCTTGGTCAAGGATGAGGGCAAAACCAAACGTACAGTTAAAGCATTAACATGGCGTATTGGATTATCATTGATTTTATTCTTATTTTTATTTTTAGCATTTAGCATGGGTTGGATTCAGCCGCATTCTCTTTAAACGAAAAACACATCAACAAGACAGGGACCGTTATGTATACCTTATATTCATTTAAAACACCCAACGGCATTAAACCTACAATTATGCTTGAGGAAATAGGCGCACCTTATGAAATAAAATTAATTAACATTCAAGAAGGCGAACAATTTGCACCTGAATTTTTGCGTTTTTCTCCTAATAATAAGATTCCCGCTATTTATGACTCTGAAGAAGATTTTTATTTATTTGAAAGTGTTGCCATCCTTCAGTATCTTGCTGAGAAGCACCAACAATTTTTACCCCAGGAACTTAAGCATAAATTTAACGTGATGAAATGGTCCTTTTTCCAGGCAGCACATGTGGGACCCATGTTTGGACAATATGGTCACTTTCATCGCTATGCAACAGAACAAGTGCCTTATGCTCAAAAACGCTATTTCGAGGAAGTACAGCGTCTAATGGCGGTCATGGATAAAGAGTTAGTACAACATGAATACATCAGCAGTAATGACTATACTATTGCGGACATGGCAATTTGGCCTTGGATATATTGCTATGAAAATTTCTATCAAACTCCTCTTGATGAGCACAAATTTCCGCATCTAGTGGAATGGTATCAACATCTCAGTAAACGCCCTCAAATTAAAGCAGCGCTTGCAGCTTATGAGTAATAAACACAACTGGGTGTCATTGTTGACATCCAGTTTATTGAATAATATCACTTCGTGATGTTAACGAATGATTAAATATTTATTCAACTCCATTGATAATAAATTATTTTTTCATGAAAAATCTTGACAGCGTTAAATTATACTCTCTACACTACTTCAGCTGATAGGCTCCATTAATTCAAAATTAATGGTTATACGATTTTATTTAACGAAGGAACTGTTATGAGCAAAATCAAATTAACCGGTGCAGCGTTAGCTGTTGGCGCAGCAGCAATGTTTTCTATGGCTCCAGTATTCGCTTCTTCTGCAACTACTGCTTCTGATGCACAAATTCAATGTAAAGGCGTCAATTCTTGTAAAGGCCAAAGCGCTTGCAAGACTGCTACTAATTCTTGCAAAGGCGAGAACTCTTGCAAAGGTCAAGGTATTACTATGATGACCAAAGATGAGTGTGAAAAAGCAGGTGGTACTGTTGTTGATTCATCAAATAACTCTGATGACAAGTCCTCTCATTAATACTGATCGTAAGCCAGGGGTAGGCTCAGACCTCCCTGGTTTATCTCATAACTTTTTACTTTATGCGTTCCAATATACAACGAAAGCTGCCCTACCTTGGTTTTGGTCTTGGATTAAGACCTGAACACTATGAAGAAATTTTGCAGCATCCTCCTGCAATTGATTGGTTTGAAATCATAACAGAGAATTATTTGATTCCTGGAGGCAAGCCACTCTATTTTTTGGATAAAATTCGCCAAAGTTACCCTCTTGTTATGCATGGTGTCTCTTTATCAATTGGAAGTTCTGACACACTTGACTGGGATTATCTAAAACAATTAAAAGAATTAGCGACTCGCATTGAACCGAAATGGATTTCAGATCACTTATGTTGGACAGGAGTTCAAGGTTTAAATTTGCACGATCTGCTCCCTATTCCCTATACACTGGATGCTATTGGATATATTGTTTCACGCATTCAGCAAGTCCAGGATTATCTGGGCCGTCAAATACTCATTGAAAATGTATCAAGCTATCTTAGTTATAAAGACTCCGAAATGACGGAGTGGGAATTTGTTTCCGAAATCGCTCAACGTGCCGATTGTTATCTTTTATGTGATGTTAACAATATTTATGTTAGCTCCATTAATCATGAATTTAATGCCTTGGATTATTTAAATCATCTTCCTACTGACCGGATTGTCCAAATTCATCTTGCAGGACATTCTAATTTTGGGGACTATATTATAGATACACATGATGCCCCTGTTATTCAACCCGTTTGGGAACTCTATGCTCAAGCTATCAAACGATTTGGTCCAGTATCCACAATGATAGAACGAGATGACAATATTCCACCGTTAGCAGAGCTTGTACTTGAATTAGAAAATGCTAGAAAAATAGCAGCATCAATTGTCGAGTTAACAATATGAATACTTTATTCAGCCTGCAGGAAATGTTTCAAAATTATTTGCTTTCTGATTCTAAAATTATCGAACAGCATATTGTCAATTCAGAGAAAATATCTGCTGCAAAACGTCTTGATATTTACCGGGATGCTTATCGCATTCGGCTTATAGAGTGTCTTGCAAGCAATTACCCAACACTAAAAACTTATATTGGCTTTAAAGTATTTCAAACAATAGGGAATGCTTATCTTGAAAAAAATCCCTCATCTTATCGTTCTATTCGTTGGTTTGGTGATAATTTTAGTTCTTTTTTAAAGGAGCTGGCTGAGGATTGTTTGGCTGAATTAGCTCAATTTGAATGGTGTCTGAGTGTAGCATTCGATGCTGCAGATGCAAAAATTGTCACCATGGAAGAAATGACTCGGGTTTCTCCTTCTTCGTGGGCCAACATGCGTTTCCTTCCTCATCCATCCTTGCAACAAGAATGTTTTTATTGGAACATAGTTCCTATATGGCAAGCCATTGCTAATCAACAAACACCCCCAGAACCAAACAAAAAGTTGCAACCAGTATCCTGGGTAATATGGCGCAGCAATTACATGAGTCGCTTTTATTCTTTAGCTGCTGACGAGAGTTGGGCGCTTAACGCAATGATTCAGGGAGCAAATTTTGGGGAAATCTGCGCTGGGTTATGCGAATGGCATGATGAGGAACAAGTTGGGATGCAAGCCGCTTCCCTGTTAAAAGGTTGGATACAATCAGAGTTGTTATCGGAAATTAAACTTGACCAGGAGTCGTCATGAAACAAAAAGAATTACTCGTTGCCTCTGCCATTACTGCTTTCTTAACATTAGCGGCCACCAATGCTGTAATGGCCAGTCAACAATCCTCAACACAAGCTACTGAAAAATGCTATGGCATAGTCAAAGCAGGCATGAATGATTGTGCAACGGCCACGGCCTCCTGTGCAGGCTCATCCAGCAAAGACAATCAAGCCGATGCTTTTATTTTTCTTCCTAAAGGAATATGTGAGAGACTTGTTGGCGGTCAGCTAACAGCTCAAGACAAACCAAAATCTTCCAATTAAATGCATTAAACCTCAGGGAGTTCGTTATGATAGGAAATTTTAAGCGTTTATTTTTATCGAGTATTTTATTATTGTCAGCTTCATTCACTGCCTCCTCAGCTGAAACACTGATTCTCGATAATCAACATAGTTATGTACTTTGGCAGGTGAGCCATTTAGGATTTTCAACGCAATCGGGTAAATGGTATGTCAATGGCACTCTTGTTTTAGATAAGGATAAACCAGAGAACAGCAAAGTAGATGTCACTATAAAAATTGCCGATATAATTACCGGGATACCAGAATTAGACAAGCATTTAAAAGCCAAACTTTTTTTTGATGTCGAACATTTCCCCACAGCTACTTTTGTGAGCAATAAAGTTGAGGTTCTTTCCAAAAATTCTGCAAAAGTCTATGGAACACTGACTCTGCACGGGATTTCCAAACCAGTTACCTTGGATGTTACCTTAAATAATGTCGGACAAAATCCCGTTACTGAGCGGATGACAGCAGGCTTTAGCGCTACCACCACTATCAAACGTTCTGATTTTGGTATTAATGCTTTTCTTCCTAAAGTGGGTGATGACATTAAAATCACTATCGAAGCAGAAGCCTATAAAGCTGATGATACATCGAAAACAAAGGAAGACAGTCAAGGAACCAATAATGCGTCTAAAAAACAATGAAAATGCTTACGGCTTTGTAAGTATTTTCTTTCATTGGCTGCTAGCAGTTTTAATGATTGGGCTTTTAATTTTGGGGCTTTACATGGTAAAGCTCCCAATAAGTCTAGAGAAACTCAAACTTTATGGTTTACATAAAGAATATGGTTTTCTCGTATTAGGTCTTGCGATTTTAAGAGTGTCATGGCGGTGGATTAATATTACCCCCAAATTGCCATTACCCGCTTGGGAAAAATTTGCTGCTCGCGCAGTTCATTGGATTTTTTATGGTTTTATGTTTGCTCTGCCAATTACAGGATGGCTCATTACCTCTGCAGCGGGTCTCCCCGCCTCTTTTTTTGGGCTCATCACTTTGCCTGATTTAATTGCTCCTAATGAAGATTTACGACCTATTTTCGAAGAAATTCATGAGTGGCTAGCGTATGGCTTAATTGCCTTTATAGCATTACATGTTGCTGCGGCTTTAAAACATCATTTTATCAACAAAGATGATATTTTACGGAGAATGATCTAATGAAAATAAATACTTTTAAAACATTAGTAGGGTTATTTTTTACTCTGTCCTCAGCCTTAGCCAATGCGGCTATCAGTGAATGGGAAATTATCCCCAATGAGAGTAAGCTAAGTTTTACCGCCACACAAAATAATGCCCCTGCAAAAGGTGAGTTTAAAAAATTTTCTGGCAAAATTTTGGTGGATCCAGAAAACTATAAAGCCAGTAGCATTGAAATCATTGTGGATATGACTTCTCTTTCCGCATCCTATTCTGACTTAAAAGATACACTCATTACCTCTGACTGGTTTAATATCAAACTTTTCCCCACAGCTGAATTTAAATCGTCTGATTTTAATAAGACAGGGGAAAAAACCTATGAAGCCAATGGAACACTCACTATTCGTGATAAATCTGCACCGGTAAAATTGCTGTTCACCGCCAATGAAACATCTCCCGGTATGGCTTTAGTCGAGGGAGAAACCACGTTAAAGCGCAATACCTTTGGTGTTGGTCAGGGTGAATGGTCAAGTACTAATGAGATCAAAGATGAGGTTAAAGTTAATTTTAAGATAGTTGCTAAAAAGAAATCCTAATTTCACTACTTCCAAAAAGGCAGTTTATTACACTGCCTTTTAAGGGTTAATTGCTATGCCAGTTAATTTTCTTGATATTATTTTGGCTTTCTTTGAGGGATTTGCCCTTATCATTTCTCCCTGCATTCTTCCCATTTTACCCATTGTATTGGCAGGCTCTTTAAGTGGAAGTAGAAAACGTCCTTTTGGTATTATTACCGGATTTGTAATTAGTTTTAGTCTTGTTGCCTTTTTCTCCCGACAGTTGGTTCAATATTCCGGGATCGATCTTGATTTAATTCGTCATATTTCTTATGGCATTCTTCTGCTGCTCGGGATTATCATGATGTCATCTTTTTTAAGTGAAAAATTTACTAACCTATTACAGCGCATGGTCGGTGTAACTGGTTTGATAAATAACAATCCTCAAGGCGGCTTTGTCAGTGGTATTTTTATAGGGAGTTTAATTGCAATTATTTGGACACCTTGTGCCGGGCCTATTTTAGCCGCTGTAATTGTACAAACTGTATTGCAGAAAACGACTATAGTCAGCTTTTTCATTCTAGTGAGCTTTGCTTTGGGTGCTGCTATACCCATGTTAATTATTTCGTTGTATGGCATAAAAATTATAGAAACATTTCGTTTCTTTAAAACCAAAGCAACTTTCTTTCGAAAAATATTAGGCTTGATCATTATTGCTGCAGTGGCTTATATGATTTATCAGGAGACAACACAATCTACTTCCACAGCGCAAACCACGATTAAAACCGCTACTATGTTGCAAAATGGATTGTGGTTACCCTATAAAGCCCCGCCGATTGAAGGAATCGAAGCGTGGATAAATTCCCCACCGTTAAAACTGTCTGATTTACAAGGTAAGGTAGTTCTTATCGATTTTTGGACCTACTCCTGCATTAATTGCATTCGAACAATCCCCTACTTAAAAGCTTGGTATAACAAATATCAAAATCAAGGCTTGGTAATTATTGGAATCCATTCTCCCGAATTTGATTTTGAAAAGAATTTGGCAAATGTACAAAATGCAGTCAAACGTTATGGAATTCACTACCCCGTAGCGCTGGATAATCAATTTGCAACTTGGCGTAATTATAACAATCACTATTGGCCCGCCCATTATTTGATCAATAAAAACGGTAAAGTGGTTTATCAGTATTTTGGTGAGGGAGATTATGATGTCACTGAAAATAATATTCGTTATTTGCTTAATCTTGACTCCTTTGACATGCCTACCCTGCTTAAAGAAGAACGTTATGTTTTTGGGCAAACGCCTGAAACTTATCTAGGTTATGCAAGAGCAGATAAAAGTCTAAGTCCCGATATAGTACGTGATGCGTCGAATCACTATCATTTTCCCCAAGACTTGCTTCGCAATGCCTGGGCTTTAGATGGATTCTGGCAAGTAACTGCCGATAAAATTACTTCTACCCAAGCCAATGCTGCATTGAAAATCCATTAT
Organism: Legionella hackeliae; assembly: GCF_000953655.1. Classification (NCBI taxonomy): domain Bacteria; kingdom Pseudomonadati; phylum Pseudomonadota; class Gammaproteobacteria; order Legionellales; family Legionellaceae; genus Legionella; species Legionella hackeliae. Next base: position 2,574,691 of record NZ_LN681225.1, read on the forward strand.
AATGCCCGCAAAGTTTTCATAGTAATGGGTAATGCAACACCTGCGCCTATTAAAGTTAAGGTGTTTTTGAATAACAAACCAATTTTTAGCCAACAAGGTAAAGACGTAACCGATAGTACGATTACTGTTACCAGGCATTCAATTTATGAAGTAATATCTCTGGAACAATTTGCCCAGGGCATATTGGAAATAAGAGCAGAGACTCCGGGACTACAGGTATATACATTTACCTTTGGTAGCTAGTTCTTAAGATTTCGTCATCCTCGCAAGAGCAAGAATGACGAATATTACTTACCACTTACGTACAATTAGATTATTCTGTACGGTTTTGACGCCGTGGACTTTTGACGCAACTTCACCAGCAGTGTCACTTTGACGGATGGTTTTTACATAACCACTTAGGATAACATTGCCTTGGTGCGTTTCCACATGGATGGGAACGTTGATTAAATTTTGATTATTCATCATCGCTTGACTAACAGAAGTAGTGATGGTGTCATCAGAAAGGCGCGGGGAAAAAACATTTCCACCAGTTAGCACTTGGCAACCTGTCATTGCAAAAAAACCTAAACTAATCAATACCATACGGCCATATCTTCTCATTATTTCTCCTCATTCAACCAATCACCCATCATCCATGGGTGACCTATTCGCGCACAACTTAACAGCAAAATGATTAACTTGCAAATTTATTTGCCAATCATGAATTGCTGGGAAAATCCCAATTATAATTTTTGCTCAAGGAGCATTTTTAAGTGTTCAATTTCCTGTAAGAGCTCCAATGCCAAGCCTGCCCCAGCCAAATTAACACCTAAATCTCGATTTAGTCTTAAAACCGTACCAATGCTGCGAATTGCTTCACTGTCAAACACAAACTCTTCTTGCTCACTTTTTTGAGGCGTTACGATTCCTTCATCAATAATTTCCAGGATTGTTTCTTTGGAGACACCAAACGAATATGTAACCTCCCGTAACGACAAATAAAACCAATCTTCGCCTTCTACAGTGCCTGATCCTTTGCTTTTAGTCATTCATTAACTCCTAAATGTTCCCTGGGGTTAAAGGAAATAGTGTCGGCAAGTTGCTGAAATAGCTTATTCGCTTGCTCATTTTCAACCTGAGGAATCACAATCTGTAAGATAACATATTGATCACCCGGTGGATTCCCCGGTAATCCTCGTCCTTTAAGGCGCATTTTTTTACCTGATTGAGACAGTTTGGGAATTTTTAAATTGACAGTGCCACCAAGCGTTGGCACCTTAACCGTCGCACCTAAAACAGCCTCCCAAGGTGAAATGGGTAGATTGAGATGAATATCCTTTTTATGCAAGTGAAACCATGGGTGATGACTGAAATCAATCTCAATATAAAGATCTCCGGCTTGACTTCCAGTCCCTTTTCCACCTTGCCCTTTTAAACGAATTTGTTGCTTGTTGCCTATTCCTTTAGGAATTTTTACCTTAACAGCTCGTGTTTCATAACTAATACGCCCCTGTTGATCAACAATAGGCGTTTGTAGTTGCAAGGTTTTTTCAGCACCATAAAAACTTTCTTCAAGCGTAATATTAAGTTTCGCATGAATATCCTGACCTTGATCATAAAAAGAGGCTTGCTCTTGACGAAATCGGTCTTTAAAAATGCTGTTGAGAAAATCTTCAAATCCCGACATCTCGGCTTCATCAAAATGATGAGAGTAATGCTGTTGTCCTCCACCCTGTGCATTTTGTCGCTGCTCTTGTTCTTTCCAGTATTGACCATAGCGATCATATTTGGCTTTTTTTTCGGGGTCTTTTAATACTTCGTAAGCCTCTCCCAATTCTTTAAATTTTGCTTCTGCGTTGGCTTCCTTGCTTACATCAGGGTGATATTTACGCGCAAGTTTGCGATAAGCTCGTTTAATATCCTCGGGAGTTGCATTCCTCTCAAGTCCCATAATTTGATAATAGTCTTTGTATTCCATAACTTAATTAATAAAAGATTCTTTTCTCTTTGTAACGGTTGACAAGAAGCTTGTCAATTTTAACTTATACTTTTTCTTGTACATTGATAAAATCTTGTAAGATTTTACATAGCATTTTAAGACTCTCTTAAGATTTATAAGTTATTTTAAAAGCCAAATAGTATAGTAATAGTTGTAATTGTATGCTGGAAATCAATTTTTGGATGCCGACAACCCGTCTTTTTGGCAAAAGAATTAAAAGCGCAATCGGTTCTTTTTTTTGCTCAATTTACCCAAGATAACTCCGGCCATGTGGATTTTAGAATTATCACGCCTGAAGGAACTCGAAGTTTCTCCCAGCTGGAAGAGAGTGCTTATCAACTACTCTGTGAAAAAAGTATGACTATCATTCGCGAACCTGCAACAGAAGAAAACTTAGTTGGTGTCTCTAATTTAGGTAGTTTAAAAGGGTGGAGAGCAAAACCGGTCAGAGCCAATATCGTAACACACAGCTTTTGGCCCAAAGAGAGACCCCAAAAAACTCACGTTACTCAAGACTTGTTAAGCCTGGCGCATCTAGCTCGGAAACACAAACGTGTTCCTAGCGAAATTGTAACTTATAATGAAGACAGAGAACGGGAAGCTCAGGAAAAAGATATTTTTGAAGTTAAACATCATGTCGCTCTGGACATCTCAGGTGTAGAAAAAAGAAAACTAAACTCTGAATATCAGAAAAAGAAAGTAGAAAATCAAGAACTCGCCACCGAAATTAGTGAGCTTGAAACTGCTTTGGAGCAAAAACAAGAGTTTCAAGAACAGATCAAAAATTTAACTTCTCATCAAGACCTGCTTTTACATCAACAAGCGCACTTAGAAATGCAATTTCTTACCAATAAAAAAGAGTGGGCAAAAGAACAATCTCAACTCCAAAAACAGCATGCGTCATTGACAAAACAAGCAAATTTTTTTCAGCGGAAATTAAAATATCTGGATAAAATTGAAAAGGATAGCAATACTTTGGCTGAATGCAATAAATCTCGACAGCAGCTGGATATCACTCTTCATGAACAGAATCTGATCGAGCAACGAATAGATGCCATCGAACGATTAATCAGTCAAGCTACAGTTAAATACCAAACTGGTCAGGAAACTATCCAATCTCAACTTCAACCAATTACTGAAAACCTCTATAAAGCACAACGTCGATTAGAGAAATTAGAGCCCATAATAAAAGGACAGTCGATGGGTAGAGTCAGTGGACTAAAAATTCTTCACAAGATGCGAGTGGACTATTTGCAAAGAGAAGAACACTATCGACAAAGCATTCACTATACGAAAGGAAAATCAGCTGAAGAACCAATTTATCTCCCTACTCGGGAAGCGGGTCTACCTTTTTATGTGGATGAAGAGTTGGTACTTTTAGCCTTAGAAGGAGAAAGAGAAAAAAATTATAACTTTATTAATTATAATTGTGCCGCCAGCGCAAAATACTGTCTCCTAGCAGGCATTAATCCTATAAAAAAGAATTGGTAGCTGCAAGCTTCACAGAAAAAGATTTTCAAGTGAATAAACCAGAAACTTGTAAATCTATGTGTACGTGGGTAAAAAAATTAGAACAGACAATTATCAACATCAATTCTTAGACTCTAGCTTCAAATAACGTTTTAGAAACTCTCAAAATATAGAATCCTTAAAGTGTATCTTAGATTAGAAGCGATCTTTTTTGTTTTTTTCTTTTTTTAGGGTAGTTTTTTGTAAAATTTCTGTTACTGATTCAGAAAGCAAGGGCTTGCTTAAATAGAACCCTTGTACTTCATCGCACTTCTGATCTTTTAAGAAATTGATTTGGTTTGGATTTTCCACCCCCTCTGCCAAGACTGTGAAATTTAAACTGCGCGCCATAGCAATGATAGATTCAATAATCACCTCATCGCTACGCGATCTGCAGATATTTTTGACAAAAGATTGATCAATTTTCAAACGATCAATATGAAGCTGTTTGAGATAATTTAAACTTGAACTGCCAGTACCAAAATCATCTAAAACAATTTTAACACCTATTTTTTTTAGCTTCTGAATCATTCTTTGAACCTCAAGATTTGTAATAATCACATTCTCAGTGATTTCTATCTCAAATAACTCTGGTTCAATGTCATGCTCTTTTAAAATACTTTTAACAGTGTCTGCAAAATTGACTTGCTTTAATTGTTGTGTCGCGACATTAACAGCCACTCTTACTGCCGACAGTCCTTGTTCTCGCCATTCAGTTATTTGCTTGCACACTGTTCGAATAACCCATTCTCCTAAAGGAACAATTAATCCTGAGCTTTCAGCCGTAGGTATAAACTCCAAGGGTAAAACAACACCTTTTTGTGGATGTTGCCAGCGAATTAGAGCCTCAAGACCCAATAATTTGCGATTTTTTACATCGTATTGAGGTTGGTAGACCAGGAAAAATTCTTTATTTTGAATGGCTCGACGTAACTCTGCTTCCCGTTCTAATTGTTGATTCGTAAGTTGATTCAATTGTGGGGTATAAAATCTAAATTGATTTCCTCCCTGCTCTTTTGCCTGATACATGGCCAAATCTGCGTTTTTTAAAAGACTGTTTATATCAGTACCATCCGTAGGATACAGACTAATACCAATACTTGTTGTTAACGTAAATTCATGACCTGCAATATGCAGTGGTAAATTAAATGAGGTTAAGATTTTTTGCACAACGTTGACGACGTCCTCTCCTTTTTTTAATTCAGGAACCACAATGACAAATTCATCTCCCCCCAACCGTGCCAAGGTATCCTCAGCTCTTAGTAAAGTGAATAATCGCTTACTCACCTCACATATCACTTCATCCCCAAACTCATGACCCAGGCTATCATTGATTAATTTAAATCGGTCCAAATCAAAAAATAGAATAGCAAAACAAGTTCCCTCTCGTGAGGCGACTGCAATAGATTGTTTGATGCGATCATTTAAAAGGACGCGATTGGGCAAATCCGTTAGTGAATCATGCGTAGCCTGGTGTTCTAATTCTTCTTCTAAAAAGGCACGCTCAGTGATATCGCGAAAACTCCACACACGTCCCACAGTCACTTTACTAATGCGGAGGGGTTGGGAATAACATTCGACAATTTTTTCTTCTTTAAATTTAACAACTTGTAACGATGTATCGTCGATGTGTTGATGTAAACGGTTAATTTGTACGGAAAGCTCCTCTGGTTTCCTTAATTTATTAATCATGTATTCGAATAATAAATTTTCATTTTTTTGCTTAATAAGTGTTTTGGGAATTCCCCATATTTTTATAAATTGCTTATTGCAATCAATTAGGTTTCCTTTTAAATCAACCACTAAAATACCATCGGTTGATGACTCAATTGTTGCCCGTAATAATGAGAGGGATTGTTGCAACGACTCTGTACGTTCATCAACAATTTTTTGCAAGGATTCAGTGTATTTTTTTGCCTCTTTTGCCAATAGCCATTTTCGGGTTAATGCACAAGCTAATTGTCGAACTGCCACTTTATCAAAGGGTTTTTTTAATACTAACAAATTATCACTGACACCTAATTTTTGTACTGTTTCTTCCCAGGAGTAGTCTGAGTATGCAGTACAGATAACCACTTGAATATCACTATCAATTTTCCACATCCGTTTAATAGTCTCAAGACCATCCCATCCAGGTGGCATACGAATATCCACAAAGGCAAGTGCATAGGGTTTGCCTGCTTCACAAGCCTTCTTTATCTTTTCAACACCCTCACGGCCTTGTTCAGCGGTATCAATTTTAAATTCTGGCAGCAAACTCTCTTCACTTTCTAAACGGCTATCTTCTCCGAATAATTCTTTATCCAGGTTATCAAAAGCTTTCGATTGCTGATGAGTTGTTGTTAGAACCTTAATAAAGTCCTCGTGGATGGCTGGATTATCATCAATCACCATAATACGAAGCTCTATATCACTCATTGAAAACTCCTTTCTGTTTTGCGTTTTCGCTAGGGAGCGTCAACGTAAAAACAGCACCTTGTCCTATTCCCTGGCTTTCAGCTTTCAATGAACCGCCCATATCTTGGGCTGATAGCGCACAACTGTGTAAACCAAACCCATGTCCATTAGGCTTTGTAGTAAACCCAAATGAAAAAATGCGTTGTAAATTTTCTGGTAAAATCCCTTCGCCATTATCAGTAATCATGATTTGTAATTTTTTATTAGCGGTTTTCACAACAAAATCGATTTGCTTCTTTTTATCGAGTGAATTTTTTGAAATAGCATCTTTTGCATTTTGAATTAAATTAATAAGAATCTGCAGTAATTTTGACTTATCCGCAAATACAAATGCTGAATCGACATATTGTTTACGCAAGGTAATTGCTTTATCTTTATGAGGATTCGATGACATTTGTAAAGCTGTTTCAATCAACTCTGGGATATAAATTTTCTCGGCAATACTGGATACGCCACTAAAGGCTTTTTGCATAGCTACAATGTCTTTTAAATGCTGTATATCCTCATCTAAATTATCAAGTTCTTTTCTGTTTTTCTCATTGGATTTATCAAGAATTTCCCCCAAAGCAATAAGATATTCGGGAATTAATTTGCCTTTTTCGTCTCGAGTTAAATAGTTTCCTATATCCTTTTTATGGTCTTGCAACATGGAAATTATTTTAAATAACTTCTGATAATAGGGTTGGGAAAAACTTTCTTTAATTAAATTTACAGAGACATTGGAACTATTCAGAACATTGCCAATATTATGAAGAATAGAAGTAGCTATTTCTGCCATCCCTGCTCGACGAGCAGTCATTAATAACTTTTGACTCAATTCCTTAATTTCTGCCTCATTTTTTTTGTCTCTATCGATGTCAATAAGAATTCCTGAAAGTTCATTGTCATGCCCCTGACAATCAGCAATTGTTCTATACCATTGATATTGATCCTGTTGATTCTTCAGGCGAAGTTCAAAGGTATAATCGATTCGTTTAGTGAGTGCTTTGTGCACTAACTTTTTTAACTCATCGCGATCTCCTGGATGAACTAATATTAAGAATTCTTTAAACGTTTGAACTGCATTAGGATTTAAATCCAGTAAATGATAGAGCTCTTTTGACCAACTAATGTGGTCAGTATCTGAATCATAGTGCCAATAACATAGACGAGCGATGTGTTGAGCTCGCTCAAGTTTGTCATTGAGCAACATCATCTCGTGTGATGAAAGATTCATAGAGCGCTCAAGTAAATAACGCTCCTGATCAGTTTCCTGGTAGGTCTTGTTGATACGTGAAATAAATTCTTGCCACTGTGCTTCATTCTTCGGTAAGCCATCCACTTCAATTTGAGCGCGATTCAGCTGTCGTAATAATAATTTATGGAGTTCCATGGCGTCGTTTTCTTATCCTTTATGATTCATAAATGGTAGTTAACGTCATTGTTTGATTATGTAATTTACAATCGCCAACGCCAGCAGGAGATAATTCTCCATAAGAATAGAAACCTACCTGCGTTGACTGTTTAGGAAGTGCTTCTAATGTAGATTCTGTTTCCTCTTCGGTTCTCTCACCTAAAAGTAAACGTCTTCCTACGCAACTAATACTCACAACAAGAACTTGTCCTTCAGACTCTGACATTCTCTCACTTGCCAACTCACCTGCCTCATTCGCACTGGTTATTAGCCTGTCAAAATTTGCATGCATTAATTGCGCATAATGACCAGTTGGCATATCACCTGCAAAAATAAGTGCTTGCTTATCTTCATCTACGCCCAAAATGGTACGCACTAGCCGAATAGATTCTGCAGAAGTAGTATCCTGAATAGCCAAGGGATAAAGCAATCCCGATGCGGGTAACTCTGCAGCTCTGTCTCCCAAATATTCCTTATAGAGGCTCAATGCTGGTCTATTGTCTAATTCATAAAGAATATTTCTTTCAGAACGTGTTATCCTTCTTGCAGGTCCAAAAATATCCCATCCTCCTTTTGAAGCATGCCCTACATGAATGTGCTCACCATACAACCCTATAGCCACAATATAATTGTGAAGAATTTCTCCATTAAAAATGGTCCACGTTTTTTTAAAATGACTGCTGTCAGCCGCTAAACCGCCAGTAATTAGAGGTCTAACACCATTGATTGGTATATTAAGGCCATTGACCAATTCAGAACCATTGACATTCAATCCCTCTGATAATACAAAAATACTTTTTAAATCAGGCGATTGTAATTGGCGGCTAATTGATTCACCCGCAGCGAAGGACTCTTCGATTGTATTTACCTGCGCTTTCGCAGTTTTGATAGTTGTCTTGTCGAATTTAATTACAGCAACAGAAAGACTTCTATCGTAAATATGAGGGCCAAAAATTTCTCCCGCACTTGAACACCCAATAATTTTCGATTTTGTATAATATTCACTCAATTGGCGAATTGGTTCCTGTAAATGCAAAAACTCTGGTGCGGCAAAAACAAGAATCATTGTTTGTTCTGAATCCATCTCTGGAAAGGAATCTAAGGTCCAACCTTTCTCTTCCAGGTATTGAAATGCCTTGAGTTCCATTGAGCTATCCTCTTGCTTTTCTCTTTTAAATATAGCTTTTAAATTTTATTTTTGTTGTAGATAGAGTTTTTGGTTGGAAAAAAGCGAGCATTTGTTAACGTGAATTTAATTTAACTTAACATCTTTATTACAATTCAAACATCTCCTCTTAACAAGTCCTTAAGCTTTATCAGTTATTCTACTACTCATAGTGAGAATTTTTTAATCAGCTCCAGGATGGTTTACTAGGTTAGGAATTATTTGATTAGAATTCCTTTGAGAGAGAATGTTATGACTATTCATGTATTTGTTGGTGTTGGCCCCGCGAATCTTCATCGTGCTATTAAAATTAGAAAACTTGACCCCAAAGCAGAATTGATTTTTATCGATAAGCGTCTACAACCTGGATCGGAAGAACAAATCGATAGAAAACACGCTCGCGCCAATATTTTCCGTTTTGAAAATAAATATGTCACCGACAAATTAATCGATGATAACGTTAATTTAAAGGGCTTAATTCACCAACGAAAATTCGATGTTGCAAAGGCATTCCAATTTGGGGATGATAACGTTTTTTCCTCAGAAGATTTTACCCAAATCCAAATACGAGACTTACAACTTGCATTTTTTAAGACTTTATTTGCTGCGGAGAAAACACCAATCCTGATTAATACCAATATAGAAAGCTCTACCCACAAAAAAATAGCACAAGATGTTACAGAAATAGTAGAAAAAGTACTTCGCAAAAAACTCTCTCCCGATGAAGAGGTAAAGATTCATATAGCAAGCGGTGCTTTGATGGATAACCCCGAAAAACATGAGATTGTTTATCCAGAAAAAACCACTCATTACATGCCTGAAGCAACAGATGACGTTAAAAGTATGACCGTCACTCCCCTTCATGGCACCACCACCTATTTTATCAAAGACCCAGCAACCGGTGAGAACAAAGTAACCTGCGATGAGCTACGTGATAATCAATGCTCCCTGGATACGACTCCTTGGCAAGAGCCATTGAAAAAATTTGGCTGGAATCTCGTTCGCCCACCCCGTATTCGCGTATTTTACGCCAATGATATCCTATACATTGGCTCAGAAATACCAGTGTCTATGAGCGAAACGGCGATGCCTGATAAAAAAGCTTTTGAACAAGCTGTAGCTGATTACAACAGGACAATAGCCACTTTAGTTTTTCCTAAAATTGCGAGTACTATTAAAAATTTGCCAGTTAATGAACATTTGCGTACACGCTTTGCTACTCCCCGAGGAGAGCGAGGTGATGTCATTCACACCATTCCTACGACTGAGGATACCCCGGGAATCACTATCTTTCATCATGGTGATGCTCGCTACCTCCCTCATTATCAAACTGGTAGTGGCTTTGTGACAGCCTTTTTGCAAAACGAACTCTATGCAGAAATTTATGGGTGCCAAACCTTCACAGAACTAGCGGATTTTATCACTAGACATACTGGTGAAGGTGTCGATGAGACAACAATAAAAAGCAAGTATCTTCAATTAGTAGACCCGCAAAATAATAAACTATCTCCTGAAGCACGTGAAAAGGCTGCTTTTGAAGCATGTCAGAAAGAGCTATTCATGGCATTTTCCCGAGATATTATCGAAGAAAACAAAGCCAAAGTAGGTCGCTATTTAAATGCACTTCATCGTCAGGAACTTAAAGCATTTGCCGAAGATGAAATGGTGTTTGACCGAATACTGCAAGCATACTCCAATCACACAGGTATTCAGTTTGGCGAGGAGGATTTTAATACATCAACCCAACGGATGCTTGCGGTTATTGAGCTCTTAAAGACTAACAATATTGGCTTCTTACGAGAAATATTGCCGCAATTACTTAACAAAGATTTTACTCGGGTAGACAATAAACAACTATTATACATTCGCGACATGCATGTCATTGACTATGAAAATAATTTACCTAGAGATGAGAGTAACACGCTTTCAGATGAAATAACTACAGAGCAACGACAAGTCAGAGCCATTATTAGTCGAACAACAACAGACAAATTAATACAAGATTTGTTCCAAAAACAGACTTTTCCTATGGATGTATCAGTAGAACCCAAAGATCTTGGCAGTATAAATAAAGACCCCCTCCATCATTTGTTGGATACAATTGTCAACACCAATGATAGCCTTGGTGTGGCAGGGAATCTGAAACACTTTATTAGTCTAGATGATAAACAATTAGTCACCGCAATTACCAGAGTCGCGGATGAGTTTAACAAGAGACCTGATTTGCATCGCCGCGCTGCCGTTCCCGTGTTTTTTACAGGTAAGCATAGTGCGACAATCCATGAGTTTGTTCGTCAACTTAGAGAAATTGCTACTGAGAATAGCCAGAATCCAGATTTAATGCGTATTAAAACAGTTGATTCTGTGCTCGAATTCCAAAAGAAATTGCAAGATGGTCACTCTCGCAGAACACTTGCGGCTTTAAAAGAAATTTCTAATGAGGTTTTTACTCTGGCAAACTCTCAGCATTTTGAAATGTCTCCCTCTCAGTAAAAGTGATGGGGAAATACTGTCCCCTTACTACTCTAATCTGCAATTAGCTTTTGATCTAATTCCGACCCAATTAGCTATTAGTTGGGTAATTAGATTTTTTTTTGCTTGATTTCTTAGACCATTTGTGATTATTAATAATCTATAAGGAAATATAATGCACAGAAGGAGCTGCCAATGTCCCACATCGATCAAAAAATTGATTCTGAAAAGAAGAAGACAGAAGTAGAGCTGGAAACCTTATCTACTCCTCAAGATGAGCTCGCGAAAATTGCGCTTACTCAACAACAACTGGGACAAATCAAGCAAAGTCTGGGAACAATTATCGATACAATGCAACAAAATGATAGTTTAATTTCCCGCGCCGCAAATTTTTGGGGCAACCTCCCACTCTGGCAAAAAATTGTAGGCGGAATTGTCCTGACAGTCCCCACCTTAGCTGCTGGTGTAGCGGCACATATCGGCATTTTATTAGCCATTAGTGGAGTAACCGTGGTTGCCTATACAGCAAGTGGCATTGTCCTGGATGATCATCACAGTTGTAATAAAAATATTGCAGATAGATTAAAAGAGGGTATTTTTTGTTTGGCAGACGTCCTCGAAATAACTATCGCAGCTCTCGACAAAATTCGGGAAAATTTAGCGAAAGAAATCGATCGCTTTCGCTCAGAAAATGACAGACTCACCAAATCGATTGATACCTTTAATGCACAAATGGACTGTCTCACTAATCAAGTTGAAGTATTAACTGCTACAGCCGAGTTGTTAAAGAAACAGAAAGAGGACTTGGAACAAACTACAGAAACATTGCAGAAAACAGTCCAGGATAACGACAATTTACTGCGTGCCAATCATGACGAATTAACTCAATTAAAAAAAGACTATGAAAAAAATAAAATTCACTTATCCGAAAAAGTGGGAGAGTTAGCGCAAGTGCGCTCATCTTTAGGTCTTGAAGTGCAAAAAGCAAAAAAAATTGCTGCTGCTTTACAAGGGACTGTGCAAACTTTATCTGAAACCGTGATTGCTGATGGAGACCAACGCCTCGTTTTTCAACAACGTTTGGACAAATTTTTAAGCGATGAAAAAATGAGTTTCGCCAGTATAGCGGATAGGATTTGTAAAGCTGAGCGAGAACTGGCTGAAGTAAAAGAGGAATTGAAACATAGCAATGAACGCTATGAGCAATTACTTCAACGTCAGGAGTTACAAGTTGAGCGTCTGGAAAAACTTGACATTAAGGCTGTACCTACTCCTAATGCAGCAAAACAGGTTTCTGTGAGCCAATTAGGATTTTATGCAGCAAAACAATCCATACCAGAAATATCACATACCGTGTCTCCAGCTTGTTAATGAGTTAGGATAAGAAATATGGCGACTCTTTATACCATTGGTCACTCCAATCGCAAGCTTCAGGAATTCCTGGACCTTCTGGTTTTGTATAAAATTGGCCAGCTGATTGATGTACGGACCATTCCAAAGTCGCGTCATGTCCCCTGGTCTAATAAAGAAGCCCTTTCTATTGCTTTAAAAAAATTAAATATCAAGTACCTGCATATGCCCGCATTAGGAGGCATACGCGCGCCTCATGAGGATTCTATTAATCTTGGATGGCACAATTTGAGCTTTCGAGCCTATGCAGATTATATGTAAACAAAGGAATTTTTTTCCGCTTTAAAGTCCTTAAATGATATGCTTCAGACCAGCCGACGTCTCGTAATTATGTGTGCTGAAGCGATTCCCTGGCGTTGTCATCGCTCATTAATTGCAGATGCTGAGAGTATTCGACAAGTTCGCGTTTTTCATATTGTGACTGCTACGAAACTCGAAAAACATCATCTAACCTCTTTTGCTGTGATCAATAAGAATACACGCCCTATGAAAATCTATTATCCTAATGATGTTGCAAAAATCACTCCTTAGAAATGACGGTATTGAGCTTATTCACTTACACTGCCCTTCATAAAATTAATTCATTTTCTTAAGAAATGATCCACAAATATACTTTTTAACTATCTGACAACAAAGGGGGCATTGCCCATCCACTAGAGGTGACCGGAAGCCCATCGAGGTTAAATGACCAACTTACAGGGGACTTAGCCTCAAGCCTAAAGAGGCATAGGACTAGTTTGGTCATATCTAATACTAGGGATTATCCTTACTTTAGTGTATTATTACTGCCTGCTATTCAATAAATTTTAAAAAAATGTTTTATAAAATTTTTGGCTTTTTTGCCTCTTTTTTCATTATCGTCAATGCTCATGCTATTTGTGTGCACAATGAAACCGAATTCCAACTCTATTATGAAATAAACAATCAAAATACACATTGCCCAATCCCTAAAGTTAAGTTTCATAGTGGTGTGTTACAACCTAACCAAAAGACGTGTCATGCACACTCCCAGGCTGAAGGCGATGATTGGAGAATTTATCGCTTTGATTTAATTAAAGTCTACAAAATTAACAGCCAGGGTGAGAAAGAACCTGCTTGCACTAAAACTGTAGATGGCATTCTTAATACATTAAATGTCAGCTACCACCCTTGGTCAAATACTTGGTGGTGTTTGGATAGAAATGACGATACCGATTAATTCGGCGACCATCTCTAAAGATCCTCCCCTTTTAACCGCGTACCTTGCGCGCGGTTAGCTGATAATTTCCCAATTAATATTTATTTAATACTTTTTTAGTACAATAGAGTTCCTAACAACACTAGTTAGCAAATTATCAATTAGAGATACAGCCGATGAGCAATACAGATAATCGACGGGTTCGTGAAGACTATTGGTACACCTCTGCTCAAATTGTAGAAGTTGGACAAGCGTGGGCCCAGGAAAATCCAGACAGAATTTTTTTATATTCTGGAAGAGAAATAGCTAATCGCACCGCTTTAGAGACTCTTAATGTTCCTGAGTGGGATAAACTACCTAAAAAAATCCTATTACCCTTAAATAAAGGAAGGAATCATTGGACAGCCATTGCTGTTACTCTAAATGCAGAGAATGATCAAACAATAAATATTAATATCTCCTTTACAGATTCTCTTAGCTCCGATACAGAGATAAAAAATCTTGACATACGTGTTAAAAATGAAATTGAGAGAATTGAAGCTATCTTTCGCGAAAAATATCGCTCGAAAACGTTAAATATGGTCTCATCAATTTATCAATATGCCTGGCGGCAACCCGATGGTTCTTCTTGTGGTCCTTACTCGCTTGCTAATGGTGTACGTTGTTTAGATGGAAAGGGAAACGAACCCAACCCAGGAAGAGAAAGCATTAGAAAACAGCAACTTAATGTGATGACACAACGGACAACCATTGCTGGGTGTTCGACCAACAACGCAGTAGATGAAATATTATTGGACTGGATTATTCATCAAACTGAAAACGGAAAATCGATAAAAGTAACCATCCCTGAAGATGTTGAAAAGATCTGCAGTTTTTATGCGGAAAAGCATCAAAAAAACATACTTGAAGTTGATAACATTTTTCATAATGAGTACTGCCCAGGGACTGAGAAGCCTTGGTTTCGTCCTCACCTTGTTAACGCCCGAGTCCGAGAATTAATTGGGCAGTTTGGAATTAAACCACTGGACACTGCGTCCCTTTCAGCGTCCACAAAGAGCAAAACAAAAGTTATAAAATATCAAGATGATTATTCAGATATAAGTATAAAAAAACTGATACAAATTCTCGAAACCAATACCCATGTACATGCAGAAGCTTCATTAATTGGAAAAGAAAATATATCGAAAGAAATAGACGGTATACGTTTAATTCTAGCTGCGTGTACAAAAAATGAAATTTTAGCCTTTGAATTGATGGAACAAATTACACTCTCAATGTATAAAGGCAATCATAAAGAAGCCGAAGAAATCGTTAAACATGCTATAACCGATAAATCCTCAGATAAGCTCGAAATATGCCTGAGATTAATATCAAACATCATTGGGGCGCGACAATTTTCCAAAACCAATGATGAAAAATTTATATATCTTGCAAGTACTTATAAAAATTTAGCCGAGACTATGAAAAAAATTCAACAAGTGGAACTTGTTAATGTTTATGGACCCAAAGAAATGCTGCAGGCATACCTTCAATTATTGCAGGGAGCGATAGAGAGAAATAATGCGTCCATAATTCGGCAGATCAGCTTCGCTATTAATGATTTTTGTTCAATGCTTTTTGAGCTTATTACCGTAGGACTTTGGAAGTCTGATATTACCCGCATAGAACGTATAGGCAAAATTTTACAAGATGATCAAGGAAATCTTAGTTCGGACGAGCTTCGAAAAGAACAAACTGCTGTCAAAAGCATTTTATACATGCACTTAAGTTTGGAGGAAGGGTATAAAGAGAATGCCCAACTGCAGAGCATGAAATCTAATTAATAGCATCCCTCTAAAAATAACTGAATTTTCATGCGTCTTAATAATTTATTAAGATTTTTCTTTTATACTGCTTAAAAATTAAAAACTCTGTAATAAAAATTGAACGATTTAATTGATGATCTTTTCTGCTTCGAAGTCTATTTGAAAGGCGGCGATACTCGAGAGTTAAAGAAGCACTTGCAATACTATGATAATCGTTTGGACGAATTAAAATATAACTATCGTCAAGTTATCATTAACTCTGAGCCTAAGGTAGAAACTCAAATTAAAACACTGCTCGAAGTTTTGAATATTCCCCCAGAAAAAAGGAAGGACTATTTAAATCTTACAGTGTACAATCTTCTCATAAAGCTTAATCAAGAATCACACCCGCAAATTGCTTATATATTAAAATTACTTGATGAGAAAAAAGCAATCAGCAAGTTAAAATTTTTTTTAGGAACATTAGTGGCGGCTAGCGCTTTCACTATTCTTTTAATTATCTTTCCCTCCTTTTATAACTTTTTTTGGACAATGGAGGCGTTACTTACCTCAGTTACAGGTTTACCAATTTTAGGACTGACCTATACCCTTGCGGATACTTTTTATCAGTTTTATAAAACGCAGACTAATGTAAAGAGTCGCCTGCTTAATCGATTGCAGGATAACTTCTTTCTCCTTTGTAGTACTCTTATAAATATTGCTGCTTACAGTGTTTGGATAGTAGTAGCAGCACCAATGACAGTTTTAGTCGCTAGTTTATTTGTTTTGGCTTCTGTCGTTAATGTGCTTAAAGAAGCGGCAAGTTTAGTACAGGAATATCGTAGATTTCGCAATCTTCCCCCAATCCATGACTCAAATCCTCTACTAATTCATCAAGCCTACATTCGTCAAATATACGGGTTTAACAAGCACCGAAATATTTTGTTCATTAATTTGGCCACATCAGTTTTATTAGTGGGCGTAATGGCAGGATGGTGTTTTATTCCTGGGGGGCTGGTTGTTACACTAGGTGCTCTGGCAGGTATCGGCATGATTTATGGGCTGCAATATTGGGCCTTAAAAGTCAATGAAGCAAGCATTAGAAATAATTTACAAACACAATTGAAAACCAAAGAAAGAGAGTATGAGCGCACTCATCCAAACACTGAGTTAAAAGACGAGGTGTCTTTAGCGCTCTCTCAATTAGCGTCTCAAGTTGAGCAACCACAAATTGTAGATACTACAATTTTAGAGTTACCTCCCTCATTAGTACCCCAGCAAAATCTAGAAACTATCATCACTATCGATGCGCAGCCTAGTCCTACCCCTCAAATAAACGTTACACCAGGACTTTAAAATTATCTTTTTGAATATCCGCAAGGGAATTGCATTCTAGTAATAGGATGTCTGTAATCGCTTTAACTGCATGAATAACCTTAGGCTTTATAGCAATAATGCAAGGGGCTTTAAGTACCTTTGAATGCTTTTGATGACTATCAACCTGCCGATAAACTAGTTCGATGCAGCCAGTTAACAGAACAAATCGCTTGGGACTTAGTGAATTTTCAATGCCTAGATGATAATTATTTCCCGAAATAGTGTCTTTTTTTCTTGTTATGCATAGAAACTCACTTTGATTTTTACCAATTGAAAACTCTTGGGTAACTCCTCGCTCATCGTCTCCAATGCTTTTAAACTCTCGAATTTCAACCAATTCATCCTTCATGATAACTCACCGCATTAATAAAAAAAGCAATTATGCTTGGAGCTGAATCATTGTTGCAACGGCATCGAGGTGCTGAGCCCCCATTTTATGAGCGAGAGATTGCACGGGTTTAAATAGTGATGGCGAGTAATTTTTAGAGAGCATCGGATAATTGCTTTTCCCAGGCGAAGAAACGACACTCTTTTGCAGCTCAGTCTCAGAGGGAGTTTTTAATTTTCGAGTGACCACAGTTATTGTGTCCTCGACTTTAGGAAATTCCTTTTGTAATGTCGTCTTAAGCGCCTCGTACTCTCGATGGCCGGTCTCCACTAATCGATTTAAAACCAATTGGGGAACTTTTTCATAGCCTAAATTGACATTACTATGAATATCATACCATTCAAGGCAAAGCGTATGTCTTCTAACAAGGTTTTCTTTCCTTTGTTCGAGTTCATTCTGACGCAATAGCCCATCATCCCCTTTTGATTGAAAGAGAACTTCGATTTGATCGCAACGTTGTAATTCCTCAACGTAGAAATTCCTTATACATTCCGCATTTTCTTCTGTTGTAAAGATGGCTGCCATACGTGCATTGACTTGAAACTCAGGAATTTCAAAGGGCCCCCCGTAATAAATTTCACGCAATGTTTTATAGAGGTTGTCCTTTATGGCCACATATTTCGTTGCTAGTGCCAGCCCTAAAAATAAAGCCGGGATTAAAATAACGGTGAAGGCTAGCTCAGGAATGGCTAAGGGGGCTAACAATGCTGCCACCAAAGTAACAAATGCCGCAACAATCAACAACGGCATCACCGTTCTTAAAATTTTTAAGTAATTGTTTTTCTCATAAAAAGCGATATCTCGATATTCAGCATAAAGAGGAGCAAAAGGAGCAAGTATACTTGATATAATCCTTCTGGTTTCGGCAATTTGCTCAGCGGTACGACCATAGTTATAAATATCTATAATGGCCAAAAATGAGCTCTCATTTTGGGTAGAGAAACCTGTAGCCTGAATAAAAGCGTGTGCATCAGCTAATTTATTTAAAAACTCTTTGCTTTTTTCGACAGTCTTACTGTGCCAAAAAAGAGACGATAATGAACCCAGTAACTCACCTTGGGGTTGGCTTGAAGACGTCCATAGTTTGTTATTAATTAGCAATAAATCATGGTGTAATTTTTTTGCTAACTTCTTTTGATAATTGCCAAGCCAACTATCAATTTGCAAAACATTTTGCGAGTTGAATGCATCAAGGACCAAGTCAGCCAGAAGCCTAGACTGCTCCAAATTGAAATAATGAAGATTGACGTAATCAAACTGATTTCTAGTGGCCTGCTCAAGACGATGAAAAATAAGCAAAATGAGCTCATCTTTCTCAATTTTAGCAGTATCTAAAACGCCTTGATGTAAAGCTCGACTGTATTGTTCTTTTATTTCAGAAACTGCAGACGGTGCCAATTTTATCCAATCGAAGAATTCTGCCAATTCATCCACTCGCCTGCCAAGATGAGTTAACTCGCTTTGAATCTTTGCAAGACGCGCGCGATCTTTTTCTTTGGCAATGACATCTCGTAACTCACTGACCTCAGCAAGAGTTGCAAATTGCATTCGCCATTCTTTAATAATGTTTTCCTTCTCCTGTTCAAGAAGGGTAATTTGTTCGTTGATGGCGCCTGACTGTCCTTCTCTTTGCCACATACTGCTGACGGGGAATTCATTGTAAAGTTTGTGAATTTTTCGATCCAGAGGAATGAGAGAGAGCAGCTTTTGTGAAAATTGAGCGTCGGCTAATCTATTTTTTTCTTCCTCATTCAATAAAGCAAAATCTGCACAGGTCTCTGGAAGAAGGACGAGAATTATCGCTCTGATAAGCGTTTTGTATTCTTTGTCTGCTTCAATTTGGTGGATAAGTTGGGTTTTCTTAGCTGAAATTTCCTGCTTTTTGATAGTTAATTTTTCATCAATGTTTAAGATAAAGTACTGCCACCAGGCAAATGAGTTTTGCAACTCATTAAGCGATGTCGTAATTTCACTAACAACACTTGTTAGTGTCTTGCCTGGAGGGGATTTTTCAAAATCATCTCTGTCTTTCTTCGATAACAGGTTATAGCCCGGGATCAGTAATTCGGCAACCTCAAGAAATTTCATACGCAATCCAACTGATGAAAGTGCCTGCATATTGCCACCACAAACTTAAGATTTTATTAAATAACTCAATAAATTTTAAAGAAGCCCAATAGTTCAATAACTTGCAGGATGTTTCTTGGCAAAATGGAGTATAAATTCAAATATCATCATGATATTCTTGTTAATATTCATCTTAAATTAAAGACTTACTCTAAATGGATTAATGCCAGAAGAAGATGATGATGAATAACACTATCTTCGAAAGGATAAACTATGTATGTCTTCCGACGCTTTGGTTTACATGTTGTAAAATTTTTTAATTCACTAACACTCATTTTTCGTTTTTTTGGTCATTTATTTCATAGCCTGAAAGATGTTTTATTTGGTGAATTGTCTATTTCCTGGTTTAACATGGTAGAGATTCTTTATTACTCAGGGGCAAGACTCGTCCTTCCTCTACTTTTTATTTGTTTTTTAATTACTTTTTCAGAAGCACAAACCATCTATTTTCTTTTTAACTCATTCCATTTGGGCCACAAGGCTTTGCCAGTTGCTCAAAACGTGCTGACGCATGAAGTACTTCCAATATTTATCGCGTTTATATTATGTATACAAGCCGCTTTGCACCTCATCAATACTCGCATGAAGCGTCTTGGACAAAGCCCTGAGGAGGTTATACTTGAACATGTTTGGCCCATTGTCGTCGGGTTGAATATTACGTCTTTACTTTTATTCACTTATACTATTGTCGTCATTTTAATTAGCTTTTTTATTACCTTTCATTACATGCTAAGAATGACCAGCTTTGAATATCTATTGCATGTAACAAGTGCAACGACTGTCTATGACGTTATGTATTCTGCTTTTAAGACTTTAACTTTATGTGCCATTGTGAGTTTGTCTGCTGGCTATTATTATTACGAAGCAGCGGTTAGGCACATATCCTTAAGAAAAGCCGTCTCTCGCATTATGACTCGCGGCTCATTCTGGTTAATATTAACCAGTATTTACATTACATTTACAATCTAAGGACAGGCATGCGTCAGGAGCGTTTTTATACAATAGTCGGTGTTTTCGTCATGGGAGCTCTTTGCTTAATGCTTCTTGGTGCTGCATTTTTTTATGAAGAATACAAACGCGCTCAAGTACAAACTTTTGTCATGTTCTTTAAGGGCTCACTCAGAGGGTTAACGCCAACAGCACCAGTCACTTACCGTGGTGTAAAAATTGGTGAAGTCAGGTTAATTGAAATCACAGAAAATAAAGCCAGAAATCAGGTTAGAATCCCAGTGTATGTCCAGTTTTTTGTAGAGAAAACATTCGGATTTAGTCAAGATCCTATTCATCTTTTAATCAATAGTGGTTATGTGGCGAATATATCCAAACCTAACTTGATATCAGGAGTTGCTGATATTGAGCTGGTACAATCCACTTCAAATCGCAAGTTTAAACAAACCTATTACCATGGTTATCCAATTTTCCCCACTCGAAATACGACCGAAAAATACACAAGTATTGATGAAGCGTTGAATGCTGCCAAGAAAACCCTTGAAGATATTAGTGAATTGGTACGCTCAAAAGAGGTGCGAGATACGATAGAATCAGCCCGCTTAATGTCCGAAAGTCTTGAACGACTGGCAGCCAATCTGAATCAAAATGTCCCTTCAGTCGTGGCTTATTTAAATCAAAGCTTAAAAGAAATTGCCAATGCGGCTTATTCCACAAAAAATTTAACGGACTATTTATCCCGCTATCCTGAATCCTTGCTGCGAGGTAAAAAGTGAATATCTTAAAATTATGCATAATAGGTTTAATAACTGTACTACTGGTTGCTTGCAGTCGAAGTAAAGACACTCAAATGTATTTACTCAATCCCCTGCCGCCAATAAAAAGCGCGAGCCAGCCTTATAGGCATTTGCAAATTGGTATAGACGAAATCAATACGCCTGCTTATATTGAAAAGCCTCAATTGATGATTCATTACACCCCTCATCGGTTGGAACTTGAAGAATACCATCAATGGGCCGAGGCCCTGGATAAGAACATTACCCGAGTCATTGAAACAAACCTCTCTACCCTTTTACCGGGGTCTATTGTGGAAAGTTCACCATGGGACTCTAAATTTAAACCGGATTACCATTTACAAATTGATATTTCGCAGTTTGAAATTGATATCAACGGCAATAGCATGTTACGGGCAGAATATCTTATTTATCATGGGGAAGAACTTATTAGAAAAGGGAATTTCTATAACTGCGTCAAAGTCATCCCAGCAGAGATGGAGTCTCTTGTGGTTAGTATGAACAACAATTTAACCTATCTTACTCGAGAAATTGCCAAAACCTTTGCTGCGGAGTATCGCGCTATGAGTAAATAAATCCATGCGACAAATGCATTATAGACCTTAACTATTCCGCGCGATTTGATGAGATGCCTCCACTAATTCTTTATTCAATAATTTCGCTTGCTCGACAGGATCTGATTTCAATTTAAGAAGGTTTTCTAATTCCCTAACTTTTAAGTTGATAAAAGCATCCTGCTCCTTGAAAACTGTTTCATGTAAGGATTGGGGAGAAAATTTTCGTTTACTTTCCATTTCATCAGAAACACGAAAAGAACTTGCTGCAGGTTTTAAGGAATCAGGGTTAAACTGTCTACTTGGCATTTTTTCCCCTAACACCACTAAAGCAGTCCACAAATAACGAAGAAGTTCCGGGTCAGCGCCATAGAGAAAGAGTTGATTTTTAGGAGATGGCGTTTCGTTCAATCCAATCAACATACTCCCTGCCATTGCCAGTGAGTATTCAAATAAGAAGTCAGGATCATATTTTATACACTGTTGTACGGAGGATAATCTGAAACCATCCTCTAATTTTTCTTGAGTAAACATGGCCTTGGATGAAGTATCTGACGTCAATTCAACGTAATGCACTCTACAAAAGTCCGCTTCCAATTTTGGTGCTAAAAACTCACCCCGATATTCATCCTTAGAGGTTATAGACGTCACTGCTGTCTCCTCAGCGCCGGCTTCAAGACTAGCTTGGCTGAGCAGCTCTCCTATATCAGAAGCTGGTATATCAATATAATTATCAAGATAGGGTAAAAACTGTGTGGAAGAACTATTGGTTTCCTGCTCTTTACTCTCCAGTTCAACCATTTTTTCTTTCAAAGTGACTTGTAGAAGTTTGCATGTTTTTAATTTCTTAGTGAGAGATTCATCCTCTTCTTCCCATTCTTCAATAGCATTCTCCAAATCGGCAATCGTTTCATCATTAACCGCGATTTGATGGCGCAATTTGCGTTTTTCTTGCTCAGCATTACTACTAAAAAATCGTTGTACAGGATTAGTACGGAAAAGATTAAACAATGAATAGTGATTAGAATATTTCTCATTGTCTTTGTGAGTAATAATTTGTTCAGTTAGCGTTTTCTTAAATTTACCTGTCGTTTGATACCAAGTCTCCAGAGGTTCGGCGATTTTGTTATCTCGCCAGTAATTATATGCTCGAGCTGTTATTCTAATAAAATCGACACCTTCCTCTTTATTGTCCAGATTTTCTCCATACTCACACTCTTTCCAGACGCCTTCCTTTTTTACCAGATACATAAGATCATTGGTGACTGTCAGCGTTGATTTGTTGCTACTAAATGATTTAAAAAATTTTTTGAAGATTTTAGTGCCATGAAGACCGAGTTTAAAATAAGCCCCTTGATAAACCTTGGACTCACACCCAATCTCTCGATTATTCATTTTGATTTTTTCTTCCGTGAACCTTTTCTTATTCCACGCCCGTGAGTCTCCCATTTTTTTCACGGATGTTTGAAAACGCTCTGCAAATTTCTTTTCCCCCTTCACTTCTGCAAACGCCTGAACAACACCTTTATCAGCAAAGGCGTTGAAGTCTTTGCGAACCGCTGCAGGATTACGTACAAACGTATCCGGTATCACTAAGCTTAAATTTTGGTCTTCTAAAGCGGCGTCTCTGACATATTTTTTTACAACCAGTTGCTTACTATGGGTGTGAAGATCATAAATACCTTTATAACCCGATGCCAAAGCAAACTGCAGAGCCATTTGTCGCATCTGTGACGTTTCGCGCTCGTAGCTGCCGTCTACAGAAACAACATTATTTCCTCCGGGTTCGTCAGTTTTTTGCAGAACATCACGACTCATCTTTTCAATAACGCCTTTCGCAGCATAGGTCTTCCCAGAGCTGGAAGGACCACCTACCCATAGCACAAGCCTATTAATCCATTTATTCCCTGGAAAATGTTTTAATGATCTAAAAAATACAGCCTCTCTGAAGGCCTTACTTTTACTTTCTTCTTCAATCGCAGCTTTATAAAGTGCCAGCCCATCTTCTACATCATCTTGTAGAAAATCCTCAAGATGCACAGTTTCATTATTACGATCTGCCTGCCAGGTAATCGTTTGAAACTTGCGGCCTAAGAATCGCAAAAAGCGTTCTCTAGCGACGGTAGGTTCCGGGACATTGGTAGGATGAGTATTCTCATAAAGCTTTAATTGACCTTGCGGGTTTAAAAAACGATTAATCTCGAAATTAGCTTCCCGCTGTTCAGCAGGACTATCGTTTCCTAACTCGTAATTACCAATCTTATCTACCCACTCTTGAATTGTGGTAGCGAGGATCATCAAAAACTCCTACAACATTTGGGTTTCCATTCCGTTATTTATCCTAATAGTTATTTACTATATATAGTCCATAACCAGCGACATTTTACTTAAAAGTAACAAACTTATATTAGTGAAATATTAAGAAATTTCTAAATAGAGAAAAAATTTTACAATAATTATAAAATAATTCATGCCGAAATGCCTAAAAACATAGCTAAAATGGCTTCCATAGGCAATAATGTGTAAAAAACTTTCAATTTTAAATGCTTATAATACTATTAATTTTGTTTTAATAATTTTTTCTTATACTGGATCTATAAATTATTAGAGAATTACAGAGACGTAAATTATGCCCACGGTAAAACAGTTAGCGGAATCCCAAGCCATTTACATGCAATATTTACTTGAAAGAGCGAAAAAAAAGGCAGCCACGGCTACCAATTTGCCCTTTGACCCTCAAGGACGTGTCCTAATCGACGTAACATTGACCATGGAAGATTGGGCCAATATAGCCGCTAGTGTCAATGTATTTAACGAAAGAGACATTTCGGTGGCTGAATTAAAAAAAGAACTTCGCATCGATACAAAAGCAGCCGAAACAACGACTACTGTCAGCCTGGATATTGCCCAGGATAAGCATTTAGCGAAACAATTTGATACTCAATTAGAAAATACTTTAAAACAAAACAAGGTAGCGGATAAAAAAATTACCGCTATTCAAAAGGCACTCCAAACCCAACCCAAAGGCAGTATTATTGCTCTTCAACAAGAGTTTCACTTCCATTTAGGCCTTGCATCCCGAGTTTACCAAAAAGCAGATCGGAACTTTGAAGGTAAAGAACAGGAACTACAACGAGCACATGAGGCTGCAGTCAAGGAGGTCAATCAGCTTGTTCTTGCTGCTTATGCCAAAGCATTGGAAAAGTCTATCGACAAAAACGGACATATCAATGTAAAAAAATTAAATGAAGCCCTTGATAAAGCCAGAAAAAATATTACCCCACAGGCTCATACCATTCTTATGAAGCAGGTTGTAGCCAAAACCGGTGTTATTCTGACTAAACCTGACGAATCTACTTTAAAACACTTGGCTGAAGAAACAACTGCAACGCCAAATGATGTGTTACATACGAGTCATGAGCAAGAATTAGCAATGTTAATTCGAGGGACAGAGAGCACTGCTCATCACAGACAACAAGGTGAAGAATTCAGCCATCGACAGTTGATTACTCAAGTTCTCACTGCAGATGGCATAAAACCCAATATACATCCTCGCATTCAAATTCGAACGCCCTCTCCTGTTGTAAAGACAGGGTTACAAGAAAAGGAATATATTGACGATGTAGCTCTCAAGTTTAACACAATTACTACTGACTATTCTTTAAAAGAAAATTTATCAGGTGGTCAAGCAGGCGGTAAGCCCAAAGCGTTTATTTATAATAGCTTAACTGCAATTAATGATTCCCTTGGTGATACGGGCGGTAATCTACAAACCCAAAGTGCCCATCATATTCTAAAAGGGGCACATACCTATAATGCTCAGCAATTAACTGAAAATAACAAACCAGTATTTTGCTTTGTACAAAATATTTCCGTTAACGGCTTTGGTGATCATTTAGGTTATAACTCAGGGGATGCATTAACAGAAGAATCGACCATTATGACCGAGATGGCCATTCTGCACACCCTTTATGATACTGTCTCCGTCGAGCAACAAGAAAAAATTAGAAGTATTTTTTCCCTTTATAATGAATTTTTGAACAATCGTAAACAAGATGAATATTTCTCCTCGTCACCTCAAGGCAAAGGCGCGATTGCTGAAATTCAAGATCTAAAAAATCTCTGGAAAACTGGTCTGGAAAAGATTGACAATACTTTTGTAGCCCAAGCTCAAAATAGTCTGAAGCTTCTGATAGCAAATGATCTACATTTTAATCACGACTACGCCAAACTGATCCAATCACTGTCGGTTTTTGTTGAAGAGGCTTCTCTTGTCGGTTGTAAAAGCGGAAATGAACGTGCTCAAGCAATCAACGGTCGTGTTTCTATCCTGGATGCCGTGCTCAATGCAGAACACTTAACCAACGATGGTAAAGCTATTAAAGAGTCAGTGGAAAAATTTTCTACTGCAGATTCACAAAACATTAACGAGGTTGCTGACCGATTAAAATTAGCCCTCGATACAGTTTACAATAAAATTGGGCTACAAACTGCTGCATCTATTGTAAGCCTGGTTGACCAGGGTGCCTCTGCCAAAGTAGAGGCCAAACCGGGGCATCCTTTCTATGTTTCCAGAAACTATGCGGAAGAAAAAGCAAGTGTATTACCTAATTTACAACAAACCAAAGCAGGAGCTATGCAAGCGCATAAAGGCTTGGCAAGTTCAATGGCAAGTGCATGGTCAGGTCACCCTGTTTCCTGGTGGTCACGCATGAAATCAAGCCCCTTAGGCATTGTTGGAGCTATTGTAGGCACTATAGCTTTCCCTGTGGCAATTGTTGTTGCACTCGTGAGTAGTTATCAAAATTCCAATGCAAAAGCTTCGACTATTGCAGAAAATATACAATTGCAAACTCAGTACAAACCTGAGCCTATTAATATCAATGGGGGTAGTGATAGGGTAATGCAAAATGCTGGTTTAAATCATACCGATTCGTCTGAGAGTCTGGGGGTTGAAGTGACTGAGGGTACTTCATCCACTCTGGACTCTACGGTAAACCCCAATCAAAAGCCTTCATCTACACCTACAGTTGATTATAAAAGAGCTTTAGATACAATCACCAAGTCTACAGACAACGATGACTTAAAACCTCCCTCCCTACAGAGTAATATGTAACTAAAAAGAGCCGATAAGTCGGCTCTTTTATTCCCATCAGTAAAATTTGAATGAGGAGTTATTTCAGCCAATCTTGAAGTAAGGCTGTAACTCTTTCTGGCTTTTCCAAAGGAATCGAATGGCCACAATCTTCAATTTCTACAAACTCATTATTAGGAATATTTTCCTTTAATATGCGCATTTCTTCTTGATAAAAAAAATCTTGTTTTCCTAGCATGAGCAGAGTAGGACAATGGATATTTTTCAAATAAGGTGTGGTTTCTTTACCTTCCAGATCAGTTCTCACTTGATTAAGTAAACCTTCAAGTGAAAAATCACGCTGCATGGTTTTAATTAAGCCTAATAAATCTTTGTCATTTTTTCGTTGTTCACAGACTATTAATAGACGAAGTTTATCAAAAAATTCCATAGGTTGATTCTTCTCAAAGTTACGCAACATGTCTTCAAAAACAGCTCGCAATTGAGGTGTTAATTTACCGGTAGCTGTTCCCATTAAAATGAGATGTGACACTCTTTGCGGCCCATGAATAGCAACCCATTGAGCAATCCACCCACCAAAAGAATGCCCAATTAAAATCATTTGTTCAGGCGATTTATTCAAAACAAAATCAACATGACCATCCATGTTATTAGACGTGTCACAGACAATAATCTGAACATTAAACTGACTTTCCAACACCTTGGCTTGCTGTGCAAAAGAGCGCTCATCACAGCCTAAACCTGGCAAAAAAACAATATTTCTTTTCATCAATAAAATCACCCTAAAATTAGACTTGCAAAACCCCAGTTTCAGTCTTTTTATGCTTTATTTACCCTACCCCCAATTTTATGTAGAATTCAAATTAACCCCAAAAAGAATACTAAATTATGAAATACCCAAATAATCTCAAATCTCCTCAATTTATTCGACCTTTAAAGCTTCTACTAGCCAGTATTTTTATTACCGGTTGCATGGATCTCGCCTCTCAAGCACCGGATAAAAACAAAAAAGGGGTAGTTTACAAAAAAGGGCAAGTTTACACGATGCGAGGTTTAGGTGGAATTTTTAGTACAGGAATGAATCGCCTGGAGAATACGCTCGACAATGAGTATAACATTCGCACAGCAAGCACGATTTGGTATAAAGCGAACAAATTAAGTGACTACATCATTGAACACCGCAAGTCTAAAGAGCTTCAAGGACCAATTGTACTTATCGGTCATTCTTTAGGGGCTAATGAACAAATTAAAGTTGCTCAAAATCTTTATAAAGCTCATATTCCAGTTGACCTCTTAATCACAGTCGATGCTGTTGCCCCAGTAAGAGTACCCCCTAACGTCAAATACGTTCTTAATCTTTATAAGCCTGCTTATGTCCCTATGTTTAGTGGTCTTAAAATCAAGGCAGTTGACCCAGAGTTTACCTATGTAAATAATTTTGATGTTTCCAAGCTTAAAAATATTTATGTGAATCACTTTACCATTGACAAGAACAAGGAAATTCAGAAAATAATGCTTGAGAATGTGCTTGCGGTAATTAACAATACTCCCAAAAAGCATGCTTAACTCATTAGGCTCATCAAATGAGTGCGTTAATAAGAGAAATGTTTGTACACGCAGAATTATATGTTAACCATGAATCAACAAACTGATACGTTACCAAAGATTTGTATTATTGGCGCAGGTCCTTGTGGACTTGCAACAGCCAAAAATCTATTACAGCAAGGGTTAAACAATTTTACCGTTTTCGAAAAGAATACCAGACTAGGCGGAAATTGGGTTTTTGATGAACAATGCACACATTCTAGTGTTTATGAGACCACTCATATTATAAGTTCGAAACGTCTTTCTGAATTCGAAGACTTCCCCATGCCATGGGAGTATCCAGATTACCCATCACACCGTCAGATTCTTGACTACTTTGAATCGTATGCCCGACATTTTCAAATTGAGCCATTTATAAAATTTAATACAACCGTAGAGCAGGTTTCACCTGTTGCTAACAATCAATGGCTTGTTGTTTATCGGGATGAATTGGGAACACATAACTCTATCTATGATTATCTTTTGGTCGCGAATGGACATCATTGGGATCCTTTTATT
Source organism: Legionella hackeliae (assembly GCF_000953655.1). Taxonomy (NCBI): domain Bacteria; kingdom Pseudomonadati; phylum Pseudomonadota; class Gammaproteobacteria; order Legionellales; family Legionellaceae; genus Legionella; species Legionella hackeliae. The sequence continues at coordinate 2,603,425 of NZ_LN681225.1, forward strand.
CCTCAGTTTTCTGGGCACTTTGATGGGGAAATACTTCATGCTCATCAATATAAAAAAGCAGCGCCTTTTAAAGATAAACGAGTTTTGGTCGTAGGTGGTGGCAACTCGGCGTGTGATATTGCAGTGGAAATTTCTCGTATTTCTCCTAAAACATGCATCAGTATGCGCAGGGGACAACATATTTTCCCTAAATTTCTTTTTGGAAAGCCCACTGATATTCTTTTTGCAAAACTTAGATGGTTGCCTTTAGGGTTAAAGCAATTTCTCGCTAAACATTATATTCGAGTATTCCAAGGCCGATATCCCAAATATCGTTTACAAAAACCTACGTGCAAACCCTTGGAAATTCACCCTACCATTAATTCTGAGCTTTTATATTTTATTAGACATGGAAAAATTTTACCGCGTCAGGGTATTGAGCGCTTTGAAGGAAACACGGTTTTTTTTGCTGATGGTCTTAGTGACGAGTTTGATGTGGTTATTTTTGCGACTGGTTATCAAACCAGTTTCCCATTTTTTGATAAAAATCTTATTGAATACAGCACTGCTACAAACATTCCCTTGTATCGAAAAATGATGCATCCAGAATTTAGCAACTTATATTTTATTGGTCTGGTACAACCTCAAGGATGCATTTGGCCTCTGGCAGACTACCAAGCGCAAATTGCCGCTAAAATTATCGCAGGAAAACTTAAGCGTCCAACCGATCTGGTCAATAAAATTCAAAAAGAAATGAAGCACTCTCGTAGTCAATACAAGAATAGCATTCGACACGCGTTGGAAGTGGATTATCAAACTTTCCGACGCCAACTTTTAAAAGAGCTAAAACAATCGCAGTAGCTCAGGGAGAAGCGTCCATAATTCTAGTCCTACGCCTAGTTCTTATCCCAATCACCCCCAAATCTTGTCTCAACGCCCCAAACTCTTATCCCTACTTCCCGAACCCTTACGCCTACTTCCCGCGACTCTTACGCCTACTTCTCGAACCCTTACGCCCTACTTTCCGCGACTCTTACGCCTACTTCTCGAACCCTTACGCCCTACTTTCCGCGACTCTTACGCCTACTTCTCGAACCCTTACGCCTACTTCCCGCCACTCTTACGCCTACTTCCCGCCACTCTTACGCCTACTTCCCGCCACTCTTACGCCTACTTCCCGAACCCTTACGCCTACTTCCCGCCACTCTTACGCCTACTTCTCGAACCCTTACGCCTACTTCTCGAACCCTTACGCCTACTTCCCGAACCCTTACGCCTACTTCCCGAACCCTTACGCCTACTTCCCGAACCCTTACGCCTACTTCCCGAACCCTTACGCCTACTTCCCGCGACTCTTACGCCTACTTCCCGCGGCTCTTACGCCTACTTCCCGCGGCTCTTACGCCTACTTCCCGCGGCTTGTCCGCGGGATCTAGAATACTTTCAAAAAATCGGTGATTCTTCAGGTAGGCCCAATATTTGCAGAATTATTTGTTAAGTGCTCTTAAAAAGTCTTGCTAGAAATCAATATGGCTAATTTTAGTTGTTTTAAATACAAGGCAGTTTATTTTTTCTTTATTTTTTCGGTGCTTTTCTGCCAACTGGTTTCGGCCAGAACTCCTATTGCTGAGGGGCTACAATCTATTGTCAATAAAACACTGTCCAATTCTGAAACCCCGGGAGCCGTATTATTAGTATCCAGTCCTGAACTTGGCACCATCATTATTACTGCAGGAGTGGCCAATAAAAAAACACATGAACCGATGAAAGCTACAAATAATTTCAGAATAGCCAGCATGAGTAAAACATTTTTAGCTGCGACCATTTTAAAATTAATTGAGCAAAACAAATTAACTCTTAATGACAAAATCGCACCTCTACTGGCCGAGAGTATTGACCTCAAGAAGTTACCTAACAGTAAGGATGTCACTATAAGAGAGTTGCTGCAGATGCGAAGTGGTATACCTAATTATGTAAAATTTGATACCTATTATGATCTGGTACACGATATGATTGGCGAAAAATGGACACCACAATCTTGTATTAAAATTGTTTATAATAAAAAACCAAGTTTCATTCCCGATCATGCTTATGAATATAGCAATACCAATTATCTACTATTACAGCTAATCGTAGAAAAAATAACAGGGCAGTCTTTCGCAACTGCAATCAGGCAGCAAATTTTAAACCCTTTGCAATTAAATAATACATTCATTGAAATTACGGAGTCCGCCCCACCCCATCAACTCACTACACACGGTTATCAATTTGTGGATGACGAAGTTGTTGATGTCACTAACTACAATGATGGTTTAGGTTTAGGGGATAGTGGTATGGTCAGCACAGCTGGCGATATAAACCGCTTTATCCGTGCTTTACTGAATGAAAAAGTGATTTTGAGAGCGAACTCACTTAAGCAGATGCTGCGAACAAAAGATGATTATGGTTTAGGCATTTATGGGGAAGAAATTAATGGCAAATGGGCCTGGTCTCACAACGGTCTAAGCTCCGGTTTTCAGGGACAATATTATTATTTTCCACATGAAAAACTCAGCATCGTCTACCTAACCAATTACTTTGACACGGATACTATTGATAAAGTCGTTCCAAAGGTTGTCAAATATTTGACAAAATATCGTGAAAACAAGTTTTTATTATTGGAAAAATCAAGTAATCCAGAAAGTCGGAGAGTAATTCCATGGTTTAATCTAAGGTAAGCTGTTTTAATTATTCTCTAAATTATCATCTACCTCTGACGACTCGGAACTTGCTTTCCGTTATACATTACTGTGCTGAGCTACTGAATGCTTACTCTGCCAACGGTGGTGATTTAGAAGCAAGGTCAATAATTTTAATCAGTTGTTCGGGTGAGCGCTGAGCAATAGCCTGTAAACCACCATGGCTAATTAATGGGATGATATCTTGAGCGGTTAATTGATTAAAAAAATTAAAAGAAATGGGTTTGTTGGAAAGGGATGCAAGTTGTAGCGATAATGACTCCGTTCGTAAACAAGTTTTCATTTCTTCAATACATTCTTCTGCGGTATCGAGATTTGCTTGTTTTTTGACAGCAATTTCTTTTGGCAAATTCTGGGCCATTATTTCTTGACATAATTGCTCGGCCTTGTAATCAAGGTATGAGGCTAAATGCTCTTTGATAATACGTTGAGACATTTTGCAACTTAAGAAGAGTTTAGCTATAAGTATAAACACTATAATTAAATTTTTCCCATCCACAGTCTATATCGCTGGTGGTCTTCATTAATCAGCTAGAATAAAGTAAGGGATTTCAATCATGTCTAAAAATAGAATTGCAATCATAGTAACCAATACCCCTGAATATGAGAAAATAGGCTACAGGACGGGTCTATGGTTAGGTGAGTTAGTTCATTTTTGGGATCCAATGCGTAAATCTGGTGTTGAAATGGATATTGCCAGTCCCTTGGGTGGCTTTGTACCTCTTGATCCAGAAAGCCTTTTGCTTTCCAATATAGGTCATTCGCTGGGTATAAAAGGTACCGTTCAAAACTATTATGAAGATAGAAACTTTATGAACTTATTAAAAAATTCATTAAAGGTATCTGATATTAGCCCTGAGAATTACGATGCTATATACCTAACAGGTGGCCATGGGGTTTGTTTTGACTTCCCGAAAAGCCAAGCTTTGTCGGAATTGTTAGGCAAATTTTATGAGTCTAACAAAATTGTATCCGCTGTTTGTCATGGACCCGCAGGTTTATTGGAAGTTCGGCTCAGCAACGGTAATTATCTTGTTCAAGGAAAACGATTAACTAGTTTTTCTTGGCAAGAAGAAAAATGGGCAAAACGTCAAGACGCTGTCCCCTACAACCTGGAAGAAGAACTAAAAAAACGGGGAGCTGAGTATATTAAAGCAGCGCTTCCCCTAAAAAGTCACATTGTTGAAGACGGCCTTCTCATCACAGGCCAAAATCCGGCTAGTGCAAAAGGTATTGCTGAACGAATTTTACAAAAACTAGATATTTAACTTTTACAAAATTTATGCGTTTCGAATAGAAGTGATCTAAAAAGTAGTTACTGTCTTTCAATTAAAAGAAATTTTTTATTAAGGCAGTCTCTACGCTGAAGAATCATTTAAAATTACACTCCTCTTATCTTGGATTATTGCATTATGAGCAAATATGGAACCAAATTTAAAACAATAAACACTCATCCCGTTACTCCTTTAGATGAAATAATTGCTATGTTAGGACAAACAGAAAACTTAGAGTTTGAGCAATTGGATCTCGAGCAATTAGAACAACCCAACCACCCGGAACAAATCGAATCCATCAGCCATAACCGAAACAGTATTTTTTATAATTTGAATCATAATCAATACTTGGATAATGCAGTGCTTATCACCATGCTGTCAGGCATACTCATTTTTACGGCATCGCTTTGTTCTCAACATAACGCCCATGCTATAATGGGATTAGCGGTTACATTAGCCGCTTTCTTTTTAAGGGTTGCGATCGATATTATGGGTGAATTCATGGAAAATAATAATGGCAGTTATGTCTATCAATCACATTATTGGAGTGGAAGATAAATTAGACTGGTAAAACACTAACTCCATTATGAATTTAAAGAAAGTTAGTGACTACGAAATTTTCAATTACATAGTATTATGACTATTCAACATCATGTCATGGCGTTGTTGCTCAACTTCAGGATGTAACATCTCTCCAACAATATATCTCATATTATCTCTAATACATGCTACAAATAATTTTTTTGAAATGTTCATAATCTGCACTGGGTTATTTAAAATAAAAGTTTCATAAAATTTATTTAGAAAAGGATCATTAACTTTCAAAGAGAAATTTTGTCGAAACTCTCTTAAAAGTCCTAGCCAATATAAGCCCAAGGTGGTTGTACAAGCTCCATTCAATGCTGAATCAAGTAAATCATGAACAGTTTTTTCTGATTGGTTGTGGATATTTTTAGCCCAAAATTTCTTTAATCCTTCACTTTCAGTTTTAGTTAAATTCTCTGATATGGTCTTGAGCAATAACTCATATCCCAATGCGCTTAAATAATCAGTTACACTATTGGGTAGACTAACACTTCTCAATCCCCCCTTATGGCAACTCAAAACCAACATTACTTCCACGGCATCTAATAAGTGATTTAATGTTTTTATATTTATTGATAATAAATCATCCTCAGAAGGTTGAACATCTAAATAGTCTTTGTAGTAAGAGGGATATCTTCTTTGTAATTGTGCAAGGAAGCGTTCTTGATCGTGTAAAGACATTGCGGTTTGATTCTTATCACCGTAACGCAGAGTTGTTCGTAAATAACCATTATGTTTATTGGATAAAAAGACTGTTTCTAATGAGAAAGCTTGCGGTTTGTTATTCAATAAAAATTCTAATGAAATAAAAATGTCATCTTTAAGATAAAGCTCTTCCCAAGTCTCATACTCAGCAGAACAATAATCGGAACTGAACGTTACCTCAGGCATCAAAAGTGGTAGAGGATTGTTAGGATTAACTAATTTTGCAATTGGATAAACACTGGTAGCTTTTTCATCACAAGGGTTATTGACAAGAACACTTTTATTTTTTAGCCAATTTCTAAACAAAATGATTGTCTTATCAAGTCTAATATAGTTTATATAATAGGTTTCTTCTTTGTTGCTATTAGGTTCAATTTTTCTTTTCATATCTCTATTAATCGCAGAAATGACAATATTCGCTCAGATTGAGCGGTGCATTGCCAGAAAGTATTTATCGCAATTATATCGACTAAATATTAAGCATTTATTAAATAACCTGAAATTGGAAATAAATGTTTGCTGAAAGACCGGTATTGAATTTTCTTCAAGCTTATGAGTGAGTTAAGCAGACAGGGGTTGAACAAGCGGTTTTTTATTATTAATAGGAACTTGTTGGTATTTTTGTAGAAACCGGTTCTATAGAGTCAATAAATAATTAATTCAAGATTCCTGGATGTCAGCTAAGCTGCCATCCAGGGCTACACTGACTACATTTGCTGTTCTCAGGGTGTACTCTCTTTTTGATTATTTTGAGCTAAAGCATCAATAACTGTTTGTTGTAGATGAGTATAATAGTCCTGTTTATAGAACATTAAATAAAGTGAGGTACTTAAAGACTCCATATTTGCAACTTGCCTAAGTTGCGGTTCTTGAGCTAAAACCTGGTAAGGTAGCACCGCCCGGCCAATTCCTAATTTAACCGCTTCAATAATTAAATGGATATTATCTAGATAGTGTTGGCGCCAAGTCGGCGGTTTTTCATCTTGCTGTTGTAAAAAAATGTGAGTAATTTCATCTTGAATATCGTGATCAAGGTACACATCCTTGACATTGTTTGTACATGCAGCTGACTCGGCTAATATATAAGTTTCTACCCCGATTTGAATAGCTTCAATAAACTTGTTATTAACACAATCCGTTGAAACAATAAAATCAACTAGATTTGTTCCTAAAGCACCGGGTAAATCTCTTGCTTCCATCTCTATGAGTTCTAGTTTGATATTGCAATTTTTAATTAACAATTGACTTAATGCATCTAGTACATAAAAGCGTAAAGCAGTAGAAATGCCACCTATGCGTACAATTCCACATAACCCATCTTTGTTGTTAGTAGAAATTTGCTCCAGGCACTCATTTTCAAGTGCATTTTTTTTAAGGCAATATCTAAATAGTTGATGACCCGCATTCGTAAGACAAATTGATTTGGTATTTCTAACAAATAAATGTCCTAATTTCTGTTCAAGCTTACTTATTCTTTGGCTTAAGGCAGATTGGGTAATACATAAAGACTGTGCTGCCTTTGTGAAATTTAAACAATTGGCCACAGCAAAAAAAGCATCTAACTGCGAAGATGATAAGCTCATTAAAAAAATTAATAAGTAGATAATATTTATTAATTTTACTAAAAGAAACAAGCCAGATAAAGTTTCCAAGATTAAATAACTGCTTATTTTTTAAATGAGATTTTAAAATGTATGCTATAGAAAAGATGTTTAGAGAGAAAATTTTAGCGGAAAATTTTTCCTGTGTAGGCGCTAAAACATCCATTAACAGGTCCAAATATCAATTTTGCTTATTGGATAGAATTGCTTCTGAAGAATCTACAAACGAACTTTACCAGGCGCTTAAACATTTTACAAATTCACGTATCGCTATTGATACTCGTTTTGCCAGCTTTATTGCATGCTTTGCTAATACCCCTCCTATTCAACCAGAAGAATTTGAATATTTACTCTGGCTACAATTGAAAATGTTATATGAGATTGATGAATTTCCTTGGGATAAAAGCGTTTCAAATGACGTTAACAATCCGTTTTTTTCCTTTAGTATTGCTGGTGAAGCCTACTTTGTTATCGGTCTTTGCCCCGAGCACCCCAGAAAATGTCGTGATTTTTATTATCCTACGCTTGTTTTTAATTCGCATCATCAATTTAACTACCTTAAACAAATTAACGTCTTTAACAAAATCCAGAGAACAGTTCGTACCAGAGAGTTACATTACAGTGGTAGCATAAATCCAAATCTTATTCATTTTGATGAGTATAGTGAAGCATTACAATATTCTGGTCTTAAAGCCAATTTACAGTGGCAGTGTCCTTTTAACTTTTCAGGGAAAGGATAATGTTAGATTTTCAAATACGCGCCGCTACAAAAAATGATTGGCCACAAATTGTATCCATTTACAATTACTACATTGTTAATTCTGCTTTCAATTTCGAGCAACAAGTTCATAGCATAGAAAGTCTTGCATCATGGTTTAGTAATTTTCTAGACGGTGGGCCCTATCAATTGCTGGTAGGGGCAAATAAGCAGGGTGAAATCGTAGGCTATGCTACTACCACCCCTTTTAGTGCAATTATAGGTTATCAAAGTAGCTTTAATATAAGCATTTACTGCGAACCGAAATATAAAGGGAGAGGCATAGGCTCACGTTTATTAAACGAAATCATAGACAGAAGCAAACTTATATCCTTCGCACATAGATTATATGCTGGCATTACTGTATCAAATGATTTATCGATAAATCTTTTTCAAAAATTTGGTTTTATAAAAGTTGCACACTTTACGGAGGTAGGTTATAAATTTGACCGTTACTGGGATGTAATTTGGTTTGAAAAGCATATTGCTCCTACTACACAAGGCTAAATGAAGCAAGCATACTCTCGCTTTCTAGCAGATGAATAAATCAATCCCTAGACTACTTCGAATTGATAAGTAAAAAAAGAAGTACAGCAATCAATCTTTATTTTTCGTAAGTAGCTTTATCATCTAGACGTCCTGAGTGAGTAAATGAGTTATATAGTAATTACAAACACGAGTGCATTTGCAAAAGAAACACTGGTAATTAAATTATCAAGGTATTGATCATTTAAGCGATTTAAATGCCTTTTGCCTATCAAAGAGACGATAACCGCATTCAAAGGCTATCTGCATAATAGTAATATTTAAACTAGTCCCTGCTCCGGCAGTCATTGAAAAATTTGTTGAAGTAGCACCTTTAAATGCATCATTCGGTATAACAATGTCCTCTAATGGTGTTTCATGATAGCCAGAAGTACACATAAAATTGGGACCAATTTCCACATTAACAGTAAACCTATAGGCTGTATTATTGTGTTAATAGGCGCTTTAAATGCAGCATAAACAGGGACATTTTGTACATTGTACTTATAAGAAAGATTCGTGAAAATTTCTTCCTGAATGATATCCTCTTGAACCTTAGTGCGACCCAAATAAAACGCATCCATCCTTAGAAAGGCTGTAACCAATTATAAGAAAGACCATTAAAAATATAACCCAATAAATTTAGCAAAGCATAGTTAAGTGAGATACTTATATCCTCTACTTTACTCACTTAATACCAAGCTTAAAGACTTAGATTATGCTGACAATTCAATTAGTTGCGCATTGCTAGTTGATTTAAATCCTGTAATTTTTCTATGAGCTGATCTAAAGATGTTAACGATAATACCAAGGATTGTAATGCAGCACCTACACCTGTCAATAAAGCTTATAGCAACATTGCATGATTAAAATAATCAGAAATGACAGTAACGACCAGAGCAACAAAAGAAATATCCCAACGAGAGGTTTGAAATCTAACCAAATTCTCAAATGGTTTCCTAGTACCGTTAAAAGCCCAAGATCATCACAGTTTATTTTATCCTTCAATAACTGGAATCTCTGTATCATTTTTAATGCATGAATTTCTTGAGCTTATCTTGGCGAGGCAGATAATATAAGTATCTTGTTTATTAAGGTTAAAACAAACGCGGTATTGACCGGGCAGTACTTTGATTATTTTTTCTGGAATTTCAGATAAGTAATCGGTGATTACTAAAGTACCGGTTGGTACTTCCAAGGTCAAAATATCTGAATATGCTATTAATGTTTTTTGCTCCTTTTCTGAAAATACAGGGTACTCCAAATTAACCATACGAACTTGAACTTTAAAAGTTCCATCACAACCTGTAGAAAAGCACAGTCGTTGCCCCTGGCAAATGACTTGTTTTATCTTCTCTTGATCTTGTTCAAGCCCATACTTCAAAAATGCTTCATCTGCGATACCAATTGCAGCTGCTTCCAGGTCAATGAAAAAATTTTCTTTTAGAACTATCTTCAACTCTGACAGGTCTATACCTAATAGTTTTAACTTAAGATATGACAATTGCTGAAGTTTTTTATTAAGCTGACTAGGAAACCCAGCAATTTTCTTTGCAGAATTGATAATGGTTGTGTAGAGTTCAATATCTTCAATAGTTAGATCTTCTGATAGGTCGAGTTGAAAACTTAATGCCTTCAATCGTTTGTACTTTTCTTTTGGATTTAGCTTATTAATAGCAAGCCACTCAGAACGAACTTGATCAGTTTTATTCGGAATACTCAAAGAGGTACCTCGCAGCTGTTAATACTAAATGAAGGAGTGTTTATGAGTTTCATGTGAAACTCTGGCAATTATGTTTAATTCTAAGCACATGAGAGCTTATTTTCAACCAGCTTACACCTGAACCACTTTCATTAGAATCAATGGGTTCATTGTTAAGTACTATCACCAAATCATAATCATTTGAATCCAAGACACTTATGCGCTATTTTTATGGTTCTGCTGACAAAACTAATATGGAAATAGTTTTTCTATTCAATTATTTGTAATTAATTACGATAGTCTTTTAGAACATATCCAGCACTGATTAAAGGATAGATTTATTGACTAAATTATATTCTTCTATGAATGACATTTCTTTATGTCGATTCACTTTTGATAGTTTTTTAGTTTTCACATCTTAAAGCAACAAAAGAAAGGAGTTCTAATGAAAAAATACTTTATAGGTCTTAGTGCCTGTTCTATCTTGGCATTGCTATCAATCGATACGTTTGCCGCACCCGCCATAGCTCAACCTACAGCATGTATAGGTAGTCAATTTACTGCTACAGGAAATGCACATTGGAAAGATATTAGCCTAAAATTAACCAATAATTGTGGCCAACCCGTCGATTTTCAAAATGCTACGATTACCTTTAATAATGCAACCAATATAAATACTTCATTTTGGGGTAGTTTTGATCCGCTTCCTTATCCTGATAATGTATTAACCATTAGTTCCCAACGGTCTGGGAGCAACTTTTTATCCACGTTGAATTTACACTTTCCCAGTTGGAGCGGCTCCACTACGATGCTCCCTTCAGGAAAATCGATTACCATTATGTATGGTGCTCCTGCCGATGATCACGTCGATGGCAGTACGAAAGTTTATTTAAGCGAAGCCCCAACTACAGGCATTCTTAACTTACAAAACAACAGTTCAAAACCAGCAAACGTCTCTCAAAATTATGCACTCATCCATCTTACCATGAATGGACAGCCCATTCAGGATGTGCAATTAGCCTGGGGAGCAACTTTAAATGTTAATGGGCTTGCAACAGGCACCTACACTATTTCTCCAGAAAGTGTTAATGATACTGCCGGAAACACATTCCAAGGTTCTGCCGCTCCTCAAACGGTCCAAATATCGGAAAATCAAACGGTGAACTCAGTCATCACTTATACCGCAATACCTAATACCGGCAAAATCAATATCCAGACGCAAGCATTACCAAGTGAGCTTACAGGGTACACGGGCAATCCTACAGTCGTGTTAACTCAAAGTGGCACAAGTGCAAGTACGTCTAAAGCGGTTACTTGGGATAATACGACGACCGTTTCTAATTTAAAAGACGGTAGTAGTTATGGTCTGACAACAGCGGTCATCAATTACAATAATGTTAAATGTAATCCCACATTGATACCTGCTAACGTTGTTGCGAGTGCTACGACTACACCTTTAGTTAATTTAACCTACAGTTGCCAGCAAGTTGCACAAACAGCCACAACGTTTAATTTACAAGGCGCACCTGCGACTTTGGCTTCATTAACGGTAACTCTAACACCGAATGATAATACTGCGCCTGTTGTACAAACCATTAATTTAAGTAATGGTTCTGGTTCAGCGGTTATCAATTTAACTGAAGGTGTCATTTATACGATTTCAGCTGAAAATGTTCCAGGTTATGCCGTTAATTTCTCACCTCAACCATTAACTGCTACAGCGAATGCGGTGGAAACCATCACTTTAACTCAAATTACAGAAGCCAAAGGACGAATCATTACCTATGTCCCAGGATGGAAAACACCTCCTTCAGCACAATCATTAGCGAATGCAGGATATACTCATGTGATGATTGCTTTTGGTGTGTTCAGCACTACAACACCAGGTGTCATAGCTTCTGCATTTGACACAGTCACCAAAGAATATATTCAATCTCTACACAATGCGGGAATCAAAGTCATACTGTCATTAGGCGGGGCCTTGACTAGCATTCCTGATACTACTGTGGATTTCCATCAAGTCTTAAGTGCTGCAAGTTCTCCAGCAGCCTTCCAACAAACCTTCATTAATTCACTTAATGGATTAATCACTCAGTATGGTTTTGATGGATTCGACATTGACATCGAGCATGGAATTAATGGGGGTGGTACTTTCTCAGAGCCTCAAGGCGATATTGCTGTTTTAGCAAATATTATCAATACCATGCATCAACAAAATCCTAATTTATTAATTACCCTCACCCCTCAAGTAGCGAATATTGCCGCCACTTCTGGATTTGATCAAACCTGGGGGAATTATGCGTCATTAATTCTTAAGACTCATAACTCTTTAGCCTGGGTGGGAATTCAGCTATACAATACCGGATGTGCATTTGGTATTGATTTGGTGTGTCATTCTGATACACCCAATACACCGAATTTTAGTGTAGCTATGGCAACTGATCTATTAGAGAACTGGCCTGCAACTGTTAACGGTCAAGTAACCGGTTTTCAACCCTACATCAGCTATTTGCAACCAAGCCAAGTCGTCTTAGGCTACCCTGCTCCCAATGCAAATGGCAACAGTGATGGTTCACCTGTAAAAACGACCTCCATCATTAAACGAGCGATCCAATGCTTAAGAACTGCTACAAAAAACAGCACCAGTTGTGATACCTATGTTCCTCCACGGGCTTATGGAACAATTGGTGGGGTATTCAACTGGGAAGTAACTTATGATCAAAACAATAACTTTAAGTTTGCTACTGAGCTTAAAAATTGTGTCTTAAATGGAATCTGTAATTAACCTTCAATGCGCCATTTAATGGCGCATTTTTCATGTAATTAAAATCAACATGAATGTTTCCATTCATGCAGCAGGTTTCAAAGCTATATACTTCGCTATCTTTTCTAAATCTTATGGACTTTATTCATCGACATGTCGCCAGACTTTAATCAATATGCTATGTTTCCAAGCTCATTGGTATTTGGAGGATAAGTATGAGAGTAGGCATAAAAACTATGCAATATTTTGTCATTACAGGATTATTATTTAGCTTAACCGCTTGTATGAAAACAAAGCTTCCAGGACATGAAATAGCTTCTTACAAAGTTAAGGGTAAAGTATATACACCGCTCAGATCTGCAAAAGGGTATAAAGCACGAGGAATAGCCTCGGTTTATCATAAACGCCTCCATCACCATAAGACATCCAATGGAGAGCGATACAATATGTATTCCATGACAGCTGCACATCGTACACTTCCCTTTAATACCAGACTACGAGTTAAGAATATAAACAATGGGCGAACAGTGATTGTTCGTATTAATGATCGTGGCCCTTTTTATAGTACGCGCATCATAGATCTTTCTTCTGCGGCTGCAAGTCGCCTGGGAATCAAAAGTTCTTCTATGGTTGAAATACAGGCTCTAAATTAGAAATATAACTTTGAGCTTTTTCAGGAGCTGTCTATCTAGCCCCAACGATTAGATAAGTTCTCGTACTAACTTAGCTAAACTTCCAGATAAGAATTTAATTAGAGTAATTATCAGATTAATTTTATTTGATAACCAAAACTCTCCAATAATAGTCTTAGCGGGGTAACTTACTCTAATGGTTAGATACCTTGCCTTTCGTCTACTTATTAAGGATTACAATAATCGCAGTGTTTGGCTTCAACAAATTTTAATCCATCCCTTCTCGGTTTTACTTCTTTATAATCACATTGAATACATGCCCAAACTTCCTCTTTAAAAATTGATGTTGGCAGCTCACAGATTTTGCAATGTAGCTTTCCTTGTGTAGATGAAAATCCAAACCCAGGTGTATTACATTCAGGACAACAACTGGCAATTTTAATTGTTAACTTATCGGCAAGCTCTCTAAGAACATTCATCCTGGTTGGATTCATCATAGCGCGCATGTCTGTTGCTAAGAATAAGTACTCTTCTTTTTGAAATCCTTTTTCCAGGAAATGACTAAGCACCGTCAAATCCTTAATCCCCTTGGCTATTACTTCTTTTGTTTCATTTGTTTGAAGAGTAACAGCATGTTTGGGAAAACCTATATTCATCAAGAAATCCTTTATTTCTGTTTTAGAATCAATAGTTATCATGTTGTAATTTGTTTTTTCTGAAATTAATTGCTCTGAAATTACCCAGTTATTTTTCTTATCGAAAAAAACCATAATCTCATGACCTGCAGGTATAAAGGGTATAGCTGGATGGGGACCAAAACTCCCCTCACTCCCTAAACCAAGCTCGTAATCGTATTGTTCCATGGCTTTTTTTACTTTTAGAAGACAGGTGTTGTAAGGACTTAGCGGTCTTGGCGTTTCTCCTGTAAATGTTCCAAATTGATCCGTATCAAAATTCTCAACACAAACATGACAACCCAATTTTTTTAAAAATATGTCGGAGATAGCTTTTTCTTTCTCGTGCATTGTAGCTAACAAAACAGATTGATTTTTATAATAGCTCATTATCGCCTCCATGAAGTAAAGCGTTTGTTTCTAACTCAGTCCAAACCCCCATTTTTTCAAATCTATAAAATTGATCATTAGTGGGATCAATTACAATCAAATGAACCCATTCATTGAGAAACAAATTTTTTAAAACATCGTGCTTTTCAATTAACAAACTAACAATATGACGTTGAGCAAGAACTACAGTTAATAAACGCTGAGGAACATGGTAGAGATCTTTGTCAGTACTCATGATCGATTGAAGCGGTAGACCATGCATTAAATCACTTGAATTTCCCTGCATGACACCTATTTTTCCAGTGACATTATGGGTAATTTTACTGCCACTTCCATAAGTCACATTATCAAGGGTTGAGAATAAATATTGCGAATTGATCCACTGGGCAACGACCAAAGGCGCAGTTAGAATTGTCTCTAGATTAACCCCATCAAGATCCTTTTCCCATTCATAAGAATGAAGGAAACATCTACCCTCAAGATTAAGGTTTTTGGTTAACCAGCGAGGTGCAATTATAAAAGAAGCATTACGAGCCAATCCCCATTCAGGCCTACTCTCTGACCAATCATTGCTTCTATATGTGAAATTTACAGAGCCTCCACTCGAGATTAAAGTTAAGTTTCGTTCTGCATGACTCATAAGTTGTGATTTTTTTAGATCTGCTTTGAGTGTATTCACTATATTCGGATAAATTATTCGTTGTCCTTGATCATATAATTCAACTGCGTCTGTCGTTGTATTATGCAACGCACCAAAAAACTGCGTATCAAGAGGGATGTGAATTCCCTTATCCTCTAGACCTCTTCTAACTTCATTTTCACTTAAAATCGACGCTAAGAGCTTTGCATTTATATCGCCTTGATTGCCCCCGCAGGCACCACAATCTAATGACGATGAGTAAGGATTATTTTCAGTGGTACTGCCGTGACCGCAAAAAACAACCACTTTCGCAAAATTTGATGTTAGACCCATCAGTTTTAGGATAGTTTCAGCTAGATTGATCTTCTGTTTATAGGATATGGGTTCATTATTTTTAATCTCAGTTACCTTAAAGTTGGAGCCAGTTCGTATAGTTTGACTTGAAAGAAATTTTTTAAAAGAAGTAGCTAACCGTTTGAAAACATTGGGCATAGTAGTTTTTAAGAGCATTGCAAGACCATACCAAAGCCCCAAAGTCTCAACGAGAGAGAAAGCTGTCGCAAAATTATATTTTAATTGGGGGTAAATTTTTGTTAAAGTTTTGGCAGTTTCATTACTGATACAAGCTTTTTTATCTGAATCGGGTGCTAAATACCTTTCTACTTGAAAGCTGGGTTTTAAAAGAACAGGACAGCACTCCTTTGCTTGCTCATCATCCCTAACTTCAATAGGTAATCCAAAAAAACCTGCAAAACCCAGTGTTTGATAATTACCACACCGTTCAAAAGCACGTCGAAAAGGTTCAGAGCGAACATCAATACAAAAAACCATCTGAACATCTGCTCTTTTTGAATGACAGTCTTTTTTATTTAATTGAGAAGTAAGTTTATTTAATAATTCAGTCCTATAAACAGTCTCGTTATATTTCAAATTTTTAATAAAATTATCGTAATTAGTATCAACTTCTTCGTATTTGCTTTCTTTAACAGCCTCAGGCCAAATAAGACAGGTAATAATCAACCTTACTGCAATGAAGTCGATAAGGGTAATTGGTTTGTCAGAGGATTCAGTCCCATTTTTCCATTCTGTAAGCCATTTAACATAACCCGCCCAACCTGGAAGATAGCGAAATGTTTCTTTGATAAACTCGACCTTTTGATTCTCTCTAACTCCGAGTCGGTTTAAACAAATAGGGATAGCCTCTTCTGCATTTTTAGGCAAATTTTTAATCCAATTTTTTAGGCTCTTCTTATTTTTATGCAGTTGTTTATCATAACAAGCTAATTCTAAAAAACCGTTATAAAAAGCTTTGTCTCGATGAGGTATTGCAATAGTTGCTTGTCCTGCATCAAGAAAACTCCCACACCATTTTATCATTTGCAAATTTACTTCATTAAGAAACGGGTTACTGCCATTCTTTGTTCGGTTTGAGTTCGCAATTTTTAAAGCTTCCTCAAAATATCTTGCTTCAAGACTTTGTAATGGATTGCACGCAATAAAGGTTCCCATTGGCCAGACTGGTGCAATATCTTTAGAACACTCTTTTATCAATGCAGCTAGATTATCTGCGAAATTAACCTCTTGTGATTCAAGTAACTCGTAGTGTTCTCTTTCTTTGATTAAAGCTGAGCTTTTCATATTAGCTTCCTTAATAAATTAGTAGAAGTATAGGTTTCGTGAGGCAGTAACTGTATTTGGATGAGGCTGACTGGAGTTAAGCATAGTCATATAGCAATGACTCCAAAATTTCGTATTACTTATGCGGCTTAACAAACCAAGATTAATACTCATCCACAACGAGACAAAAATGAAAATTGGGATAAGATGTACCAGAGTTAACTTTGGAATTGCAAAGCTACCTAGGTCGGGAACCAATGATTCAATCAAATGGATACTTAACCCGTAGGAAAGACCTGCGATAATACCTGCAGAAAAACTTAGCAATACTCTGTTTAAATTTGGTTTATCGTTAATTAAACTAAGATTAAGCTGCGCACCAGTGAAGAAGGCAAACATTAAGAGAACAGAACTGGGTGAAAGTAGGGCAAAAACTTTATTACTTGACAGTGCAAATATCATCATAGATATTGCACCGCCTAGGATCGATATCAGTAGAGATCGTACGGGAAATCCCGTTATTGCCTTTGATTTTTGTTGTTCAATGGCTGAACCGGAACCCAGGAAGAGATGAGCTTTAAACAAACCATGCCAGCACAAATGTGCAAGCGCTGAAGAATATAGCCCCAAACCACATTGCATCATCATGAATCCCATTTGGGATAAAGTAGAACAAGCGAGCATTCTCTTAATGTCATGCTGTATCAATTTCCAAAAAGTACCGAGTAAGGCAGAAATTACGCCAAGAATAAATAGTAGATTTAATACACTATCACTGAGTAATGGAGCAAACTTTAAAATAAGAATTCCTCCGCCACTGATAAGCCCAGCGTGCATCAGCGCGGACACAGGTGTTGGAGAATTTAACGAACTAAGCAGCCATCGATGGAAAGGCCACAGTGCAGACTGTATTAAAGCTGAAGCCACAATCGACAGTGAAAAAAATAACAGCGTTAGAGACGGTATTTGAGAAGACTCATGAATCAAAGATTGAATAGATGTTATATGAGTTTTATGGACTAGAAAGACAATAGCAAACAGTAAAATCATACTGGAAGCCAGCAAGTTTTTAAGTGCCAAAACTCCAGAGTTCATCGCTGCAATCCATCTTTTTTTATGGATCATTAACAAGACAAGGAGAAAACTACTAAAAGTCCATGAAAACCAAAAAATAATAAGATTATCAGTTAAGGTGAACAAAATTGTACTTAATGTTATTGCAGATAGATTGAAAAAATATTGCTTATATAATGCATCTCCATCCATAAAACGAATTGAATAGCGATGAACTATGAAACTAATGAAGTAAATAAGCGTGCAAACCACAATACCCGCATTTGTGTAATTTGGAAGATTAGCGTTCTTATCAATTAACTGAGAAAAGAAAAGAATAAAAAATCCAGCTATGAATCCAATTCCCATGAAGTAACTTGCTAATTTTGCAGACAGAAATCTTGATTTCTCGCCGGCGATAATGTTGATTAGTAAAGAAAGAGCTGGAAAAACTCCTAGAAGATGTATTAGGTTAACTGAAATCATTATTCTTCCTATATTAGAAAAATTATTTTTATAGTTTTAAATTATAAGAAAATGTGATAGAAATAAAATTAATAATTTTTATCTCGATTATTAGGAATTCTAATGTCACTTGATACAGTTACATTACAATGCTTTTTAGCAGTTGCTGAAACGTTAAGTTTCACCAAAGCAGCACATCGGGTCGGACGCACTCAATCTGCAGTGAGCCAGCAAATTGCAAAAATTGAAAATATCATTGAAAAACCGCTTTTCCACCGGGGAAGGGAATTATCCTTAACCACTGATGGTGAGTTATTTTTAGGTTACGCAAAAAGAATTTATGAATTACAAAGAGAATCTCTTGATCGTTTTAAAGCGCCAGAGCTAGAGGGAGAGCTCCGTTTTGGACTTCCCGAGGATTTTGCTTCAATGATTTTATCTGATGTTTTAGTCGAGTTTTCTAGGCTACATCCCCGAGTAATGTTAAATGTTGAGTGTGATCTAACACTCAATTTACTTGAACGCTTTAATCAAGGCCATTTTGATTTAATTTTAATTAAGACTAACAAACGTCAGGAAATTGGGAATAGCATTACTGTTTGGACTGAACCGGTTGAATGGGTAGGTAAAGTTGAACTCCTTTCTTCATGGAATAAAGAGATGCCTCTTCCATTAGTGCTTTCCCCTTCCCCTTGCGTTTATCGTGGAAATGCGCTTGAGGCTTTGACGCAGAAGAATATAAATTGGCGCCTGGTTTATAGTAGCTCAAGTTATGCTGGTAAAATGGCAGCAGTGCGTGCGGGTTTGGGCATAACAACCATTCAGCGCAGTCTGATTCCTGCGTATTTAGAACGACTGGATTTCGATTTTTTACCAAAATTGAACGCTCTGCATGTTTCATTGTTAAAAAAAGAAGAGAATAATAAGGCTATTGATTCTTTAGAATATTTTATTATGAAAAAATTAAAGCATTAAGGAAATCCATGAAGAGGGAAAGAATTGATTCAATTTATGATGTTTTAGATAAATCAGCTCTTTTATCCATAGGGATGATGAGTATCTTTTCGAGTTTATTGTATTTAGGAATTCCAATTGCTGCACAGACCCTGATTAATTTAATTGCATTTGGTAAGCTACTACAACCCTTACTAACACTATCAATAATTGTTTTTATCCTGATGATTGCATTAGGTCTTTTGCACATTTGGCAAGCAGTTATAATTGAAATTATTCAACAAAAATTAATGGTTAAACTCAGTTTGGCATTGACGAGACAGTTTACACATCTCTCTTTGGATGCTTTTTCAAGTCATCATGGCCCAGAACTGGTTAATCGTTATTTTGAGATAGTTTCAATCAATAAATCTTTGGCAAATCTCCTTTTATATGGAATTAACTTAGGATTACAGCTGTTCTTTGGTTTATTGCTTCTCTTGCTCTATCATCCAATCTTTCTTGCCTATGATCTCCTCATTATTATCGGAATATTGCTAATTATTTTTATTCCTTATAAAAAAGCAAGCTATAGTGCCAAGCAAGAGTGTAGTCAAAAGCATGAAATAGGCGCATGGCTAGAGGAAATTTTGATCAACCGATTCCTTTTTCGGTTTAATTCATATCACCACTATGCTAATCAGCAAACTGATAAAAAACTCGTTGGGTTTCTTAAAGCACGGAATATCCACTTCAAGCAATTGATAAAACATCAAATTGGTTTTTATTTTCTTTCTGCATTAGCGAGTAGCCTTCTCCTTGGAGTAGGAGGCTATCTCGTTATTCAAAACCAGCTTAGTCTTGGCCAGTTAGTCGCAGCAGAACTTGTTTTAGGAGCTTTGATTTATGCTTTTAAACGTTTCGGTGCTCTAATGGAAAACTATTATGACTTAATTTCATCATCAAAAAAAATCGATGATGTGCTTTCTTTGTCAAACGACTCACCCAAAGGCTCTTTGCCTGATATTCTTGTTCCTGTTACTCGCATAGGGATAAAATTTAGTAAAAACCAAGCACAAGTAACACCTGATAGGCCGCTTGAAATATATTCAGAAAACCCAGAAAGTTGTGAAATTTTGATACAAAATATTTTAGGTTTTACTGCTACAGAGGGTGTTGAAATTTTTGTTAATGACATTAAATGCTCCCAAGTTCATCTTGTTATGTTAAGACGATACAGTTTATTTTTAGAAGCACCACAATGGTTTGCCGGAAGCATTTATGACAATCTGGTTTTAAACCATCGGTTTGAAAAAAAAATTATACTAGAAAAGCTAAGAGATTTTGAATTACTTAAAAAAATAATGGAACTTCCAGAGGAATTAGATACGGTTATTTATGACTGGCAATCAGTTTTTACAGAAATGGACATGATTAAATTAATGATCATTAGGACTCTCCTTCTTAAACCCCAAATTTTAGTTGTTAACCGAACCTTCGATTTAATGGATAAAAACGAAATTAATGGATTGATAGAAAAGTTATTAACGTTAAAGGATACAATTCTTATTTTAGTTACCCATAATCCCGAATTTCATTACCTTGATAATCATTTGGTACTAAATCCATGAAATTACATGCTTACGCCATGATAAGAAAATTACCACGACCGAGTAAAGTCGCTAAAATAATTCTGGTTGTCTTACTGTTATTTTTAGTTATCTTAGGGGCGACACCTTGGCAACAATTTGCTCTCGGAGTCGGTCAAGTTATAGCCTTCTCGCCTACTGAACGGGCACACAGTGTTAATACCCCCATTGATGGGCGTATTAAACAATGGTTCGTGGATGAAGGCATTAAAGTTAAACCAGGCGATCCAATAGTTGAAATATCAGATAATGATCCAGAGCTTTTGCGTCGTTTAGAAATAGAAAAAAAAGCGATTTTGCTTCGCATTCAGTCTGCAAAACAGGCAATTACTGCGAGCCAAGCAAACTTAGTTAGGCAGAAGAGATTATATCAAGAGGGTATCAATTCAAAGCGCCAATACGAACTGGCACAGATTGAATATGCAAAATATCAAAACGAACTTGCCCAGGCAAATATTGATCAAGTGAATATCGATGTACGTATCGCTCGACAAAAAACTCAACTTATTAAAGCTCATATTGCAGGAACTATTTATAAACGTCTCACAGGACAAGAAAGTGTTGTTGTAAAAGCAGGTGATGTACTAGCTCAAATTATTCCTGATACACAGTCGAGGGCAGTCGCTTTATGGGTAGATGGGAATGATATTCCTTTTGTTCGCTTACACCAAAAAGCACGTCTACAATTTGAAGGCTGGCCAGCCGTGCAGTTTTATGGTTGGCCTGAAATTGCAGTAGGAACCTTTGGAGGAATAGTTTCATTTATTGATCCAATAGATAATGGAGAGGGCGTGTTTCGAGTGGTTATTACTCCAGACGAACGCTGGCCAGAAAAACAATTTTTACGACAGGGTGTTAAAGTACACGGTTGGATACAACTGGGCAAAGTTCCCCTATGGTATGAACTTTGGCGTCAATTTAATGGGTTTCCTCCCGAAAGCTACGATGCCAGGACGTCACAACAATGATGTTATCAACGTTTATCGAAAAGAAATGGTTATTTTTCTTAATTACGCTGATAACTTTTAATGCTTTTGCCAAGGAAGCTCCGTTAACTTTGAAAGATATCCTACACAGTGTGGATTGTTTTTATCCTCAAATCAGGATAGCTCAGCTTGAGATTAACAAAGCTCAGGGTGACTTTTTAAGTGCCGTTGGTCAGTTTGACCCATCCTTAGACATCAATACCCGTTCACAGCCCTTTGGTGGTTACATTAACAACTACGGTGATGGCCAATTCAATATCCCCACTTTGTACAACGGGATTAAAGTTTTTGGGGGATATCGCTTGGGGAGAGGAGATTGGCCAATTTATTATCAAAATTATTTAACTAATTCAGGTGGTGAGTATAGAGCGGGCATTTCTCTCCCACTATTAAAAGATAGAAAAATTGATAGAGAGCGGACAGAGTTATTGTCAAAGGCACAACAAATTCAAGTGAAACAACAGGAGGTCCAATCTACTAAAATTAGAATTTATAAAGAAGCGATTGTTGCTTACTGGCAATGGGTAGAAACAGGGTTACAATTAAGAAATTTTGAAGCCTTATTAAAGCTTGCCAAAGTCAGACAAAATGCCATTCGCAAGCAAGCAGAACGGGGTGACCTTCCCTCCTTGTCTGTTAGCGAAAATTTGCAACTAATTGTACAACGTGCCCAATTGCTCAACCAAAGTAAAATGGCTTTCGAACAAGCTGCAATCAATTTATCACTTTATTACCGCAATACCGACGGTAAACCCAAAATTGCATCACCAAGCGCTATACCCCGTTTTTTATCCAGATTGCCGGCTAAAATGAGTGTCAGTATTGGAGAACTACAAAGTCATCCAGCACTTAAAAAGTTGGACAACTATAAAGAGGTTATTAAATTAAAGAAAAATTTGGCACAAAATGATTTACTACCTAATTTAGATGCAACAGCTTATACTTTTAAACAAGAAGGAAGCGGCGGATATCCAAGGCTCATTCCTCAAGCCGGAATGGTTGGCTTATCCTTTAAATTCCCTCTTTTACAACGTGAGGCAAAAGGAAGAATAATCACAGCCAGTAGTGAATTACAGCAGATTCAAACGGAGAGAAGATTTTTACATGAACAATTAAAAATTGAACTTCATAATTTATTTGTCGGAATAAAAATTTATGAACGCCAAATAGAGTTACTGAAAAAGGAGTTAAAATTAGCACAACGTGTCCAATCCGGAGAAGAAACGAAATTTTACGAAGGAGATAGCACGTTGTTTCTGGTTAATCAGAGAGAACAAGCAACAACTCAGGTTAAATTAAATTTAATCAACGCAAAGATTAAACTTTATGAGCTTAATGACCTAGCTTATTTCTTTTCTTCTACTCAATTCAAATCATTCAGACCCAAGAAAAAATCATTACTCACCAGGGTTAATTTAAAACAACAATCGTACCGTTAAGGTAAATTGCAAAGAGCAGCCAAATAAAATAGGGAAAAAGTATCCAACTTACAGCTTTTAATCTATTTCTTGCTAAATAAATTATTACTAACGTTAATAATGCCAATAATAAAAGCACGTAAAAACTTAATTCTATTAAGTGAAATTTAAAAAATAAAGGTGTCCATACCCAATTTAATATCATCTGGATCCAATAGACATAGAATGCTAATCGCAATCTTCCTTGCCTGTAATTCACCCATAGCAGAAAACCTGGGATTGCAAGAAGCAAATATAAAATTGGCCAAACAATGGAAAAAACTAAAGGCGGTGGGGTTAGATTTGATTTGATAAGATTTTCATACCAAGGGTAAATATTATTCTTGGTCATTAACCCGAATAAGAGCCCAATAATTTGAAAACTAACAATCCATGTTAATACTAATATTCGTCTATTCTTATTCAACAGTAACTCCTTCAATAATGGTGATTCGATCTAATAGTATCATTATGAAATAAAAATTCACCCACGACAGCACCTCAAACAGTTATTGACAAGAGAAATTATTTAAACAATTGACAGAAATAGCTTTATCGTTCCGTTGAGGTAAGTCTAAACTGCTGCTTTTAGAGGCATGCGATAGTTGTAGATTATAAGACCCTATAGGGATGAGTTGTTTGTTCCAAATAAATTACTGGAAAGAGAAAAAGTTAATCCTAAATACCTGGAAAGGTAAGCGAATGTCTCCCCTAAAGTAGGTTTAAATTCTTAAGGACGTTGATTGTTCAAGGCACTAATACGTTCACTAATGGAGTTTAGTCTCTCTTCATAATTAGCAATTGTCACCTCAGGATTTACTTGGTTAATAAATTCCGTTAAAGCCTTAATATCACAATCCAGTTGTTTAAGTTGATTAGCTTTTTGCTTATATTGATTCGGCTCTAGGGGTTGGGAATTAATACTTTCCGCCAGTAGTTGATTATATGTGTTCCTTTTGTCCCATAATGAATCAAAACAATTAGTTATTGATTGTTTATATTTCTCTAGATCAATAGCTAATTTGGCCCTAATTTGTCGAACCTGAATAAGATCTTCAGCAGCAACCACTCGATTTTCAAGGGATTCTAACTTCTGTTTAAAATCCTTAAAAAATTTTAGATCACCCATTTACTTTCCTTTTTTTCCAAAGCCACTTGATAAAATATCTTCATTTTCTTCAGTTTTATCGTGAGATTTTTTATAAACCCTTAAAAGCTCAGCATTTGCACATGCTATTCCTTTATCAAGTTGTTGCTGAGATTCTTCGACTCGGCCGATTAAGTTTTCAACACTTGGCGAAGGTCTTAGAGCGTCTTCAAAATCGGTCTCATTAACCGTATTGGATGCCCTATATTGACGTTCATCATAGGCTATTTTAACACCAAATGTAGCTCCGCCTACTGCCAACCCTGTCCCAAAACCAACGGCGGCTCCCACTGAAAGTCCAAGTACTCCAACACCCAAAGGTGCTAAAAATCCTGTTGCAGTTAATGCTAATCCAACCCCAATCCCAATTAAGGTTAGCAAGGTTATACCCAACAATTTTAACCAATTACGTGATAGCCATGTACTTTCAGATATTTGAATATCAGGTTTAGTTGTCTGCTCTTGCTTTTCGCTTGTTAAAATAGGCTTAGTCTCTACAAATGCATCGCCATCTTGTTCGACTGTCAGATCTTCTGAACTGGATATTTCGTCTATTTCAGGTTTTATATAATCAGCGAGTTTTAACTCGATACCTACTTTTTGGTGAATCGCTCTCTGAATGCCCTTAACTCTCTCTCGTAATGCAACCTGTAGTAATTTTTGATCCTCATTAGCAAAATGATCTGCTATATATCCTGCAATTTCCTGGTAGCATTGAGTGAGTATTGATAAATTTTGCTTTAGAAAGGATTTGACTTCAGGATGCTCAAAAAATAATTATAATGCAATATTGCTTCTACTCATGCATTCCTCTACAGCAATACCCCTTTCCTGGTCATCCTCAGGTGTAAAAGCCTTGCTGGCCAAGGAGCTAAATAAGGCGTTGGGAAGCATAGACAGTTTGAGTCGAGCAAACAATTTCTCATTTACATATGCCGGATTGGTTTGTATATGAGGAGCACTGTGATAAATTCCGCCGTAAGGAGAGGTTAATATATTTCTTTCATAATTTTTCTTTGTAATTTTTGAAGTAACAGTGCAGCGATCGAAATCAATTTTAGTCAAATGACTTTGATAGACATCCTCAGAAGAAAACCCAAAATTTTCAATATTTGCATCAGTTTCGCCAACAAAGT
Organism: Legionella hackeliae; assembly: GCF_000953655.1. NCBI lineage: Bacteria > Pseudomonadati > Pseudomonadota > Gammaproteobacteria > Legionellales > Legionellaceae > Legionella > Legionella hackeliae. The sequence continues at coordinate 2,628,834 of NZ_LN681225.1, forward strand.
TAGTCACCTCATCAATAATCCCTGAACCAGGAAATATTTTTTTCTCTTCCTCTATATATCGTTTTCTACTATCACGGGTACTAGGATTAGCTACAGAGACAGCATACCCAGGAATTCCCCTTGAAGCGACCAAACGATTATCCAATAAACGTTCCGAAGAGAAATGGACAGAACTTACTAAAGTAGCAATTTTGGAAGCTAGTATGGCGCTAGGAGAGTAATATTCTACTCCACGTACAAAAAGAATTTTTTTACCATTCGTAGCAACAAATGTTTTGTCACCGGTATCACCTTTAGCCAACTTACTTACCATTTTGTACGGAAAATAATCATCACTCTCTTTAACCCCCTTTTTTAAAGGGACTTTTTCATTTTTTACAATTTCCAGATTTAAAGGATAAAATGGCTTGCTTAAATTGAATCCATTAAAATTATCAGTTGTAGGTAATTCGCCAACCAATCTTAAGGCATTAATTGCAAAAGGAATTGCATAGGCAATGGTTTGCCGTTTATAAGATGAAGTACCAGGATATAAGAAGCCATAATCACCCGCATTTATAGAAAGGTGATGAGCAATGAGTTGATAACAATTTAATAATCCAGTGTATTTTAGAGCATTCTTTGCCTGGCTTTTGGGTATTTCTTTACCGTCTTTTACATGACTTTCAATTCTAGTAACAGCACTTTCAATTTCTTTTTTATCCTCATCGTATTTCTTCAAGCTTATGTCATAAAGCAAATGAACCAGGCAGTTTTTCACCGCTTCATCAAGAGTTGAAAGCTTTTCGGAGAAGGCATGGAAATCTTTCTCTTCTATCCACTCATTTTCGCTAAATCTTGTTATAAATTTGACGATTTCTTCAGGAATTTCAACGTCTATGCTTTTGCTTGAAATGTAAATCATAGCTTCCTCTTTGGCGTAAGAGGTATGCAGATATGTTACTACCAAATCTTGAAGTTTCACAGAATGTCTCTTTTCGTTTCATTATGATCCATATATTATCAATATAATGTTAAGCTTTTATTAAGTGGTTAGATTGACTGGAAGTGATTAAAGAGCGGGGCCTCGAACGTGGTGCTTAGAGATAGTATAGTTAAGATGGAACAAATTTTCATGACGTGAATTCCAAAATCTTAAAAACTGCATAGCTTCTTGCTAAAACAGTATACCTGATTCAATAAGCAACCGACTTTGTGAGTGTTTTGTACCATCCCGACCAAAAGCTGAGCCCGCAGTAATATTATTAGCTTCTACAAGGGAGACCTCACCACGTGTGAAAAAGATTCCTCGTTGGTAAGTGGATGTTAGCGTTAGTGACCTGGCATTACTGCCAGAACCATAGGCTAACTTGTTAATCCATAAATCCATTCTGAACCCATCGTTCAATGGTAGTAATTCTCCATCTAAATAAAATTCATGGGATACTTTGTAACAAGTAACTAGTCAAAGTGTGGTCACATTAGAATATACTTTGCAAGAGCTGTTAATCCAGGATCAATAAAACTGGCACGTGAAATTTTAAAGGCTTTACATAAATGCTCTGTATGAGTATCCCCACTAACAATCAATGTTGTATTGTTATTTGTTTTCATTTTAATTTATGAGATAAGCAGAGAAAAAATTAACCCTCGAAGTGATGGTTTTTAAACCTAATATAAAAAATAAGACTGGACTTATATAACTCAAGTACAGTAGTATTACCTTAGCTTGAAAATGTCTATTATATTCTCCAAAGCGTCGTTTTATTAATTTAATCCCTCGTACTGTAGTTTTTTAATTCCTGACCGATTTCAGGCTAATTTCGCCTATTACAGGTATTAATAAATTAAAGGTATATTCAAATGTCCAAAACAGTAAATGGGATTGTCAAATGGTTTAACGAAGCCAAAGGCTTTGGTTTTATCGAGCAAGAGTCTGGCCCAGATGTATTTGCTCACTTTAAAGAAATTATAGGTTCTGGCTTTAAAACCCTATCAGAGGGTCAAAGAGTGCAATTCGTTGTAGCGCAAGGATCGAAAGGTCTTGAAGCACAGAGTATAATGGCGCTGTAATCAAATACTTATAACATTGTTACCACTGCATTTTTCATTAATGTGGTGGCTTAAACAATGTTAAAAAAAACAAGTAATGTCGCAAATAGCAAAATATAATTTCGAGTCTGCTTCCACTCTTCCCTCACCCAATTCGGGTATTGCCAGATATTTTACTTTTTTAATGAATTAGCGTATCAAATAATCTACGCGGGGAAATTTTAACTTTGGGTATTTAATTATTTCGTTATATAGTTAATTATAATGCAATGAAAGAAATATGAATATTGCCGTTGTTTGGTTTCGACAAGCCTTGGGTTAATTGATAATCCTATTTTTACACTTGATGAAACAACAAGTGTTTGGTGATAGCTTCACTATAGCGCGAAAGCCCTAGTGAGCTCATTGGCTTAAGAATACCGCTTAAATGAAATAAGAAGTAACGAGAATACACATTAAATTATCATCAAATTAAGGAAAAAGATGAGCTTAACGAATGTTAAATTATTCATTATTGCGATATTTGTCTTTAGCATTATTGATTTTATTTGGCTTGGATTTGTGGCAAAGAATTTATACATCGAACATTACAAGGAATGGTTACGACTGAGTCATAATCAACTGCAACCTGTTTGGTGGGCCACTTTTTTAGTGTATGTGCTCTTTGCCTTCTCCATCGTTATTTTTATTCAACCCTTAGCGAATCATTCTTTATTGCGTGCCGCCCTCTATGGAGGGCTACTTGGTTTGATAATCTATGGCGTTTATGATTTTACCTGTGTGGCTATTTTTAAAAACTGGCCTGTTCCTATGGCTTTTATTGATTTGGCTTGGGGCATTGTTTTGTATAGCTTAAGCTCTGTCTTAACTATTTGGATTGGCTCTTGGATAAGTCATTAGTCCAATCGTCAAGTTGTTTTAAAAATGCTTGTGCCTGTTGAAAAATTTGCTCTTTTTTATTCAGGGTCATTTTATCTAAAGTCATATAGACATATCGAAGACGAGGATTATTATCGAGTTTATTTCTATTTTTATCTAAAAAGTTCCAGTAGAGCGAATTGAAAGGACAGGCTTTTTCGCCAGTAACCTCATTGGGATTATAGGTGCACGATTGGCAAAAGTTACTCATACGGTTTATATATTTTCCACTTGCCGCATAGGGTTTACTGGCAATTATTCCTCCATCGCCGTAAAGCGCCATACCTAAAGTATTCGGAAGCTCAACCCATTCATAAGCATCAGCATAAACTTCTAAATACCATTCGCAAACTTCCTTTGGATTTAATCCTGTTAATAAGGCAAAATTCCCAGTGATCATTAAGCGTTGAATATGATGTGAGTAAGCTTCATCGGCAGTTTGTCGAATGACTTCTTTAAGACAAAACATGTTTGTAGGTTTCCCCCAAAAAAAGTCTGGTAAAGGACGACTAGCATTAAAATAATTTAAATTTGCATAACCAGGCATGAAAGCCCAGTAGATCCCTCTTACATACTCTCGCCAGCCAAGTATTTGTCGGATAAAACCTTCCGCCGCATTAAGAGGAACCTCCCCTTGAAGGTACGCTTGCTCTGTCATTTTACAAAGCTCCAGTGGCAATAATAACCCCGCATTTAAATAAAAGGATAAGCGAGAATGGAATAAATAAACTTCATCTTTAAGCATGGCGTCTTGATAATCGCCAAATTGTGCGAGACATTGCTTCATAAAATAGTTGGTCTCTTCAAGAGCATCCTGTCGAGTGACCGCCATGTTGAAGTAATCTAAACTACCAAAATGATGGGCAAATTTTTCTTTAACAAGTTTTAAGACTTCTAGAGTAATCTCATCATTTTCATGGGTTACTCGTTGTGGAAAATTCAAATCAGGGCTTGCCTTCTTCCGATTTAAAACATCATAATTCCATTGTCCGCCAATTGGCTTTTCTTCATCCTCCATCAATAAGCAATATTTTTTTCGCATCATTCGATAAAAAAATTCCATGCGCAAGTTTTTCTTATTTTTTACCCAATTTTTAAACTCGCTTATAGAGCAAAGAAAACGATTGTCTTCATGGATAATGAATGAAATTGCCAATGTCTTCTTAACCATTAAAAACTTCTGTAAAACTCGCCATTCACCAGGTTCTGTTACAAAAACCGATGTTATCTTTTCCTCTTTAATGGCGCGATGTAGCTCTTTTTCAAACGATCCTTGGTTGTTGGGGTCATCTAATCTTACGTAGCGAACATGATACCCTTCTTCATGGAGTTCTTTGGCGAAATGTCGCATTGCTGAAAATAAAAAGGCTATTTTTTTAGGGTGATGATGGACATAAGTCGCTTCCTCCATAACTTCACATAAGAGTACAATATCTTTATTTCGGTCAATCTTTTGTAATGCAGTGAGGGATTTAGACAGCTGATCACCTAGTATTAAACAAAGTTTCCTCATAATTTATCTCTTAATTAGAGTTTAATCTTAGGTCTAATTTGACTAAGTCCTCCATCAACACAAAGAACCTGACCTGTTATCCAGCTATTTTCAGGATTTAGAAAAAATAGCACCGCACGTGCTATATCGTTGACACTGCCAATACGTCCTAAAGGATGCATTGCTTTAGACGCATTGTAAAAAGCTTCATTGGTCATTAAATTCTGAGTCAGAGGCGTGTCAACCATGCCTGGTGCAACAACATTAATTCGCAAATTAGAATTAGCATAACTGGCAGCAGCTGAACGGGCCAGCCCGATAATTGCGGCTTTTGCCGCAGAAACTGCCTCATGATTAGCAAGACCAACGAGTGCGGCTGCAGAAGAAATAAGAACCACTGAACCGCCATGTTTCATCATGCTCCCTGCAGCATGAACAGTAGCAAAGGCAGTGGTTAATGAGGCGTCAATCACTTGTTGATATTCATTTTTTTTTGTTGAATGCGCATTTTTAAGCAATAAAGACCCACTACAATTCACTACTCCATCCAATGCTCCTGCTTGTCGAAAAGCTTCTTTAACATTTTCAAAATCCGTGGCATCTAAAATCATATCTGCTTTGATTTTACTTTCACTGCGAGCGGTACTGAAAAAAGTATCTCCTCTGTCTTTTAAAGCGCTTGCCACTGCTTGACCAATAGCACTACTTCCTGCAATGATTAAATAATGTCCCATGGTTTTTCCTTGAATAGATATTTAATGTATCTTGGATAATTTATTTTTTAATTTAAACCAAATTGCTTAATTTGAGGAGCAATTTTTATGGCTTTAGATAAATTAGATTGCGAACAATTTCATCGCGCCATCGTTGTGGGATGTCATTGGGTAATCGATAGGAAAATGGAATTGAATAGCATTAATGTCTTTCCCGTCGCTGACGGTGACACAGGGGATAATATGGCATCACTTGCTAACGCAATCATTCACTTTTCTCAACCAAAATCAACCTTAAAAGAAACATCAAAATCTATCGCAGATGCTGGTACGATGGGAGCACGAGGCAACTCAGGGATTATTCTTGCCCAATTTTTTAATTCTCTTGCAGAAAATATGTCATCAATTCCCTACCTTGAATTTGACTACTTCTCGAGCATACTGCAGACTATCGTCACAGAGGTTGAAAATAGAATTCCTAATCCTGTAGAAGGAACTATCCTTACTCTCATTAAGCAATGGGCTATTTATGCTAAACAAGCAAAGAGCGAGCGTTCTTTTGAATTAGCGATGGTAAAGATGTTACCCCCCCTTTTGCTCGAAGTTCAAAAAACCACGCAAATGCTCCCTTCCCTAAAAAAATCAAACGTTGTCGATGCGGGTGCACTTGGATTCTATTATTTGCTTGAGGGTTTCACTCAATTTTTGCAGAACCCTACAATAGAAACAAATCAAAAACTTAATAATAGTTTATCCAATTTAAAGTTAGAGCACTCATTTAGCAGCAATTTTCAAACAAAACATCGCTACTGTACAGAAGCGGTATTGAAAGCGGCTTCACTTGATGATAAAGCTATTTTAAATTTTTTGATGCAAAATGGCGACTGTGCGTTAGTCACGGGCAATAAAGACATTTGCCGGTTCCATGTTCATACAGAAAATCCACAACTTATTTTCTCTCATTTGTCGCAACAATATACCATCCTCTACCCTAAAGTAGATGACATGCAACGGCAATTTGAAATGAACCACGCCCCGAAAAAAAATATTGCACTGGTTTCCGACTCGAGTGCTGATTTATCCCAACAACTCATTGATAAGCATCAAATACATTTGATACCCATCAATATACAAATGGGACAGCATCAGTTGTTAGACAAATATTGTTTTGAGGAAGATAATTTTTATGCAAGCATGAAGAATCTGCGTGACTACCCCAAGACTTCCTATCCCTCTTTAACACTACTTGAGGAAAAATTGGCACAGATTAGCAGAATGTATCAGCATGTTTTAGTCATCTCTGTTTCAAAAGCGATGAGTGGAATGTACGAAGCATTTACTCTGGCTGCAAAAAACTATTCGAATATCACAGTGATTGATTCGAAAACAAATTCAGGAGCTCATGGTTTACTATTAAATTATGCCGGTGAATTAATTGATGCGGGAAAATCAATTGAGGAAGTTATTGAGCAAATCAAACGTGCTATAAAAACGACGTTTATCTATGTGACTGTCAATCAATTCGAATCGATGGTGCGCTCTGGTCGAATGAATAACATCAAAGGACACATTGCTTCCCTGTCTAAATTAAAACCGATTGTTTCTATTGATTCCCACGGTAAAGGATTCATTGCTGGAAAGTCATTCTCTCGCTCAAAAGCATTAAAAAAATCGATTGATTATTTGGGACAGTCTATAAAAAAACACGATTTAAAATTGGAAGAATACTGCATTGTTCACGCTGATGCCCAAAATGAGGCACTAGAATTTGCAGAGTTTACCTCACAGACATTCAATATGCCCCCTCTTTATATTAAACCCGTATCTCTTGCAATAGGTTTACATGCCGGCCAAGGGTGTATTGCGATAGCTGCTCGTTTGAACAGTTTTCGATGAATACCATGAGTTGGCTTATCCATTTTTTTTGTTACTACCTAGCTTGGATAAATTGTGTCCTTCTTGCTGGGAAAAACATGCCTTACAGGTCGTCCTTCGTCGTGCTGTTAATTCTGTTTTTTCAAATTTTATTACAATCAATTATTCGACGACCGTGGGTAGATGCCTTAGTCTATGGTATTGCGTTAATGGTCGTAGGAATGATTATTGATACGATGTGGCTTTTTTTAGGATTAATCGATTACAATGCAAATCCGCTAAACCCTTATTTTAGTCCACCTTGGATAGCCTTTCTCTGGTTATCTTTTGGATTTAATCTCATTACACTTTCCCAAAGACTGATAGTCCATACTTTTTTATTTGGGCTACTGACCTTTCCTTCCATTATTCTGGCTTATTGGCTAGGTGCTAAATTAGGTGCTGCGGTATTGAATAGTCATTGGTTTTACATCATGCTTGGTGGAGTTTGGTCTTTAATCATCCCCTTATCCCTTAACCTGTTTAATCATTTCAGAAGAGATTTTACATGAGACCTCTAGCTGTTATTGCCCTTATATTTGTTCACATGTCATTAATATGGCTTTGGTATCGCATAACGAATAATCCTTCAGTGGTCGATGTTGGTTGGGCCTCAGGATTAACATTAACGGGTCTTCTATATTTGAATAGTGAAACAATCAGCTATAGGTCGGCATTATTAAGTCTTATCCTTTTGATATGGGGCTTGCGATTAGGCTTTTATTTATGGCATACACGCATTAGAAAAAAATTAATTGATAAACGGTATATTGTTTTAAGTAATAATTGGAAAATAGCCAAGTCCCTCGGTTTTTTTATTAACTTTCAGTTGCAGGGATTTTTTATATTCATAATTTCCCTACCTTGGTTTTTCGCATCACTTACATTGACCAATCAAATCAGCCTGCTCGATGGTGTAGGCTTAATTTTAGCTGCTTTATTTATTGGTTTGGAAACTGTTGCAGATTATCAATTGCAGTCATTTAGAGCAAAGAACCCTGGTAAAGTTTGTAATCAAGGGCTTTGGTATTATTCAAGACACCCTAATTATTTTTTTGAATGGTTAGTGTGGTGTTCTTTTACGCTTTTTGCAAGTCATCATTCTTGGGGATGGCTAGCACTTCTCTCCCCAATCACTTTATATTGGCTGATGACTTGGGTAACAGGACCAATGACTGAGCGAGGATCCATTGAATCTAAGGGACAATTGTATATCAACTATCAAAAATCCACACCGATGTTTTTTCCAACCAAATTGCTCCTGCCTCATTTTATGAGAAAATGAACAATAGGAATTAGGATTTATTCAGCCGGTTTAAACTTTTAAGCACACAGGCAGCCCAATAGTCCCAATGAAAACACTTTGACGGCAGTAAATTATGTCCTATTCTTGACAAGTGGAAAAAATTTACGAAATTTAGTTAATTTTTTAGAGAAAATTTTGAAACCTTCTTCAAAGCGAGGTTATGTTTTCTTTAAATTCCTAAGACTGTTGCGCTGTTAAGACGCAATCAACTCAGGATTGAGATTAATGCTAATTTAAGGGGTTCTTATGGTGACATCACTATATGCAGCAATACTTGGGATAGTACTGATTATACTTTCTATTAAAACCATACAAGCTCGCAGAAAATTTGGAGTCGCTATTGGTGATAGTAATAATCTTCAAATGAAGCGCTTCATGAGGGCCCAAGCGAATTTTACTGAGTATACCCCCACGTACTTGATCTTACTTGGGTATGCGGAGCTTAATGGGCTACCGATATGGGCAATAAATTTTTTCGGAATACTTTTCCTGATGGGACGGATTATACATGCATACAGTTTGCTTAAGCATGAAGCGTATGATCCTGCTGGTAAGCTGCTTCTTTACCCTAAGTGGCGGATTATAGCGATGACATGTACATTTATTGCCATCGGGTTACTTTCAATTACTATTTTGTTCCAGGTGGCTATCATGCTGACAAATAATATACAATAACGTCAATCAATTCCTGTCATCACATGAGGCGGCAGCCCCATCCGCATTTATATAACAATTCCATTTATGTTTGTGTTAACCTTGCGTCTAGAGATATTAAGAGACAATCAAACATAAAACAAACAAAACTAGTGAAAAAAATTTAAATTTTGCCTATAATCATATTGGTCTATAATACAAGGAGTTAAAATGAAAAGCATTCACAAATTTGTCCTTTCCATTTTTTTCGCTTCATTTGCCCCCATTGTTCTCGCCGGTGCACAACAAAATATTGTTGACATAGCCGCTGGGAATAAAGATTTCTCTACTCTAGTTAGCTTAGTAAAAGAAGCTGGATTAGTTGACGAGTTACAAGGGGAGGGGCCATTTACAATCTTTGCGCCAACAAATGAGGCGTTTGAAGCCGTTCCATCAGATACACTAAGCGCTTTAAAGGCAGACAAAGAAAAGCTTAAGAAAGTACTTTTATACCATGTCCTTAAAGGCAAAGTAATGGCATCCGACGTCAAATCAGGCATGGTGCCGACTCTTGAAGGACAAGACCTGAGTATTAAGGTAAACAACGGAACTGTTATGGTGAATGATGCCAAGGTAGTAGGGACAGACATCAATGCTTCAAATGGGGTCATTCATGTGATCAATAAGGTGTTAGTTCCTGATATGAAATAACTTTCTTTCTCTTGTGAACCACCATAGTGGTTCACAAGATTCTTATAAAAGCTAAAGTGGTTAAGTATAACTCTAAAGATTTATCACCTAATTTAGAGTCCGTTGTTCAAGAATTTTCAATACATTTAATAGTCAGTCTCATCAGAGATTTGGCACTCAATAAGAGAAAAGGTGAATACCGAGCAAAGGACAGATTTTGATCTTATTATATAATTTTCTTAAATTTATTGTATATGATGAAATTAATTTAAGAACAGATAAGAATTTCCAGAGTTTAACATCCAGTTTCTCCTCGAGACTTTAAAAAAAAATTGAATGCTGAATCGCCTAAGTGTTAATTTTTAGTGTAAAATAGAAAGGTTTAAATGTCTGATGCTTTGAGTCTATGAATTAAGTTTTAATGGAAGTGAGTGAAACATAATTCATTTAACTGATACTAGGTTGGAGTGAATCATGCTCGTAGAATTATTATCTCGTATACAATTTGGTTTCAGTATTGGTTTTCACATTCTATTCCCAACCTTAAATCTCGGCCTTGCCGTTTTTCTGGTAATCATGGAAGCTTGTTGGCTGAAAACAAAAAATCCTGCTTATTTAGAAATCTGCAAGTTTTGGACAAAAATTTTTGCCTTAACTTTTGGGATGGGAGTTGTTTCGGGCATTGTTTTGGCCTATCAAATCGGCACTAATTTTGGACCATTCATCACACAGTTTGGAAATGTTTTGGGTGCATTATTTGCCTACGAAACGTTAACTGCTTTTTTTTTAGAGGCTGGTTTTTTAGGAATTATGCTTTTTGGTTGGAAAAGATTCCCACCTTCCATACATTTTGTAGCAACGCTTCTAGTTGCTTTGGGAACTACAATCTCGGCATTTTGGATTATGTCCGCTAATTCATGGATGCAGTCACCCAGTGGCTATCTAGTCGTCAATGATAAGTATGTTGTCGACAGCTGGTGGGGTGTAGTTTTCAATCCTACCTTTATTCCTCGTTTTTTTCATATGCTATTAGCGTCCTATGTGACTTCAGCATTCGTAATCATGGCTGTATCCGGGTTTTACTTGTTAAAAAATAAATCTATCCAAATTGCCAAGAAAAGCTTGTCTTTTAGTTTATGGGCATCATTAATTTTAGTTCCTCTACAAATAGGTGTAGGAGATGTAGTAGGCATTAATGTCCACCATTATCAACCTTTAAAAACTGCTGCTATGGAGGGAATTTGGCAAACGCAAAAAGGGGCACCGCTTCTCCTATTTGCAATCCCATCGCAAAGTGAACAAAAAAACTTTTATGAAATTGGGATACCCAAATTAGCGAGTTTAATCAATACACACGATTTGAACGGTGAAATGATTGGTTTGAGCAGTGTTAACCCAGAGTTTCAACCACGTATGGCTCCTGTATTTTTTACTTTTCGTATCATGGTAGGCATTGGTCTTCTAATGTTACTAGTTTCTATTACAGGTTTAGTTTTGCGTTTAAAGGGAACTCTTTTCGAAAGTCGCTGGTTTTATCGTTGTTGTCTTGCAATGGCACCACTAGGTTTTATTGCAAGTATTGCTGGGTGGTTAACTGCTGAGCTAGGAAGACAACCTTGGGTTGTCTATAACCTTTTACAAACAAGGAACGCTGTTTCATCAATAGGATTAGAAGAGGTTCTTATTTCTTTTATTTTACTAGTCATCGCTTATGGTGTGGTATTTGGTTTCTATCTCTATTATCTTCTTAAGTTCATATCGCACGGGCCTGAACCGTTAGAAGAGGATCGAATCGAGCATCATGCCTTCCAATACATGACAGATCTTCCTAAGGAGACAAAATAATGTTACCCCTTATTTTTGCCATTCTTCTTGGATTTATCGTCTTAATGTATGTCATTTTAGATGGATTTGATTTAGGTATTGGTATTTTATTTCCGTTTAGTTCAAGCGAAAGCGAACGCGATAAAATGATGAATTCGATTGCCCCGGTTTGGGACGGTAATGAAACCTGGTTGGTTTTTGGAGGCGCCATGCTTTATGGTGCATTCCCACAAATATATGGATTACTTCTTCCAATTTTATATATGCCAATCATGCTAATGCTTATTGCCTTGATATTTCGTGGTGTTAGTTTTGAGTTTCGCTTCAAAGCAAAAAAAACAAAAGCCTTATGGAATTGGTCGTTTTCGATTAGTTCAATCGCGGCAACTTTTTTTCAAGGAGTTATATTGGGTGCTTTTGTGCAAGGATTTTCGATTCATGAACCGTCGATGACCATTAATGACCCTGACTGGTTAACTCCGTTTAGTCTTTGCACGGGGATTGCTTTGATTTGTGGCTATGCCCTTTTGGGTGCTACATGGATGATTATTAAAAGCACAGGAAGACTTCAACGTAAAGTGACTCATTACGCTAGAGGTTTATTAATATTAGTGGGGATTTTTCTTCTTTTCGTTAGTATTTGGACGCCCTTGCACAGTGATGAAATTTTTCATCGTTGGTATAGTTTTCCAAATATTTTCTTACTAAGTCCTTTACCTTTGATAGCACTGATTGCTATTTACCAAGTTTGGCAGAACCTAAATAGCGGGAGTGAATACAAACCTTTTTTTTATAGTATTTTAATTTTTCTTTGTTCCTATATTGGAATTGCAATTAGTGTTTACCCTTATTTAATACCTCACCAAGTTACACTTTGGGAAGCTGCAGCGCCCGACACTACACTAATATTCATATTAATAGGGGTTGTTATTATGCTCCCACTACTTCTTGCCTATACTTTGTATGCCTATTATCTTTTCCGGGGCAAAACTTCAGAAAACTACCATTGATGATTGAGCTTAGCTAAAGGTCATTTTACTTATGACCACTTTTTAATCCTATCTACCATATTCTCCAAACCCATCGGATTGCTGCTTTACCTGCTCCTTAAAGAGCAACAATGATAATATCTGATCGACACTCCACTCTTTTTTCCCTTGAATACGGATTCACGGTAAATCAGCAAATTAAAGAATAATATGCAAAAAAAAAAGTCATTGGAATCACTGCAGTGGGTATTTCAACATTGAACGTTATATATGCTGGACACTTAACAACTTCTACTCCCGCATCAGGCAACACGGATATTAATCAACCCTATCCTTTTTATATTGAACTCTATAGCGGAGCTTCTTTTTCTAGACGTGCTAGTATTTCTGCGGATACCAGTTTTGGGATGCAAGTCCACAAGGATGAAGGATCATTCTAGATATGCCTTCGCCTATCAATTAATGGCAGGAATAGAATGGCAATACAAACGATTAAGTTTAGATGCAGGTTATCAATATTTTAATGGCGGCAGATTTGAGACTGACAATTATGTCTTTGCTTCGAGTACTCCTGTGATTGCACCTTTTTGGACAGATCGTTTAAAATCTAATGAATTTTTGCAGGAATAAAATTGCAGTTTAATTCTACGGTAAAAACTATAAAATGTTTGGCTGGCATGCAATCTAAATCCGAGAAGTTTATGACTTACCATCAGAGCTTAAAATTAAAACCGCTCAAAATTTATTAAACCGTGATAAAGGATTGTTATTAATTACTCTCGATACTCCAGATTCTAACTACGAATAGTCTACAAATAAGTGTATCTGCGTCAGCTGAAACATTAAAAGTTTCAAGATATATCTGGTGAGTCATAAAAATTATCTTACCTGTAATTTTTACATTTATTGATAGCAAGATACAAATAAGAGCATGTATAATTGGAGAGTCATCGCGATTGGCCAAATTATTTAAACACCACTTTTGTTGGTGTATAGAAAAACTTTCAGAATGAAAAGGATTCTTATTATGCTAAAATGGATTAAATTTTGTATTGCAATAGTGACTGTAGCTACATTTCCTTTGTATGCAGATGACGCCCCTAAAACCAATCAGTATTGGTGGCCTCATTTACTCGATCTCAGCCCACTTCGTCAACCTAATGCGACAGCTAGTCCCATGGGAGAACAATTCAATTATGCAGCAGCTTTTAATACTCTAGATCTCAATGCAGTGATTGCAGACCTTAAGCAACTCATGACCTCCTCTCAAAACTGGTGGCCTGCAGATTTTGGCAATTATGGCCCTTTATTTATTCGTATGTCTTGGCATGCTGCGGGAACTTATAGAATTTATGATGGTCGAGGCGGAGCTAATGGGGGATATCAACGTTTTGTTCCTCAAAACAGTTGGCCAGATAATGCAAATCTTGATAAGGCTAGACGATTGTTGTGGCCAATCAAAAAAAAATATGGTGATAAAATCTCATGGGCCGATTTACTGGTTCTTGCTGGAAATGTCGCCATGGATTCTATGGGTTTTCATACCTTGGGATTTGCTGGCGGTCGTGTAGATGCCTGGGAAGCTGTCAATATCAACTGGGGGTCAGAAGGAAAATGGTTAGAGAGTAGGCGCCATAACCAGGATGGTAGTCTTAAAAAGCCTCTTGCCGCTTCAGTGATGGGATTGATTTATGTCAATCCAGAAGGACCAAACGGGGTACCTGATCCGCTTGCGGCTGCAAAAGACATTCGAGAGACCTTTGGCCGTATGGCGATGAATGATGAAGAAACAGTGGCACTAATTGCAGGAGGACATGCATTTGGTAAGGTGCATGGTGCTGCATCCACTGAAAACTTAGGGCCAGCTCCAGCTGACGCAGAAATTGAACAACAAGATCTGGGTTGGAAAAACAGTTATGGTACGGGCAAAGGTAAAGACACCATTACCAGTGGTTTGGAAGGGTCTTGGACAGTTTCTCCTACAAGATGGAGTCATAATTACCTGCAAAATCTGTTTGCATTTAATTGGGTTCAAACCAAGAGTCCCGCAGGAGCTACTCAATGGATTCCTGATAATAAAAGTGCCTCCTCTATGGTTCCCGATGCCTACGATCCTTCTAAACGGCATGCGCCAATCATGCTTACCACGGATCTGGCGCTAAAATTCGACCCGGTTTATAGCAAAATTGCCAAACGTTTTTTGGAAAATCCTAAAGAGTTTGATGATGCCTTTGCCAAAGCATGGTTTAAATTAATTCACCGCGATATGGGCCCGCGCTCCAGATATCTTGGTCCATTAGTACCTAAAGAGGTTATGATTTGGCAAGATCCTGTACCCGAGGTCGATTACGCTTTAGTTGATAAACAGGACGTTGACCAACTCAAAATCAAACTACTGAACTCAGGTTTAACTCCAGCAGAGCTGGTGAGGACGGCATGGGCTTCAGCCTCCACTTTCCGAGGCACTGACATGCGTGGTGGGGCAAATGGAGCAAGAATACGTCTTGCTCCACAGAAAGATTGGGCAGCAAATAATCCGAGTGAGTTAGCGAAAGTTTTAAAATCTCTTGAAACAATTCAAAATAATTTTAACAAAGCTCAAACGGGAGGGAAAAAAATATCACTTGCTGATTTGATTGTTCTTGGAGGTAGTGCGGCTATAGAACAAGCAGCTAAAAAGTCAGGTTATACAATTCAAGTACCTTTTACCCCTGGACGGACTGATGCTATTCAAGCTATGACAGACGTGCAATCTTTTGAAGTTCTGAAACCTACGGCAGATGGTTTCAGAAACTATTTTGATAAAAGTAATCAAAAATCTCCGGCAGAAATGCTGGTTGATAAAGCTAGTTTATTGAATTTAAGCGTTCCCGAAATGACAGTGCTCCTTGGAGGTATGCGTGTACTTAATGGGAATACGGGACAATCTCAGTATGGTGTATTAACTGATAACCCCGGGAGTTTAAGTAATGATTTCTTTGTTAATCTGCTTGATATGTCCACAGAATGGAGAAAGTCTAAGGATGAGGAAGGTGTATATGAAGGGTATGCTCGGGATACAAATCAATTGAAATGGAAAGCCACCTCTGTGGATCTGATTTTTGGTGCCAATTCTGAGTTAAGGGCTGTGGCTGAGTTTTATGCTATGGATGACTCTAAAGAAAGATTTATTAATGATTTCGTTAAAGCTTGGGTTAAGGTGATGAATGCCGATCGTTTTGATCTTAAAAATAAAGATCTTAAGATCATAAAAAACAATATACAGGAAGGTTGATACATAGAGTTAAGGATTAGCCTGTTCCGGCCGCACTTTGGCTAATTCATTCATGGATTTAAATAACTGAGTAAACATTTAATTATTTATCAATCGAGGATAAAGCTTCAATTAGGGGCTTTATCCCCAGAAAAGAAAACATGAGCAATCAATATTAATGCGTTTACCTGACAGGGAGGTAATTAATACATATTATGAAACAATTCAAAAGCATTATTTAAAAGCCCATCTTGGAAATTTTGTCGTTGATTCATTTCCACTTATATTCACTTGTACTGCCCTTATTCAGTGACAACCTAAATTAGAGTTCATTACTGCGGTGATGCTCTCCCCAAAAATCTGATCTTAGAAAAGTATGCCGCAGCTTATGTAGTGTAAATTAAAATTTCTCATTCTCGGGAAAACGCCAAAGCCGGTTTTAAAACTCTCTGGCATATTCTATAAACATCTAGGTTGACAAGCGTGTTCCGTAGCGCGTAATAAATAATGGTCCGTCGCCAGGAGCTTTTCTTTTTTCAAGATAATGATCCAAATACGCCCTACTATCTTGATATTGGAATGTTCTGACTAATACTTTTTGACTTGTGACGCACACATCCCACAAATCCTTTCGCCGATATTGTCTAAAGCTCAAAGAAACCACTTCGGACTCACCCAAATCGATTCAACAGATTGTCTGGTATGTTTTTTCATTAATGATATCATCGATCTAACTAATCGATAGGTGATTTGACATGTCTTTTAAATACTTAAATGAAATATTGGATTATGGCCTTTATCTTAGAGGTGTAATAATTACCCTATACGCAATCATACTTTTTAGAACAAATTCTGCCAGGCTTTACGGAAGCCACTCGCCTCTGGACTTCATAATTTATATTATTTTAGGTGCTATTTTAGGTGAAGCGATTGTTAATAATATCCCTTTAATATCCTCCATGATAGTTTGTACATTAATCATCGCCATTCATAGATTCCTCGCATATTTGTCATTTAAAAGCCATAGAGTAGGCAAATACATTAAAGGAGAGAAACTTTGTATTATAAAAAATGGGAAGTACATTCAAAAAAATCTTCGCTGCTGTCAAATCACCACGAATGATGTTTTACAAGCATTAAGAATTCAACATGGTGTAGAGGATCTAGAAATAATTAAGAAAGCAATTCTGGAGCGAGGTGGACAAATATCATTTATACTAAAAAAATAGTCCGCTAATCCTAAATACTCTAAGCTTCTTTTTATAGTTTTTAGATAATAAGCCTAGTTTAGTCATAATTCACCCGACACAATCGCTCTATAACGACTCATTTAAATTTTCCTGTTCTGGTAAAAAAGCGATTGTTTACTTTCTTGATTGATGAATAAATATTATTCAGATTACAAAAGGGATACTATTGCCGCGTCTAATATTGGTTGATTTTATTGACACTTTAAACAAGGAATGTTTGAATAATTGAAATTTTGAACAATTTCTTCGGATGTCCTATGGGAAAATCATTAAAAAAAGAGTTTATGCATTTTGATTCACAAACTCAATTGTATTTAAGTGCATACCAAGATCAAGATCGTCGTCATCAATTATTTCGAACGATGTATAAAGCACTTGCAATTCTAGCAGCGCTCATTCCCCCAGTATCTTTGATATTCACTATTCAAGCCACGGTTTTGGATAGAAAAAAAGAGACCTTTAGCTTATGGAAATCCATTGGATATTGTGTACTTTTTGCACTTCTGCCTATCGCGTCTGGATTCATGAGTTGGCATCTCATTGAAGAGTTCGAAGACTCGCGTCGTCGGAATGATACCATTCAGAAAGTCACTTTTACAGAACAAGAATTCAACGAAAGAAAAGACTATTTCAAGCAAATCAAACGTGCAATGCAAAATCTTGGCGTTGATTTAACTAAAGTGAAACCTGATTCCGCAAACAAGAACCACAAGGTAATCGTAAAGTACACTACCGATAAACCCAGGGTTGATGTCTATATGGATTCAGCACAAAGAGAGCGGCAAAGTAAGATGCTTCATTATGGGATAGTCTTGTTCCATAATCCACGTAATGAGTCGATTATGACTGACCAGAAAATACAAGAAATTTCCGATGCACCTGGATTTTTTAGTAAAAAACATACTGAAAGTATAGAAATAATCCAACAACTGGAAACGCAATACACTATTTAGCACTTGATATCTTTAAATTTCTTCTAAAGATAGGCTTATACTTATAGGAATTAACAACTAAGTGTAGTCTATCTCTGGAAGAAAATAATGAATAAAACAACTATCCCAGATGTTTTTTTTGAAAAGCTTCAAGGATCGGGTATTGTTGTTAGAGATCCAGAGCTTATAGCTCGATATGAAAGAAACACCTTAGATGCCAAGGCTCAGATTGGCGCTGTTTATCAACCGAGCTGTAAAGAAGATATTCAAAAATTAGTCTCAATCGCCAAAGAACACCAAATTGTACTCTACCCTATTAGCACCGGTCACAATTGGGGTTTGGGTAGCGCTATTCTGACACATAAGCGTTCAATTGTCGTCGAGCTATCCAAATTTTTTAGCCAGGCTCTTATTAAAAAATACCTCAGCAAACTTATCCCGTTAGTAGACTTATTGGATATTTCATTGAATTACTCCAGAGGATACCCAACGAACACAATCTATTTATATGGTATATCGTTCTTATTGATGCTACAGCAGAGAATTTAAAGTCTTTTAATAAGGTGGTAGATACCTCAAGCTTAGCGATTCACGATTTCACGTTCTTCCTTATAAGCCGGATGTATTAGTAGGTTTGGCACCTACAGTCTTTAAACTCAGCGATCCAGAAGCAAAAGAAAAAGCACATGCGTTTTATCGTGATATTTTAAAAAGAGGCATCGAACAGGGTTTTGTCGAACATCGTGTTCCTATCCCCGTAATCAACTCCCTTGTTGATTTAAAGAGTCCTTATTGGGCTTTAGTCAAAAAAATCAAAGACTCGATTGATCCTGATAACATTATTGCATCAGATAAATACTGGTAATCAGCTGATATTTTTTTCCATACTTTGACTTTAACCAATGCTATAGTAATCAAAACTATCGTATATATTGGTTTAGTCGATTTGTATTTATAAATCTTATGATAAAGGTTGGGGGTTTTAATTAAACGACTTCGCAATCCCTGTACAGCAAGGTCCAAACAATTTTTTAGCGTACAAAGATTCAGAAAAAAGAATTGCTCCCCTTTTTAGCAGTGCTTATTTATTTTATAAAAAAAAACATTTTTGTCAGTAGCTTCTACTACATTTTTATGTAAGGTATTAGTTAGTTTATCGCACAAATTACAGGTAATTAAATAACCATCTTCAATATAAAATTTATCAATTCCCTATTGATGTACTGTATTTATCATAAGTTGTGTGAGATTTTCAGGGGTTTTTTCATCAAGATTTGGCGAAGCGGGTTTATGTTTCATAGAATACTTCAATGCTCCCGATGAAGAGGCTAGTCCACAGCAATATTTATTTTTAAAGGGATATCTTATAAAAATTTTCGAAACATATTTAGCGGTTGTATCAGAAATGCAACTACACTGCTTGTATAAAAAATCCACCACAACATTACCAAAATAAATGAGTACATCATTTTTGAAACAGACTATGGAAATACCAATGGTTGCCACCATTTTTTGAGTATTTTTATCATAAAATAGCAATACAATATCGCGAGGAAATAAATAATCGATAATCACCTGTCCATCGAGATTTAGATATTTTTGATGTAAAAAAATATAATCTTTTTTTTTGTAATTCTGTCATGTTCTTAGGTTTAATAACTTTGACGTCTAATCTGTCCATGTAAACCCCTAATTAACTAGGATAATTTGATGTTAAACAATCAAATTAATGGCAAAAGTTTGGTTATTAATTCCCTTTGATAACCCACATTAAAGCTATTGAATTTATGTACTTAAACACAACAAAAAACTAATATTCCTTTTCCCTTTATTGACTATCTTTATTAGAGACAAATGTTAAACCTCCAAAATCGGAATACATTAACTATAGCCCTTTACCCATTATTGGCAAATTTTTAAACAATTTATTCGTCTAACTATTCTTCTATCTTATTGAATAAATTTGATTTATTTGCTTCCACCTTAATCCAAGTGGGTAAACATACCCATCCATTTTTTAGTCTTGTTGGATTATTATTGCCCAAATTAAAATTATTAAGCATTTAAATACTATGGGTAAAGCTAAAGTTTATTACTGGCAAGGCATTCTAGGAGATGCTGAATTATTTGCACCTTATTACGAAACAATTAGTAAACTGGTTAAGGGCAATTACAAAGCTGCCGATTTGGATTTGAAACAGCTTGATGGCTACCGGGTTTACAGTGTGCGGATTAATAAAAGCGATCGCTTAATATTTACTACCTTTGAGAAGGATGGTGATTCCTATCTGCTTTTGTTGGATGTGGTATTAAACCACGACTATAGAAAATGTCCCTTTTTTAATCGCTCAGTGCTAAAGAATTATCTGGTAAAAAATGCCACCGATATTGCTCAGCAAATTGATGACAGTAATTTTATTGATATCAGTGAAGCCCCGCTGGCCGATAAGGAGTCACAAGAATCGATAGATTCAGCTACCTCGCTGCAATTCACTCCCATTAACTACTACAACCAGATGTATATTGAGTTCAATGACGAACAGCAAATAGCACGAGGAGCGACACTTCCGGCGGTAATTAGTGGCCCCCCGGGTTCAGGAAAATCCTGTGTTGCTTTATCGCTTTTAGAGCAGGCCGTTAGTCAACAAATCCATCATGACTCTCCCATTTTGTATGTTACTCAATCTGAACCATTAAAAAAGATGCTCGAAGGAGCCTGGAAAGAATTGCCCATTGCTCAAAATCGACCACCAAATTCCGTGCAATTTTGTACCTATTTAGAACTTTTAAATAAATTAAATGTCGAGTATGAAACAGTCGGGAAGAGCTCTTTTAAAAGCTGGTTTAAGCAATACAACACTAAACAAAAACATCGCAAAAAAACAATTACAGAATACGAGAATTTCTTAAAACAAGGGCCTCTAATCTATCGCGAGTTAAGAATTCTAACAGCTTATAAATCAGAAGAGTATTTAAAACTCGGTGAGCGCCAATCATTGATTCATGAACCCAATGAAAGACAGTGGATGTTAGAAATAGCTAAAGCCTATTTACTCTATCTTAAAGAAACAAAACGTCTTGATCCTGCGCTTTATGAATTGCAGATAAAGCCTGTTTACTCACTCATTGTTGTTGATGAAGCTCAAGATTTGTCCCATTGTCAGTTGAAAAATTTACGCGATTTAACCAAAGACTGCCAAATAGCTGCCTGCATGGATACACATCAAAGTCTGGAAGATGAGCAAGCTAAACGTGATTATCTGCTGCAAATGTTGAGTGCGCGTCATTATAAAGCCCAAAATCTCACATTAAGTGCTACTTATCGCTGCCCTCCAGTCATTGCTAAGTTAGCTAATAAAGTTATTGATATAAAAAATATTTTAACTGGAGGAATTGCAGACAAAAAAGAATTTACAGCGATTTCTTCTACCCCTGATTCACAAGCTGAAGCGGGCTTTGTAGAGTGGCTTGATTATTCCTCAACAGAGGAGATTCTAAAGTTACGCCAGAAAGAACTTGTTGTAGTGACTTATAAAGAATTTAAAGACGAGGCAATAAAACTCTTTCAAACTCCGCTGGTGTTTACGCCTAAACAAATTAAAGGACTCGAATACAAAACTGTTGTCGCATTTCGTTTGTTTGATAAAGACGAATTCCAACAAGCCAATGCACAACTTAAAGATAAAGTTAAGGGAGGTTCTTTAGTTGCGCCAACGCATCGCGCTAAACAAGGTCAAAGAAACTCTGGCGTCGGGCCGTTATGGAACAAAATCTTTACAACGTTTACTAGAACCAGGAATAATTTGATTGTTGTACAAGATCCTAGGCAAATACCTGAGCTTTGCAATGTATTACAAAACACAATCACTAACCAGAATATCCCTCTACACACTGCTCTAAGTGAAGACTCTCAAATCGATTGGCGTAAAGAGGCTGAAAAACAACGACAACATGGAAATGAAGACATTGCCAGAAGGATAGAGGAAGAGAAGCTCAACGAGAACACTAAACTTGTTAAACAAGACGTTAAGAATTCATCGACAACGAGCGAAACTATAAAAAAAGAAAAAACCACTCCTAAATCCCTGCCTGCTAAAGGAAGGAGTGTGGCGCCAGCAGTTGAGTTTAAATTTCCCTCTAATTTTTCAAAAAAAACACTTGCCAAGTTATTGAATAGTCCACAGATTCACGACTATTTTTTTCAGCCTAAAGGCGATTCCTGTAATTTTAGCGACTTTATTACCAAAGAGGATAACATAAGGTTATTAGCCTCTGTGTTAGAGCAACCTGAGGAAATGTTTGCGTCTGCACTAGAACAACTTAAGAAAGTGTTTTCTTCTTTACCGGAACAACATAAAAAAATAGCACGTATTTCAGAACAACAGAGACAGTTAGTAGAATCCGTTCTGAGTCAACATACAAAACTGTTGGAGTCTGTTTTAAAAAATCCTGAATTACTCTCTTTATCAGAATTGGAACAACATAAAAAGTTATTAGCATCTGTGCCCCCACAATATAAAAAGTTGCTAGAGCTGGAACAACATGAAAAATTGTTACTGTCAGTGATAGACCATCAAAAACTTATAAAGAGAATAGCAGATGGTTTACTTAGTGATTTCAAGGGTCGTCCTATTTTTCTGGAATTGTTTGAACAGGATAACCTGCATAATTTAGTTAAATATATCCCTGCAATAGCCAGGTATTTACCACCGGAATTTTTGACGCAAAAATATACTTACAGTGAAAAGGAAAGCACGATTTTCCTGGACTTGACACAAACATCTGACGGTCATGAGATTTTATCGATTTTATTCAAGAAAAATCCAAATTTAATAAAATTTCTGTCTCTTACTGATATGACGGCCAGCTACAATACAACGGATAACTTTGCGTTAAAGCATTTAACCACAGCGCCTCTCATCTTTCATAATGGTAACGCCTCCAGTTTCCCCAACGACATTAACTTATTGCGGTTGATATTAAAAAATAATCAAAAATTAATTACGGAATTGTCGCCAGCATTGACAAAACCTGTCACTCATGGCGCTCTTGAAAATACCTCACCCTTTTTCTGGTTATGTTTTTATTCACCACCTCTATTAGGCGAATGGCTTGATGTCAGCCCAGAGCTCATAACAGACCTGTCCACGGAAGAGTTAATTGAGGTCTTATTTTCTATTCCTGCACCAAATTTCGATATGGCATTCTTTTTCCTGACTACAGATAGAGAGTATTTCTCAGTATTTAAACGAATATTAGATCTTAAGCCAGATATCCTTGCTAAAATACCTGCGGAAAAATTGGCAAAAGCACTCACACTAAACACCCAGGGAGATTGCGCATTATACAGCTTATCCAAAATGCCTGAGGGATGCGCGTGGTTAAATCAGCTTTTAAAATTAAAACCTGAAGTAGCGAATTATATTTTGCCGAGTGATTTCGGGGTGTCCAATCTTGCCGATGGAAGCGATTCTACTCTTTATTGGCTGAGCTATAGTACAGAAGGTCGACTTGTATTAAAGACCTTATTTAATTTAAACAAACTATTAGCAACTGATTTAAAACTAGAGAATTTTATTCGTCCAATCACGGGTGAAAATGCAATTAAATCAGATCTCAATGCAACTCCTTTTTACTGGTTAACTACTTCCCCTGATGGTCGTCAATTGCTTGTTGAATTGCTGGATTTAAATGAAAACATTCGGAAGGGACTGAATTCTTCAGACTTGTTACGCATGCGACCAGAAGAAGCAGAGAAGTACGCATGTACCACTGCACTCTATTATTTAACCTCGGATCTTTTAGGGCATAAGGTTTTAAACTTGCTTCTCCAGGAGAATCCAAAACTGGCAACGGAGGTTTCCTACGCCCAGCTAACACAAATGTTAACGGGCAAAGCTCCGCCAATGCTTGTGAATACTTCTCCTTTCTATTGGCTGGTTTACCATTATGGACTGAGTGAGTTGCTAGATAAGTTTCTAACTCCAGAGATAGAAAAACAACTTACATCACAATTATTAATTATTAAGACCTACACAAGCACCGTAGGAGCAATTCCGCAGACGATTTTAGATGCTTTCAGTCGTAGCAGAAATGGTTTACAAAAAATAGCTCAGATATTCTCGAATTCTCCGGGACTTCTTGATAATTGTATAAATCGTATATTAGTCTCATTTTCAAGAATTAACTCCCTTCTTAATCCGCAGTTCTCACTGGAATCTAAATCCTCTCTCTTATTGTCACATGAAGGCCAATTGATCGTGTGTGAGAAATTACGGCAAGACCCCTCTTTTGCAAAATTCTTTCCAGCTAAAGACTTCGTAATGAAAATTGGTCGTCCTGTATTTATCTATTCCTGCACGCCTCTACAGCATCTTTGTCAGGCAAGTTATGGGATTACAGTATTAACTGAGTTGCTGCAGGCAAATCCGGACTATATTAAAGAAATCCCAGCCACTGCATGGACTGATTTTATTATTACGGAGAAGGAAACGGGGTCATGTTGCATACATTGGCTAGCGCGCAGTGAGCAAGGTATAGAGATTTTAGCAAAATTAATTCAGGAAAATGAGGCGCTTGTTAGGCAGATTTCAAATATAGAATTGTTAAGGCCTGTTGTTTGTTTAAAAACGAAAGAAAAAACAACTTTAGCAGGTGTATTAATGCAAAGTGTAAAGGGGCGCCATGTTCTTCAGAGCTTATTTAAAAAAAGGCCTGAACTAGAAGGAGCAATGCATGATGCTCATTTCTCATCCGGTAAATCCCCTTCAGATCAAGAAAAAAGTAAGGATACAGCAAATAAATATCTACCAACAAGTATGAAAGATGTTCCAAATTTATTTCAAAACAAGCCAAAATTAGAAGGAATAACTGAAGATAAATCGAGCAATTCACATTCATCTCCAGCGGTGAACACGAACGCTGTAAATAATCTGTCCGCAAATTCGAAATTCTCACAAGGAAAATCACAAGGTGAGGAAATAGAACAAACAGGTGAAAGTTTAAGGTTGTTTAAGAAGGCCAATAACAAAGAGAAAAAAGTAGAACCCTCTTCACAACCAAAAATGTCGTGAGAATAGAGTTAAGGTTTGCTTTCTTTGCTTTATTGAGTATTCAGAAAATCATCTTTCTGTCCTATGTAGCTAAATTGGAGCGAAGAACTGTTTTTGGTGGTGGGGTAACCACCCTTACGCCCCACGATTCTTTACGCTACGTCCCATGGCTTGTCCACGGGATCCAGTTTTTATTGCAAAACACTCTGGATCCAACGGACAAACCCGGGAACATAGTAGAAGTAACATTATCGACATTCTTGCTGCAACCAACACTCATCCGGATTGCACACCTCAATCACTTCACACTGCGGGACATATTGGGGGACATACACTGGTGGGGGAACATACACTGGCGGCGGAACATAAATTGGAGCCGGAGCAGGTACCGTGATAATAACGTTAGGACCACCCCATCCAGGATACCATCCTCCACCATCATAATACCCTCCAGGCCCATAGCCGTGATAATGATGATGCCTGTGTCCCCAATTGGCTTCACAAGCAAAACTTAAGCTAAGCATTACCCCGCAAAGTAGATAACAGGTTAGATGACGGATGGTTTTCATTTCATCACTTAAGACAATAATTTAGATGACTAAATTTTAAACGCGTTATCACTTACTTAACAATCACCTGATGAATTATATTTTTTAGCGTGTTGAGAACAAGAAATAATTAAATGATAAGCATCATTGATATTGCATACTTGATTCAGGAGTTCCTTCATTTCCAACCTGTTGCGATGAATTTGAATTAGCAAGCAATATTACTGGTGAAGATACAAAATTGGCTCGCCCTCTTGCTTCAGTCAATTTCATTTCTTCAACGACAATGTCAGGGTCATTTGGTGCAAATGTCGCCGCGTTGTCAAGTGCCTCTTTAGCCTTACTCCACGCTTTTTCCATTCTATAAGTACAGGCAATATTAAGCCAAGCATCAGCAATTTCTTGTGTCTTTTTGGTTTTTTGCAAAATAGATGAAAAATAAGCTCTTGCTTCCGAAAAAGAATTTTGTTTAAAAAGAGACATTCCCAATTGATTAATGGCACTAAGGTGTTCTGGATCTAACTGAATCACTTCCAGATATTTCTTTTGCGCTTCCTCCTGTTGTCCATTTCTGTATAGATGATCTCCAAATTGTGCCAGACATTCTGTAAGATTTGATGAAATAATATTTATAAGGACAGTGTCAATTTCCTTACATGCGGCTAACGCTTTCCGATAATATTTTATTGCCTCACTAAAATAATTTGTTATTTCTTGTTGAGCCATCTTTTGATCATTAATAGTTTGCTCAAGAACTTCAATATATTTCTCATAACAGCTCGCTATACTGTGTAAAAACGCTGGATGTTCGCCACAAAGTTTTAGAGCCTGATTTATAAAAAACAGAGCACCTTTAAACATTTTGATACTAGCTGGTATATTGTTTTTAAGATGGTGTTGAGCGGATTTTAAATAGAGCAACCCCATGTTGTTCCATGCAGAGGCACATTGTGAATTAATTTTAGTTGCTGTCTCATAACATTTTAATGCAGCAGTATCCTTGTTTTCAGCCTCGTAACATTGACCCAATAAATCAAAAACATAAGAAAGATTAGCCAGATCATCTACAAAAGTTTTTCTTAAATCAATGAATCTCTTTAAAGGAGGAATGGCTTGTTGCTTTTTATCACTCAAAAAGTAACATTGCCCTAAATAGAAATAGCTTCTAACATTTTCAGGATTTTCGTTAAGTTCTTGAAGGAACAACTCCGCGGCTTTCTCATACTTTTTTTCATTGAATGCGTCAATTCCAGCAGTATAAATTGTTCCAGGCATAACAAATCTCTTAGTTTTTAACTTGAGCATAATTTTATCATAATCATTTGAGCACAGAGACAAATTTATCGTTTCAAATTTTAACTTTTTGAATTTATATATAACCAATATTATCAATATTACCCATAATGAAGCGAATATGTTATATTTGTGCGCAAATGAATTAAGTTGTTGTTTGTATATCAATTCTTAATTTAATACTGACTATTCACTTTTAAAGAGCTTCAACATGAAAAATAAATTACGTAAGCTACAAGCGCACTTACAGACGTTTAAAGAAGATCAATTTATTGCTGATCTAAATGCTGTGCTTGGAACCAATATTTCTGAAATTACTATTGAGACAGCATTAATGACATTAGAGGTTTTAGACTCCATTTTGCTTGATACTGCCTCTCAGAAAAAAATTGATGCCACCCCAACATGTCAAACTCAGATTCCCCCATTTTACTTAAAATTAAAACAACATATCGTTGATACTCGCACCCAAATTAGTCGAGACCTATTTCTTGCGATCCCACAGAATGAATTTGATACTCTGAGCGCAAAAAAAGACATACACTTTCAAAAAACAGTGACGGATTTCAACAATTTCTCTTTTAACTTGATTCTTTTTGTTGCTAAAGGTAAATCCAAGGAAAAAGCACTTCTTAGGATCAATCATCTAATCGATATGGCTGGAATGGCTATAGAGAACAAATGTTTTCATGATGTATTCGCTTTTTCTGCAGCATTAAATGATATAACCATACAATCCCTATGCAAAAAATATAAATTTTCTGAATCACGAAGAAAAATTTTAGAGCGGCTTAACATAGTAACAAATGAATATGATAACTGTATGAACCTACATCATATAACCTTTGAAGACGCGATACCCTCTCTAAATGTTTACGCAGGACAAGTTGGCAAAGGTAAGGAAATGTCTGGAGCAGGAGTTTCTTTATTTAAATCTGGTCTTATAAGTTTGCAAAAAGCAAACAGACGTTTATTAGCGCGTAAAAACGTTACACCGTTCCCGTCTCCTGATTTTGATAAGATCAGTACAGTCAAAGAATTAGTTAACGACGCTGGAGGATGGGAATATATTGCAAATAAAATTGATACTCTACCGATTGAGGAGTTCATCAAAGAAAACTCCAGAACTGTATTGGAACAAATAAGCACTGACCACCTTTTAAAAGTCGCTTGTGACATCGAAATAAAGTTATCTTCAGCAGAAGAAGAGTATGAAAGTGAGATTGATGATTTAGAGATCGATGCATTTAATAGGGAGTCCAATCTATCAATCGCTGATATGAAGAAAGAAGATGGATTTGCTGAATATCTAGTAGCTTATGATAAGATAACAGGCGACCACCATGTGGAATTAATCAACTTACAATCTAAAATTAGAATGAATCCACAGGATAGATCAGTATTAGAAAAGCAAGAAACACTCCGGGACCAAAAAGAGCAAGCGCTAGAAGCTCTCCATAAAAAAACTCCCAATGCCACAAGATTTTACAGCCTCGCAAAAATAATCCATCTAGAAACGAAAATAAGAGAATTACACTGCGAAAAGACGATTGCAGAGACCAACCTGGCTGTAGCAGCAGATGGATGTATCTCAGCTGTATCGCTTTTATCTTTAGATTATAAAAAACCTTTCTTATTAGCCGTTCCCTATCAGCGTATGAAAACAGGAATTTGTGAAAAGATTTGCAAGTTCCTCGATTCAGCCCAACCTGATTTCAAACCCTTTAATATCGATTATGAAAAGGCAATTAGCGAACTACATGAGATGATTCGTATTAACTACTCGAGAAAATCAGAGTCCAAAATGTTTCGCGGTATTCAAGAACTTGTTAAAGCTTTTGGTGACAATTCTAAAACTGATAAAAAATTAGGTAGTCGTCAAGAAATGGAAACATTACTCGAGCAATTGATAGCTAACGATCAAAACGCTGTAGCACGTGTTAATCAAAGCTTAAATATCGCACTTGTTTTAACTCCCTCAATAATTAGTCAACTCAAGAAATTAAAAGAGTTGGTGACACAGGAGTCCGCTTTAAAGCAAGTACTTCGCGAACTTGGATTGCGATATACCGTAAAGGATAAGCTTCAATATCTTAATGGACTTAAGCGCGGTGAAGAAAATCTCAGTGAAGAGGCTTGGGAACAAATTGAAGTCCTTAAAGCAAGCCTTTGGGCTATGAACCCTAAAATGTTAACCCAAACCGAGTCTTACAGAAAAATGGGGCCCAATTCACGCTTTTTCAAATTATTAGGCGAAACGGTAACTAGCCATCCTTGTATAACCTCTGTGGTAGAGCAGTCACTTCCCTGAAGGACCCCTGCTCTCTTCGTGAGGAGGGGGGCTTATTTCATCTCATAGATAGACATGGATTTAATTTGAAACATTCATTGGATGCCTCGACTTGTCCGAGGCACCCAGAAAATGCCAGCTCAAGTGAAATATTCTATATTAAAAGAAAACGAGAGGCGTATAAGATTCTTCTTGATATGATTGTCCATGTGCTTTTACATAGACCTCTTTGGCAGCTATCGCGCTCTTAAACGCACACAGACAAACTTGAACAACTACGGCTGCGTCGCATCGACTAAGATAACTTCCAATAAGCTGACCTATTTCAACAGGCAGGCCAATTTGCTTATTACCCCGAGTGAAAGAACCTTCCTCAGGTACATAGGGATTCCAAAATAATAATAATCCAGCCGCGCTACTCATGGTGAAGATTTTTTCTTCTTTGGAATTATAACGAGCCTTACAATTGCGCTTATAAACATTTCTATTCGCTTGAACAATATCGCGGTTTGTTATTTTCATAACTTGTCTTAGCAAAAGGTAGTCGGGCTCAAAGAATAAATCACTATCTATTTTTGATGAAGAGGCGCGTGCAAAAAATAATCTTTGTTTTAATTGCCTCATCATTCGAAATGAAAGAAAAATTTATTGGGGTTTTGCAAGGTTTTACACTCGCGGATATTATGGATAATCATAGTGTCTTAAACCAGTGCTATGCTTAATTTGATTGATTAACTTTTAGTTACAGAGATATGTGATGACATTAATTCGCAGGAAGGATTTTATTCAAAGTATCGCGGATGCTTTTCAGTATATTTCTTATTATCATTCTTCTGATTTTATACAGGCGATGTATCAAGCCTATGAAAAAGAGCAATCTCCCCGAGCAAAAAATTCTATTGCTCAAATCCTATTAAATTCTCGAATGGCTGCAGAAGGCAGACGTCCTATTTGTCAAGATACTGGTGTAGCCGTGGTCTTCCTGCGGATTGGGATGGAGGTTCAATGGGATGTGATGGATCAAACCATCCCTGAAATGGTAAATGAAGGTGTGAGATTAGCCTATACTAACCCGATGAATCCTCTACGTGCTTCAGTAGTTGATGACCCATCAGGAAAGCGCAAGAATACAGGAGATAATACTCCCGCCATTGTGCAAATCGAATCCATTTTAGGAAATACTATTGAAGTCATTGTTGCAGCGAAAGGATTTGGCTCAGAAGCCAAGGCAAAATTTGCTATTTTAAATCCTTCTGATAGCGTTGTAGACTGGATAGTTGAGCAAATACCGCATATGGGAGCCGGATGGTGTCCTCCAGGTATATTAGGAGTAGGGATTGGTGGCACAGCAGAAAAAGCCATGTTACTTGCGAAGGAAGCTTTAATGGAACCTGTTGATATTCAGCAACTTTTTGAACGTAAACCACAAAACCATCTGGAAACATTGCGTCTTGACCTTTATGAAAAAATAAACGCACTGGGGATTGGTGCACAAGGACTGGGTGGTTTAACGACAGTACTCGACGTCAAGATTAAAGAATACCCCACTCATGCAGCCAGTTTACCGGTAGCTATCATCCCCAATTGTGCTGCCACCAGACATCTTTCATTTGTTCTCGATGGTAGTGGACCTGTTGAACTAGTGCCGCCATGCCTGGACTTTTGGCCAAAACTTGATTTGGATAACAATGCTCCGTTGCGTAAGGTGAATCTTAATACGCTAACAAAAGCTGAAATCAAAAAGTGGCAATTGGGTGAAACTTTATTACTTTCTGGAAAGTTAATTACGGGACGCGATGCGGCACACAAAAAGATTGCAATGCTATTAGAACAGGGGAAACCCTTACCTGAGGGTGTGGATTTAGACAATAAATTTATTTACTACGTAGGACCAGTGCCCTCGACAGCGACTGAAATCGTTGGTCCTGCAGGCCCTACCACAGCAACACGTATGGATAAATTTACAGAACTTATGTTATCAAAAACAAATATACTGGGAATGATTGGGAAAGGGGAGCGAGGTCCTGTAGCCCTTGACGCAATTAAACGACACAATTCTGTTTCTTTAATTGCCGTTGGCGGTGCAGCCTATTTAATATCAAAAACCATTCGCAACTCACGTATTATTGCCTTTGAGGAATTGGGCATGGAAGCTATGCGAGAATTTGAGGTTGTTGACATGCCTGTCACAGTGGCAGTCACGGCTGATGGCCAGTCAATTCATGAAGAAGGCCCCAAGGAATGGCGTATTAAAATTTCAGAAATAAAACGAAACAACGATTAGGAGTCTCATTCATTGTCATTTAAAAGCCGTCGTCATCTGACCTTTACGGAGCAAATACCTGACAGATCCCCGCAAAATATTCATTTAGGAATATTATTAGCTTTCTGTGCCGCTTTATTTTATTCAGTGATGGGGGCGCTTGTTAAGTTGATAGCAGAGGATACTTCGAATACAACCATCATATTCTTTAGGTTTGCAGTCGGATTTATATTAATACTTCCTATTATAACCTATAACCAAGGCTATTGGCGCCCTTTATCTTATTTCAAAACACAACGTCCATTATTGCATTTAGTTCGCGCAATCAGTGGCCTGTCGTCATTGCTGTTACTTTACTATTCCTTAAAATTTATCCCATTAGTCGATGCAGTATTGTTAAATACAACCTATCCCATTTTTGTTCCGCTTGTGTTTTGGGTATTAATAGGCGTTAAAACCTCGGGCAAAACCAGTTTAGGCATTCTAATTGGGTTTGTTGGCATAGCTCTTGTTCTTAAGCCCAATGCAGGATTATTTAATATTGCTTCGCTTATTGCTTTAGCTTCAGGAGTGGCAGCAGCATTTGCCATTGCCTGCACTCGTCTTTTAAGCAAAACAGAAACCTCTGGTGTGATTACTTTTTATTATTTTTTATTAACAACCATTATTGCAATGATACTCATGGTTTTTTATTGGAGTACGCCTAATTTAAAAACGGTACTCATTTTAATAGCGATTGCTGTAGTGGCAACAGGATATCAATTATGCCTAACTGAAGCCCTTGCACGCACACAAGCACGTATTGTATCACCGATCATGTATTCGGCCATTATTTTTAGCGGTATCCTTGGCTGGCTAATTTGGGGACAAATACCCGACATTTTATCCATAGCAGGAACAATCCTGGTTTTTGCGGGTGCGCTTGTCGCTGTTTCTGCCCAATATAAGGCGAAGTAAAAAGCAACTGGGCTTTATACGTCTGTAATTTCAATAATGAGAGATAATTTTCTTAAAATCGCTCTTTATTTGCATCAAATTTCGATCACCTAATAAAATTATAAGAATAATTGCCCTTAATATAATCATTGTTTTATCGAGAATTGTGAAAATATTATGAATTTGTTTAAAGAAGCATTAGCAAATTTATGGAACGAATTCAAGCAACGCAAAACCTTTGCCATGCAGCATCGATTCAGGCAGCTTGTTAGCCTTTCTTCAGGTGAGATCTCCTACGATGTGTCTGCATTGGATATTCATAAATCAAAAGATGAAGATACACATGAATATTTAGAGAGAATTAAAAAATTTCCCAAAGAACTCAATAAAGAAATTTTAATTATTGAGGATTGCCTCCAAGCCATTGAGCAAGCAGAAAAAGCCGAAAAGGCAACAACTACAAACACGGGGTCAAGGGCTCAATTATATTCTGGTGCTGCCGTGAATCGGAATAGAAATATAGAGTACGAGCCAGCTATGTCTCGAGGACCCATGAGAGGCTCAGCCCAAACTTCTACAAACTCTGCTCCTTCGAGAAGAAATCACGCTAAACCTACTGTTTCTCATGCTGAAATCTTAAAAAACCAACGGTTAGATTTAATAAGATCTACGCTCAACAAGGCAAGAGAACAATTAGTTTCCTGGCGAGATGGGTGAGAAACAGAGCGGAAAACACTTTAGAATCAATAATGCCGCTTCAAGAAAATTCGATATGCATTCGAATATGGCATCTTGCAAGGAATAAACAACATAAAGTGATGGGATATGTTACTGACGGTCATATCTCTATTGAAGTCAATAAAGATGGTAAACGAGACTATATGAGTTTTTATCCCGATATTTTGGCTCCTAAGAAAGAACCAACATTTTGGGCAAAATGGGCAAAAAGGCTCGGCCTTCTCTCAGTGGATAAAACCAAGGGCATGATGATGTTGATTCAATCAGGAGAGATATACCCGAATGTCAATGAAATTTTAACAGCATCAATAAGTGTCTTTTCTTTGTGGTCTTCCTTCTCATCAAGTGCTTCCACTGCAGTGGATTCAATCCAGGAAGTATTCAAGAGTAATAAATCAGGTAATCTAAAGATCGCAAAAATTAATGAGATTATTGATAATAATCAACCAAGTATCTTGGCTTTTTGGAAAAGAGACCAATATAACAAATTTGAATCCATGCGTGCTGAAGCTAACATTATTGTAGGGGTTTCAGAATTTCTAAAAGGAAATTATAGTGTAACAACTCTATCCCGTCTTCTTCATGCCTATGAAAGTGATTTACCAACCTCTAAAAAAGTAGCCATGGAAAAATTCATAAAACTTTTATCCGTAAAACACAATGAACATAAAAAAGCCTATGAACATGAATTAGAAACAATGACACGTCCAGGTCATTATGCGAGCTTAAGAAAAGAATTAGGGGTAAGTTCAGAGAAAACAGCTAAAAAGGGTGCAAAGGTTGAAGAAACTAACACAGACATCATCGACGTAGGAGAGGAGCCTGTTGAAACAATAACTCCTCCTCCTCAAGAGGAGCACAATTGTTCGACACCCTATAAAAGAGCTGGCTGCTGACCTGAGGCGCTTTTCTTATAAATATCTGATACTCGATGAATTAGTGAATCTTAAGAAAAATTTTTTCCAAAATTTCTTCAATGGGTAAACCCATCACATTGTAATAGGAACCCTGTATTTCTTTAACAAAAGTATCACGTACTTTCTGGATACCATATCCTCCCGCCTTATCAAAAGGATCACCTGAGTCAATATAATTTCTTATTTGCTGTTCTGTAAGAGCATGAAATCGAATATTGGTTTTCACATAATTAGCCCATAATCGCTGCTCTGGAAAAAAAATCAGCGCATAACCCGTATAGACCTCATGTGAATTTCCACTCAGCAAACGCAGCATCCTATAGGCATCCTCTTCATCGCGGGGTTTTTCCAGAATAAGGTTCTGATAAGCCACTGTAGTATCTGCTGCGAGAATTAAATCCGCCATGCCTTCTGTGACTTGCGTTAAAATAGTTTGAGCTTTTTCTCGAGCAAGCCGCGTGACGTAGGTTTTGGCATCTTCTCCCTGCTGTTGAATTTCCTCGATATTGGCA
Source organism: Legionella hackeliae (assembly GCF_000953655.1). Classification (NCBI taxonomy): domain Bacteria; kingdom Pseudomonadati; phylum Pseudomonadota; class Gammaproteobacteria; order Legionellales; family Legionellaceae; genus Legionella; species Legionella hackeliae. The sequence goes on from NZ_LN681225.1 coordinate 2,663,328, forward strand.
GGCATAACTACCGCATCTAATCCATGTTTTTGCAGTATTTGTAAGCGTCTCGGAGAGGCACTGGCTAGAATAATTTTCAATGGATGAGTTGGTTTCATGCTATCTCAAAAATAGGCTTTTCATTGAGTAGGAAATGGTATTGATTTATTATGCGAGCTGTCAAACGGATATTCTTTATTCACAGGATGAATAACTGTGACACATCATTTTTTTCTGGGTGATATTGAACAAGTTGATACCTTAAAACCGACTTTCAATCGAGCATCCTCATTTAATTATATTTGTTATCCATCACAGTTTTGATGAGGTATTGCAACGTGAGAAAATATTCACTCAGCGGAAAGTATTGTGAATTAAAAAATATATGCGGTGGTGGCTATTTACCCCATCGTTATTCAAAAGCAAATCACTTTTAATAATCCAAGCGTTTATAGCACAGACCTTAAAAAAAATTATTTATCATGTCTATGATGCAATGAAAAATGACCTTGAATATATCTAACCTATCGACTTTTTATATTTAAATAAGCGTTTTGCAAAAAACTGATGACAAATCCTTCTATCTATTTTGTTTAAGGATCGCTTTATATTTAATGGTAAGCGGGTTTACACCAATTAGCGTAGATAAATCCTGAGAGTTGTTGGGCAACCAACTCTCAGGATTTAATTTTTAATAGTAATGGCACTCACCTTCTAGAATAGTTGGGGTTTTGGAGGCATCTTCTTTAGGTTTACCCTTATCTGAACTAAAAAATCCATTCGTTTTATATCCACCACAAGCTAAAGTCCATGCTTCATTTTCCTCTGGAGTAACTAGGGGAGTTAGATGGGGATCCACTGCAAAAGCATCAACGACTTTTTTAAACTCCGGGAGTACTTCAAGCACTAATTTAATAAACATAGGAGCAGTCAACTGTTGTCTATGATCCGCTCTTCCAAAGATGTGATTTGGCTGACAATTTTGGTAATCATAGAGTGGGTCGCCATGTTCCAGATAATTTCTAAAACGTCGTAGATCACCATAGCTTTGAAGTATTTGATGACAATGTGCAGCGGCATTATAGTCTCTAATCGTATCTAAATGCTGCAGAAATTGTGCTGCATTGTATTCGATAGCATCATTTAACTCAGGAATTGCCTCAAGAAGTTTTGCTAGAGGTAATCTCTTATGCTTAGTATGATATTCATCCCACTCCACAATCGTTTGAAACGTTAAATCTGGTGTTAGATAATTCTCTTCTACCAAAAATTCTTTTATATTAAGTAATGCATCATAGGCGGCCATCACTCTTTTTCTAGGAGTTAAAAGGTGTTGGCGATCTTCTGATTTATGTAATTTTTCCGCAAATTCCCGTACATATACTAATCCCTTAAGATGCAGTCTTCGTTCCATTTCACGTTGTTCACGTGCTGTTTTTTCAAGCTCACGTTTTTCATTTCTTTCACTAAGAGACAATGATGGTTTTTTAATGGCATTATTTATAATTTCAACAAGCAATTTGTTTCTTTCCCTATCCTCAGAGCGAGAAGGGAGACATCGTATTATTTCACCAAGCTCCTTTTTATCCGGGAGTTTACGTGTACCACTAAATATTCCAACACAGGTATCGATGATTGCAGGAGGAGCATTCTTTTCAGCCAAAGCTTCAACAAATATTCGTTCATCATCAACACTAATACGTCGTTCAATTGGGTCTACTATAGGTGCATCATTTTCTGACTCTGATTTGATTTCTGCATCAAGTTGCATTATCTTTCGCCAAAATTGGTGGGGCTCTTCATTATAAGCGCCAATTTTGCCTTCCCTTAATATCATTAAATTAACGAGTCTTTCAAAGAATTCGCTTAGATCATGACCTAAAATTTTCTCAAATAAAGGAAGGTTCTCAGTTAATTGCTTAATAACATGCATATTAGTTCCAGCGTCTTGATGAACAATTCCATCTCGGATAGCAATAAAAGCTCGCCAATCAATGGTGTTATCTAATTTACATAAGAACTGGGAAAAATTTTTGCCGGTAATTAGTTCACCAATCATTTCTAAATGATGTAAAGCGGCATGCTTGCCTCGTTTGGTGGATAAATTAAATCGGTTTTTATATAGTGTTTCCCGGCTTTCAATAAGAGGGGTTGCAACAAAACTTCCAGCAAGTATATTTTTTAAAGGATTAATATTTTGTGTGTAATTCACTAAATTAAGTAATTTAATTAGATTTTCAAGATCCGAAATATAACTAGTGAGCGCTTTTACACTTTTTAATGAAACAGGTTTGATAATATCTTTTGAGGGATGCTGTAATTCTTTGCCAACCGTGGCAAAAAATTGGAGTAATACTGGTAGATCTCTATCGATAAATTCATACACAGCTTCTTCAATGATATCTTGTCGATCGGCTAATTCGCGTAAAATATGACGTATACTTTTCATAGCCTCTGCGTAAGGCGTAAAGTCTAGCGCGGAAATTGAAAGGTCCCCTAATGGAATTAATCGATGTTGATTTAAAGGGGGTTCCCTGACTACGCCGCCAAACTGATCAAATGTCATCCAGGTAAATGGGGCAGGTTCAAAGTGGCCACTGAATTTACCGCGAAGTTCATAGGAGAAGTTTTGTATTGTTACGCACATTTTCTCAATGAGCAGACGGCATTTCTCCATCTGCTCATTCTCCATCATGGCATAATCAGAACTCTTCAGATGTCGCGGCAAGGGAATAAACCGAGTATCAGTGCGTTGATATTTTTTGATAAAATTTAGGGTCTGAATAATAAATTCTATGCGATTTAAATCAAAATTCGCATTTAAAGTGTCTGTTGCGATTTCTGTTCGTTTTGGAAGTACTGCAGAGTTTTCAAAACAACTATTTAACTCTTCATATTCTTTTAAAAACTCTGGCTTATAAAGAGGCTTTATTCTTTCTTTAGTTTGGAAAGCATTTTTACCAAATAGAACGACACGATCATCTAATAAGTTGTCTGGGTTTAATAAATTAAGTCCAGCGAGATCTAACACTAGAAATAGATCCACATTAGCATTTATAGCTGCATAAGTAGCAAAACTCATGCCGCCTTCTGAATAATTAATATCAATATTCAATTCATTTTTATATCGGCAGATTAGCTTGACTAATCTAAGCATCGCTTTATCACCTGCTTTGCAATTTTTGCAAGCGATCAGTAATGCTTTTCCATATTGATTCTTTTCAATTTTATTTAAAATTAAATGAATTTTTTTAAGTTTTTCTATTTTCGCTAAGGCTTTGATTTCTTGGATAAGCTCTTTTTTATAACCCGACATAAATGTTCCTGTATGCAAATAATAAATTCAATTAATCCGATTCTCGTTCATTATGGCTGTATTTACAACATATATTGCAAAAAAAAAAGGGAAATTTAAACAATGACAGGAGTTATATGTTCTTCTTCTCGATGGTTTTATTGATGTTGCATTAACAGCAGAAGATATGGAAATTGATAATACCAATGAATGTTCAGTTCTTACCCAAGAAGATATTATTATTGTGGTCTCTCCAGAGAATAGTCTAGCTAAAAAAAAAGACCAGAGTTAATCCATTATTTAGACCGTTGATTTGTGCTCATGTTTAAAATCCATACTGACTTCATTTGCCGCATATTACTGAAAAAAATTTTTTTTTGTATGATTAAAATTTTGAAAATGAGTATTCACTAGTTCAAGGTATTGCTTTAATAATGCCTTTGCGATTTTATTCTTTTCGCTAACCAATGCCTCATTATGGTGCTGGAAAGTGAGAATATGGTCACCAATTTCCATTGCTTCAATGACATTATCTAAACTTCTTGAAACGATTTTGATATGATTTTTATCGCGAGAATTTTTTTTGAAAAACACAGCTTGAGAATGGTTACATTCTGACCTATAGATAAACCCACCTTTTTCGTGAGCTTGCACAAGACTTTTTTCCTCCCCCTCGGATTGAGAGTATTTTTCATATTTTTTTTGTAATAAATTATGCGACTTACTTTCTTTGGGTTTAACGTGAATTATCGATTGTTGATGATTTTTCATCGGTATTACCTGGGCACCATAATAATATCCAATGAGTTGATGTCCCCGACAAATACCTAATGTGGGAATATGCTTATCGATAGCAAATTTCAAAAGATTTATTTCAAAACTAAACCGTTGATGATGAGGATTATGAACAGGGATATCAGGACCGCCAGGTAAGATAATACCATTAATTCTATTCGCATACTCATCCAAGATAGGATGGGAAAACCCCATTTTAGGATGAATTAGTAAGAGATCGACCTCTTTCTCACGTAAAAAATTTAATAACATATTGGCATAAGTGACACCATCATCATAGCAATACAAGACTAGTAATAATGGTTTATCAGGTTCATCGGTATAATGTGTGGAGAAATGAATACCATCCCAGGCAGTATTTACCATTAAAGTCGATTTAGCTAGCTTATTATTACTATAGGATTCAATACTTAGATCCGCTATATCCAATAGGAATGATGAGACGAATTCACAATCTTTGAAATTGACATCGTCTAATTGAAACTCTGCTAAAATACACTTTGTGAATTTACACTGAATAAATTCCACCTCAGTGCAGTCCAATTCACTTAACCGAGCTGAATCAAACATCACATTCTCAAAAATACACTTCTTAAGCACCGCAGACTCAAAACCTTTACTGCTACAATTTTGAAAACAGCATTCATCAAAATTAGCCTCTTCGATGCACCAGATATCCACACAGTTATTAAAATTAATCTTGGTGAAGCTGCCTTTAGTCATTAAAAAAAAAGTTTTGACATTGTCTGGTGAAGCTGCAGTATTTAACTCCTCTAGTACCTCGGTAAAATTAATGTCGATAAATTCGGAGGCAAAACCTTCGGCATTTAAATTATCCGCCCAATCAAAATCCCCCAGAGGTCTCGTTTGAGAAAAGAATTTTTTTTGAATAAACAAAACTAATTGTTGTTGCGTAATGTGTTTTAGAGGCATATTGCACTTGATAATTTACCCATTTTGCTAAGTATAGTTGCTTATTTTATAGCCATTAAAATCAATTGTTAATCACTTTGATTTGTGGTCAGCCTGAATCGCTGGTGCATTGATATAAATTATTGAAAATGCTACTTTTTTTCGTGGTAAACGGGATATATAAAACCCATCTTTATATTTAGTAGAAAAAGGAATTTACATGACTATTCGATTCATTCTAATTGCAGCAGTTCTATTTGTTTCACCCCAGTTGTATCCGAGTAACTTCTTGAAATTAACTAAAGAGCCTTTAATCATTAATCGGTGTCCAATTTTAAGTACGGGCAATCCCCTTGATCTTGCATTGCTCAATAATGGCTATTTTGTTGTGTCTGGCGGTAAAAAAGGCAGTGAATTATTGTTTACTCGTTTTGGGATGATGCTTTTGGATAAGAACTATAATGTTCGTGACAATGACGGCAATTATCTACTGGCAGTAACCAAAAAATCAGATGCTAAACATTTGAGTAAGATTAAGATTCCTCAAAAGAATTTAGCGCCAAAAGCTACCACCAGAATTGCCATTAATATCAATCTTCCTGCAGCAGCAATTGAGGGTAGTAATTACGAAAGCACTACAACTCTCTATGATTCTCTAGGCAACATTCATGAGGCAAAGATTAACTCAGAAAAAATTTCTATGGGTCACTGGAAAGTTGAAGCCTTAATTGATGGCGTAAAACGCGATACAGGAATTTTAGTGTTCAAGGCATCAGGAGAACTCAGTCAACAAGAAGGGCTACATCATATCCAATGGCCAGCTGAATATGGTATGCATGAATTAAAAATTGATTTTAAATCAAGCACTCAATTTGCAAGCCCATTTTTTATTAACTATATAAAAAATGATGGGTATCCTTTAGGTATACTTGATGGCATGGATGTTTTAAAGGATGGTCAAATTTCTTTAATGTATTCTAATGGCATACTTAAATTGTTAAAAAATCGCATCGCTGTAGCCATGTTTACTAATCCATCATATTTAGAACGTGTTACCAGTCGTTTATATAGACCCAGTGAAAAATCAGGGGAACCAAGAATTCATTGGGTAAATGGCGAGAATGCTGTATTTAGTGGCGGTATAGAAGAAGAAAATTGTCTTGTAGATTAAAAACCTCTGCGTTTTTTACATTTCTGGACGGTAATTAGTAGGTTGGGCGATGGCTCAACCAATTCATCCCAGTCATATGAAATCTTAATATTTTGTTAATTTTTTTTGTCTATAATTTATCCATTATTGTGAAAATGTGGACTCCTGATGGGTAATTATTTTGATGAAGAAGATACTGCTGCTGATGTTGCCATTGTAGGTTTGGGACCTGGTGGATTAGCTGCTGCATTGGAAACAGCAAAACAGGGTAAAACCGTACTTGTTTTTACTAATCGGGAACAATATATCCGTGGGCAACGCTTAATCCTTTCTCACGATACACAGCAATTCCTGGTCAGGTATTATGATCCTCATGATCCTCAGGATGTTAAACTTTGGACAAAATACACATCTGAAAAAACAGTACAATCTAAAGATATTGAAAAATATCTTTATCGCAAATTAACCAAATTATCTAACGTGACAATCATTAAAGCATTGCCTGGTGGTGATCTAACAATACAGCAAATAAGTAAAGGAATAGAAGGTCATGCTGATTGCATAATTCTTAAAAACGGTGAGAAATATTATTTTCGTCATTTATTGGGGGCCGACGGGGCAAAACACTCAACAGCAGACATGGTAGCAAACTGTATTGGTCAACCTATTCAATATAAGTTAACCCCAACCCAGGAACGACATCCCTTTCATGCAGTGGTACAGCTACAACTAAAACCAGGTGAAAAAGTCAAAGGTAAAACCACTACGGATATTATTCATGAAATGCAAACACTTGGCTTACAAGGATGGAAAAACGCCTATCACCCTAAATACTACATCTTCCCTAATGCTGCTCATACAAAATTCTATTTTGCAGGCGAAATCCCTCAACAAATTTTTGATGCACCCGAATCGGAACAAAAGAAACAATTAAAGCAATGGGCTTCGGTGTTTCTTAAAGCAAACTATGGCATCGAAGAAGAGCAACTTGAATATCGACAAAGTAAAAAAACTCCGAGTAAAGACAAGCTGCAAAATACCGTTTTTGCAATGGCTACCTATGTCTGTGAAACGCCACTTCTTGATTTAAGCAATGGTGTTTTTGCACAAATTGGCGATGCAAGGCGCCTCCCTAATTATAATTTCGCCCACGGTGTCAATGATTCGATTAAAGGAGCGTTACTATTTTCACAAGCGATGTCTTCAAACCCATTTTCAAAAGAAATATTTGAAAAAGGTCTTGAAGCCATTGATAAATCGATTGAAGATGGAATGCAAAAATTTAAACAATCAAAGAGCGAAGCCCGTGAGAAAGCAAAGAAAAAGCTTGTCAAAGCACTCGATCACTTTATTTCCCTTTACCATGATGATCCCGAAAGCACCCCTTTATCCATTGCCAAAATAGAGCTTGCCAAACAGACTTTTGAAACAACTGGCGAGTTAACTAGTATGTATGAAGCCCTCAATGAAATTAAACCTCTCCTTGAAAAAGCTGACAGTGGGAATATATTTTATTGGGCATACACTCTTATCAACTGCTGCGCTAATTCAGAGGCCAAACTGAAAACAACCATTTTTGAAAAAATAACAAAACATTTAGAGTCTTTTGTACAAGAGAAGATTTCTCCGCCAAAAGCAATTAGTCCATGAGGTAAATTTCAATTAAACAGGCGGCGGGGAAGAGGACTTTAAAAGGGGCTTCTCTATTCCATCACTATCAATTTTCTTCCTCTCTTTCGCCCCCAAATTATCGCGACTCATTGACCTCATTTCAGACATCTTGTTTGGTGAATTTCTTCTGTTCCTGGTCGCATATAAAGAGTAACCTGCATTCCTGCAGCTAACCTATCACCTCTGCAACCATTTGCAGTTTCTCTGCCAAGTCCTTAGCGTATTTTCTATCAACATAATCCAATAATTGTGTTCTATAGCTATCGGCTGATATCCGCCCTTTTTTGTTGAGTAGAACACTCGATTGAGGGGAACTATCACGAGCCATTTCTTCCAGCTCACCAATAGAAATACCACTAGAAAGTCTTCTCTCCACAAAAGAATCATACGTGGCCTTTGCGGTTTGATAACCCGCAAATTTTTCTTGGTACATGCCCCCCTGCTTTATTAAGGTCCAACACTTTAAAATATTCGGCATTCTCGCGAAGTAAGGGGTAAATTAAATCCCAAGCTCTGGGAAGGTCCTCGGAATGAATACTAATATGAGTTTTCCAATTTTTTTCAGCAGAGTCAATTTGTGGTTTACGCCACTGCTTATCGGTAAAGATAGCAAAAGCACCGGTTCGGCCGGTTAATCTTCACTCGCATTATAATCCCTTTTAAATCTTGATCTGTGCCTTTCATTAATTTGCACTAAATCTTCGTACCTTGCTCTCATAGATAACCTCTGCACGGCGACGAACAAATTTGAGTAATTTAATTATAGAAGAATGCGCATAATTATCTTTATCTCATGTCGCACACCAGCTGTGGCTGCGCCATTTGACTTACTTATACATTCTGGATACCTCGGACAAGCCGAGGTACGTAGAGAGAAAATCTGATTCCCTGTCTCCCCCCCTACCTATATCCCTTTGCTATACAGAAGCCTAGGTACGTAGAGAGAAATCTGATTCCCTGTCTCCTGCCCCACCTATTTCTCTTTGCTATACACAAGCCTAGGTACGTAGAGAGAAATCTGATTCCCTGTCTCCTGCCCCACCTATTTCTCTTTGCTATACACAAGCCTAGGTACGTAGAGAGAAATCTGATTCCCTGTCTCCTGCCCCACCTATTTCTCTTTGCTATACACAAGCCTAGGTACGTAGAGAGAAATCTGATTCCCTGTCTCCTGCCCCACCTATTTCTCTTTGCTATACACAAGCCTAGGTACGTAGAGAGAAATCTGATTCCCTGTCTCCTGCCCCACCTATTTCTCTTTGCTATACACAAGCCTAGGTACGTAGAGAGAAATCTGATTCCTTGTCTCGCGCCCTACCTATCTCCCTTTGCTATACACAAGCCTAGGTACGTAGAGAGAAATCTGATTCCCTGTCTCCTGCCCCACCTATTTCTCTTTGCTATACACAAGCCTAGCTACGTAGAGAGAAATCTGATTCCCTGTCTCCTGCCCTACCTATCTCCCTTTGCTATACACAAGCCTAGGTACGTAGAGAGAAATCTGATTCCTTGTCTCGCGCCCTACCTATCTCCTTTTGCTATACACAAGCCTAGGTACGTAGAGAGAAATCTGATTCCCTGTCTCGCGCCCTACCTGCCTCGGCTTGTCCGAGGCATCCAGCGCCAAGGTTAGGTGGATTGATTAACATCTCTAGCGAGCTGTAATTTTTGTAGATATACTTTTGGCAGATTTTCAGAAGGTAATCAATAGCATGCAGGTTAATACAATTTCCAGGGAGCTTAAGTGCAAAACGATCAACGCAAATTATTAATACTTTCCAGCTTGGGTGGTGTATTGGAATTTTATGATTTTATCATTTTTGCGTTGTTTGCAAGCTATATTTCGTCTTCCTTTTTCCCTGCCTCAGATAAACTCGCCAGTTTATTAATCACCTTTGCCACCTTCGCCATCGGTTACCTTGTAAGACCTTTGGGTGGTATTGTTTTTGGTCATTTTGGGGATCGTATTGGTCGCAAGGTAACATTTACAATATCGATTTTTATGATGGCATTTGCAACGCTAGGGATAGGTCTTATGCCAACCTATTCAACCATTGGTATGACAGCACCAGTTTTAGTGATTGGATTACGTGTTATTCAAGGTCTTTCTATTGGTGGTGAGATTCCTGGCGCCATCACTTATGTCAGTGAGTCCTTTCCGCACTATAAAGGTTTTGCTTGTGGTATCATTTTTTGTGCACTTACCCTTGGCATTGTTTTAGGTTCTGTAGTAAACGCATTAATTGTGAGCCTGTTATCCACATCACAAATGCATTCTTATGGTTGGAGAATTCCCTTTATTCTTGGGGGTATATTTGGTCTTTTTAGCTATTTACTGCGAAAAGAATTGCATGAATCCTCGCAATTTTTAGCGATTGAAAAAGCTGTCGTAGAATTTCCTTTTTTCCATGTCCTTAAATACCATTTTCCTTGTATGATAGCAGGCGCATTTTTAGCGGCACTTTGTGCTGTCATTATTACTTCACTTTTTTTGTTTATTCCCGCTTACTTTACTGAAGTTTTAGCGTTACCACCCAATGCCTACATTTGGCAGCGTACAGTTTCTATTGCCTTAGGTTCGATTTTAAGTATTTTCTTTGGGTACTTAACAGACATTTTTAATCCAAGAAAATTAATCATGATTCTTATATTGGCAACGGCCCTGCTCGCTTACCCTATCTTTCTTATTTACGTTTACTATCCTCAATTCTATTTTTTAGCCTTGTTAGTCAGCTCATTGTTGATGGGTCTTTCTGCAGGGATGATTCCGAGATTTCTTAGTGAATTATTCCCAACAAAAATTCGCTACACAGGAATTGCAGTGAGTTATAATTTAGGTTTTGCTATTTTTGGTGGGCTAACTCCATTTATTTCTCTATCCCTTATTTACTATACTGGCTGGATAACTACACCAGCACTGTATTTGATTATTGTTTCTATACTAGCCACATTTTCATTACTTGTTATAAGACATATTCAGGATAAAAATGTAAGGGCAATTGAATCGAAGTTTGCTTAATTTTTATTAATATCATGATAAATATAGACATTTTGATAAAAATTTAAAGCATGTTACCATTGCCGTTATTTTGCAACTCATGCTAGATATCCAACCTACTGAATATGGAAAAGAAAATTACAGTTTGCATAGTTAGGCTGTAATTGATACAACGGGAGAACATTATGCAAGAAAAAAGGGAAATAATCTCTATTTCATCGACATCAGAGGACTTACCAAGTCCTGTCTATACGGATAAAGTTGTATTTATTAATTATCAAAGTGCTAGTCCCTGGTCTCATAGTGCGGTGCAAGCAGGCTCACATTATTTAAGTATTCATCCTGTTACGCATTTCCATCCTCACCCCACCTCGAATCAATTTCACGATCCCGATGATAGCGCTACCAAAGCATTAGAGTTATGGCGAAACATTATACAACCCATTGTTTCAATACCGATGGCTTTCGGAAACGAAAATGAATTAACAGAATACCCCTATGAAAAAATAGAGGTTCCTGTGACACCAGAAGAATATCAGCAAGCTAAGAATTTAATTGATCAACAGGTCCTTGCTGGCCAAAGTGGGGATATCAAATATTCCGCGTTTAGTTTTTTTGGAAGTTCCTGTGCTTATGGCTCGCAAAAAGTATTAGAGAAAATTACTCACTCCACCCCAGAATCCTCTTTGGCCGCGCCCAGTTTTTGGGAAAAAGCAATCGTTTGGCCACAGGCCCATTTCAACCGAGTACGGCAAGTCAGCCAATCCCGACAAGTTAGCCAAACCCCTTCATCGTCCCCCAAACCCTTAGTTTCGGTCGCTAAAAGAGGTTGGTTCTCCAATTCGAAGCCAGACAATGAATTTAACGATACAATGAAGATTGAACGATTAACCTATTTTTAAGTATGTCTAGCCCAGGAAATTAAGCTCCTGGGCTGAATACTAGATTTTGCCAATAGGGATGCCGTAACGCTCTCGTTTTTCATTTTGGGCCTTGCTCAATAGGCTTGCCAAATTGCTTACACTATTAAATAAACTGAATTTCGGTAATGCCTTCTTGGTCTCAACAGATTCCTCATGAGGAAGGGACATTTCTTGAGCCGCTCGAGATAAACTTTTTTTACGGCATTGAGCCACTTGTTTGGCATTTTCAAAGGTATGCGTTGGCCATATTTTTCCGGTAGGCTTGAATAATTTTTTTTCATCCGGAGTTGCAATAATGTCCAGGATACGATGCTGATGACCTGCACAAGAATAAGTTGAGCCCTCAAAATAAAACACTGAATACTTAGCTTCTTTTTTTATAGCTTTCTTTCTTTCTTTTTGAGCCATTTGGAAAGCTTTATCGAATTCCTCCTTGGAAACCTCAACCTCAACTTTTTCATGGGGAAATTGTTGTAATTCACAGGGATCTTCGTGGTGGATATTAGTGTATAACATTCGTTTCATGTTAAGCATAATCATTCGCACAGTCGCAATACCATCATCCGGATCACCTATAGATGGCATCGCCTCTTTTTGCGGATAAACACTGAAATAATTCTCTTTGGAAACCTCATTTGATTTTCCAAAATAAGTCGCACTATGATCCCATCCTTCGCCAAAATACTTAACAAAGGTAACTACATGCGATTTTTCAGTAACCACCTCCTGTGATTGATGTTCTTGCTTGGGAGAAGAATGTTTCTTTTCTTTGACCTTTTTTTCTGCACCTTTAGGCATAAATTCACCCTACATTTTCATTGAATAAACACATTGGTCAGAATTATAGGGGGGAAAACCTTAAGGAATAATGAACAAATTATGATTTTATTGTGGAAATATGGGAAATGATGTAAAAATTTTAGAAATATTGATTAATTCATTTAACGATCGATGACCCTACCCTAAAAACATAGTAATAATGGCCTCATTCCATGGTTGAGCTTGCTCCAAATTGGATAAATGTCCTGTTCTGGGAAATTCAATCAATTGGCTATTTTTAGCCAATATATGCATCTTCCTACTTTGTTGTGGAGAAATTACTTTATCGTCACCTCCAGTAATGATTAGTATTGGCAGTGCAGTCGCTTGTAGCAATTCAGAAGAATCATGACGCAATGCCATCCCTCGCAATGCCGATGCCATCGCAGTAGGTTTTTGTAGACTCATGATGTGATAAAGCAATGCTTTCGTTTCCTCAGCAACCTCAGTTGAAAGAGCTTTCATCATGAAACCATTGATAAAACCCTCTGTTCCATGCTCAAGGATATCGATGGCTATTTTTTCTCGCGCGGCTTTGGTTTCCTCACTGTCTGCAATAGACTGTGTATTTGCAAGCACTAAACCGTCTAATTGATTTGGATATTTCCCAAGAAAGGCAAGAGCAATATATCCACCCATCGACTCTCCAACAAGAGTCGCTTTATCAATATTTAAATGATCCATTAGTGTTTTTACTTCATCTGCATACTCTGTCATAGACACTGCATTCCCATCACTGTTGACTGCTGAAGACTCACCAAATCCCCATAAATCCAATGTAATGACACGAAAATACATCTTAAGTCCTTCTTGCTGCGGCCCCCATAAACGTTGGTCAGTAGGAAATGCATGAATCAAGATCAACGGTTTGCCCTTCCCTACATCTGTATAAGAAATAAATTGATGATCGGTGGTATAAAATGAGGACCCGACTGCCAAAGGCATTTTTGCGAAAGTTATCAGCAAAACTAGCAGATTTAAGTAAAATTTTTTGCACATGAAAGACTCCTTATTGGGACTCATGATAATCCACAGCTATAACCTGTTCTTATTTTACTTTGAATGAAAATTGGTATAGTTTTAAAAATTGCAAAATAGTCATACATCAGAACTCTATAAGGTCCTGATGTCAATTATCATTTTATTGAAAGGAAGCAATATTTTGAAAAAATATCTATTGAGTTTAGGCTTCTTAGCCCTCAGTCAAGGGGTGGCAGCACTACCTGTTGCCCAACCAACCGCGTGTGTAACTTCAAAATTTTCAGCAGTTGGTGATCAATATTGGAAAACAGTGACTTTGAAATTGACTAATAATTGTGGACAGGTCGTTGATTTTCAAAACACTACTGTTACTTTTAAAAGCACTACAGCTGTCAATACCTCTTTTTGGGGTGATTTTTCGCCATTACCTTACCCTGATAATACTTTAAATATCTATTCGCAAAATCAAACCGATGGCAGTTTTTTAGCGACATTTAATTTGCATTTCCCATCTTATCCTGGCGTCGACTCCAAATTACCTGCTGGTAACTCTATACAAATTAAATATGGGGTCAGTGCGGATAATCATGTTGAGGGAAGTACTCAGGTTTACTTAGGCAGTACAATCGAAACAGGATCATTAGTATTAAATAATACCTCTAGTAAACCAAATAATGTCTCTCAAAATTATGCCCTTATTCATTTATCAATGAATGGGCAAACTATCAACACCATTCAATTACCCTGGGCATCGAACGTTACTGTGCCTGGATTAGCGTCAGGGGATTATAGTCTATCAGCGGAGACTGTCTCAGATAGCAATGGCAATAGTTATCAGGGAAATGTACAACCTAGTAATTTCACCGTCGCTGCCAATCAAGTGATTAATGCCACTGTGAGTTACACTCTTGTTGAGCAAAAAGGTAAAATTACCATTGCTCCGCAGGAACTACCTACCGAATTGGCAGGATATACGGGTAATCCTTCAGTGTTACTTACACAAAGCCAAACTGGAAACTCAATGTCCCAGACATTGGCTTGGAATACCTCAACCACCATAACTCAACTAAAAGAAGGCGGTACTTATAGCTTATCTACGGCAACAATCAACTACAATGGCTTTAACTGTAGCCCAAACTTCATGCCTGCCAGTGTGGTTGCGAATGCTACTACAATCCCAGTAAGCAATTTAACTTATCAGTGTGTGCAGGTTAATCAACGTCCTGTTTCGCTCAATGTCTCCGGAGCTCCAACCACTCTGACTTCATTGACAATTACGCTGACCCCGAATAACAACTCAGCAGCCGTAATTCAAACTATTGATTTAACGAATGGTGCAGGTTCAAGCACTGTTTCTCTGACCGAAGGTATAATTTACACGGTGTCCGCTGAAACCGTAGCAGGTTACCGCATTGAATTTTCACCTCAACCTTTAACAGTTACAGCAAATGCAACAGAAATTATAACACTTACCGCTGAAAATACTGGTACTCCTGTTGCAGTCAATGGTCAATTAACGGTGTGTGGTACAAAGCTTTGTAATGTCCATGGAAATCCTGTTCAACTAAAAGGCATGAGTACTCACGGCCTTCAATGGTATGGATTGGGTACGTGCATTACCACGCAGTCATTAGATGCACTCGTTAATAACTTTAAAGCCAATGTCATTCGACTTTCTATGTATGTACAGGAAGGTGGTTATGAAACCAATCCGACAAAATTCACTCAGGAAGTAAGTACCCTGATTAATGAGGCTTACAACCGTGGTATCTATGTCATTGTGGATTGGCATATGCTTGATCCAGGTGATCCAAACTACAACCTGACCAGAGCCAAGCAATTTTTTAGCGACATTGCTACCACTCATAAAAATAAGAACAACATCCTCTATGAAATTGCAAATGAACCCAATGGTGTAACGTGGGCGACTATCAAAAATTATGCAAATGAAATCATTCCTGTCATCAGAGCCATTGATCCCAAAGCACCTATTCTTATTGGTACACGGGCATGGAGTTCTCTTGGCGTTTCTGATGGTCAAACATATCAAGAAATCGTGAACAATCCTGTTCAATTCTCAAATATTATGTATACCTTCCATTTTTATGCTGCTTCTCATAGAGATAATTATTTAAGTGCATTAGACAATGCTTCTCAGGTATTGCCCATCTTTGTTACAGAGTTTGGCACACAAACTTTTACTGGTGATGGCGCAAATGATTTTGTCATGTCCGATCGCTATATGCAGCTTATGGCGAATAAGAAAATTGGCTGGACAAATTGGAACTACTCCGATGATTTTCGTTCTGGTGCAATTTGGAAAACAAATACTTGTTCAAGCGGAGCTTTTACAGATAGCAACTTAAAAGCAGCAGGCGTTTATATTAAAAATAAAATTATAAATCCCTAACAAGCATTGAATAACAATTTTCTCACTACTTGCATTCCGCTTATTTAATAGGCGGAATGCAGCATGCATCCGCTTTAAACTTTATCGTGCAATTTATGTCACGTGACATGCCTGTCCTAAAAGATAAGCTATAATAAATTTGATTTCTTAATAAAATATTAATCTAGATGTGTTAAATATTACCACTATTCGATCACATTAATTTGTTTAGCAGAGTAACCCTATGCCGCGTTTATACACTAATCAGCGCATTAATTTTGGCTCCGCGAACCACTCTGACATACCAAGATATCAGTATCATCGTACCTTGCGTAGCGCGATAGGCCTCTCTGCAACAAGTTACTCTTATCAAGAAACTAAAAATGGCAAACAGTTTCAATGGGATAATATTGCTCCTGAAGTAGCTTTTGTCATCTTACAAGATGCTGAAAAAAAAGGTATTCCTATCCAACAGGAAGTCATTAAGGCGCTTGGTTCAATATTTGTATTTAACGACACAATTCTTAGTAATACGTTAGATGTCCTGAATGATAACCCCGATTATTTATTATTCAGACAAAAATTAGCAGTACATCTCACAGGTCAATCATTAACAAAGCTTACACTCAAAGAGGTAAAATCAGCAGGTATTTCAACAGTTGAAGAATTTAATCAACTTTATCGCAATTTTTTGCTTCAACAAAAAAAATTAACGAAGAATTTTCCCAATTTTAAGAAGATCAAAGAGAGTGATGATTATTTCCAATTGATTGGTTTTTTAACCAGTGAACCTTTATATGATAAATTTTTAAAATCATTTACTCAGCAACTGGCTAGTGAGTTTAATAAAAATCGAGATGTATCCACCATGGTGCATCCCCCGACAGAGATAAACAAAAATTCTTTATTAGATTTTTTTAAAACAATTAGTTATGACCTTCTTCTAAAGCCCCCAGGTCAAAAATTAGAGCCCAATATGCTCTATGCTGAAATAATTGACAGCAATCTGCGCTACACGGTAATAACGCCTTCTGGCAAAAGGGTGACTGACGTTATCAGTTCAGGTTTATTAAACTATGTTCTAACAGCGCAAACCTCTGAAGAAGAATTAAAAAGTCTATTACCTACTATTTTAAAAATAGCTGCACGACGCGGTCACACTGGTGAATTAGCACTCAATGACACCTTGTCCTTAAAACATAAAGGTATGGATTATTTAGCCGGTGACCCAGAACATGATTTATTTTTATCCCACTTACCTTCATTGGATTTAGTGAAAGATGAGGAATATAAATTTACCCTTTATCACTGGTTAGCCCAGGGCAATTTACCGAGATTAAAAGCTCATATTGTTAATGAAATATATGAGCATTACTGTACTGCACTTGATAAATTCGTTGAAGAAGAAAAAAACTACGTCCATAGCGATAACGAATTTGCAAAACAAATAAAAGAGATGTCTGTCGTAATTAAAGACATTATCGCTTTAATTGCTGCATTGGAAGACGAGACCAGTGAAAAGGATAATGAGCTGGATATTAAAATTCACCAGCTAACTGAACATTTAAAATGGCTAAAAGAATGCTACGCCACAACGCCTTTATTAAAACCAGGTCATACCTTTCCTTCGACAGAGGGAAATTTTGATAGCTTCATAAAAAAACTACTTTTCAATACTACGAGTGAAAAAGTTATTCAATATTTGTCAGACCCCCAAGATGAGTCTAAAACATGGAAATTAAATTTAATGGAGGTTATTCATGGTCTGATTAATGAGAAGTCCTCAGTTATGGTGAAAGACATAAGTGACAAAACAACTACAATACTTGTGGATGACAAAGAACTATCCATTGCTCCAGCTCGGGTATTAAGAGATCAGCTTAAAACCTATATTTCTGTACAGCTAAAAATCAATGCCCATTCCTATTACGCTTCTCGTAGTTATCAAAACGATAATCTCACGCTTCGGCAAGCTGCCCTGTCTTTTCGGGGTGGTTATTTATCTGACTCGCTTGCAGAAACAAAACAATTTGCCAAAAAAATGACTCGTGGTGGTGAAATAACGGCTGATAGTCACTTGCTAGTGGGGCAGGAAAATAATATTAAAAAGCATGAAGTACGCTCAGCGACTGCTGCCAATGTATTTGCTGCCACAGGTGCCGACGGCACTCGCTCGGCGACTGAGAAATATTCCATTGCAATGCAATTTGGCGGGGACAAAGACGTTAAAATTATGTACATCTTACGCGGAAAAGAGGCATTCCACGTCCATTCGTATTTAGACCCTCTTGGAAAAAATAAATTCAGTGAAATTGCCTATACCCACGTGAAGCCTAGTGACTATGTCATGACCATTCTTTATGACAAAAACAATGTGATTCTTGACGTCATTCCCGGAAATTTAGCTGATGATATTCAGGGGATTAGTACCTTTACAGAAAAAGTACTCAGTGCAGCCATAGAGTTCTACAATATGAAGCATAATCCCGATTATAAGGCTACAATCACGTTACCTGTTCCAGAAGTAGAATTAACGCTTACAACCCCTAAACAACCTTCGAAATCCCTATTAGAAATTCTTCAATCTCATGCCCAAACATCCACGGAAAAAACAAAGTCAACTCAGCAATCAGGGAGCATACGGATAAGACGCAGCTTGACCAATAAAGGTCATAAGGCTTTGATTTTAGATAATTTAAGTAAACAAGTCACATTACATTTTAAAGAGAGTATTGACGATATTTTGCCGAGCGCTTCTTTTACCTATCAACCCGGAAAATTAGCGGAAGTCAAAGCAGAAGCGGTTAAACATTATCATATGAGACATGTTCTGACGCTTAAAGATTTTAATAGTTGGAGTGATCATGAAAGAAAACTTCAGTTAGAACACAATCGGATTTTACAACCAGGCTTTATGATAGATGATGTGCAAGTTCAGTTGATGCATGCCAAAATCGCTAAGGCTGAATGGCTCACTGATGTTTTAGTACCACGAATAACTACAGCGTTCTTACTTAATATTGCTGCAAGATTAATTACTGACTATCGCATCGATGTAGAAGAGGTTAATAAATTTTCTCAACAATTGTATAACGATATTTGGGGTGGTCAGTATGCTTGTGAGTTTACAGACATTGAAGTTGAGATTTCTCAAGCCTTAAATAGGTTAAGTGAATCCGGTCATTACCGACGATGTGTGGAAAATGCCAAGATTAGAATGACCAAGATATATCCCTATCTTGAAGAAGGCTCCCACGATTATCAGCACTGCTATACGTCTTGTTTGGAAATCGAAAAAAACAAAGTTCGAAAAGCATTAACCAATCTTGCGATCTCCAAATTTCTTGATAAATACCTGGATACACATGCTAAATTTTACAAACTTGAAAAAAAACCTGTTTACTCTATCGCTGAAAATCGCGACTTCGTATTTTTAGGAGCGGCTGCTAGCGGCAAAAGCACCATTTCCAGCCAATATGTTAATTCTGAAGCAAAAAAAGATTATGTTTCACTGGCTACAGATGACTACCGCAGTATTTGTTTGCCTTATACGGAAACCTTTGAGAGTCAAAAAAATGACCAGATTTTTATTCGTACTCAAGACACCGCTTTCCTTATTAGTGAATTAGTTGAAGAACGTTTGAAGTCGCAATCGTCTACAAGACCCAATGTCATTGTTGATGGAGTCACTTACAAGCCCTTCCATCAAGAATTGGTGGGGAAGAATAATAATTCGCTTATTGTCTGTGCTTGTCTGGATGACATATCCCAAGTTGTAAAACGCTCGTATGAACGAGCCAAACAAGACGATGCAAGTTCAGCGGATAAGGGACGCTATGTGAATACAACGAGTTTGATCAATATGCACAAAACGGCAAGTCTTAACCTTCTAAAACTTTGTGCACCTAATTCCACCATTGCATTATACGATACCAACATACCTCGTGGTACCAAGCCCCCTTTAATTGCAACAGTAGATACTCATAATGAGAGAAAAATAATAATTAGCAATGAAAAGGGAGCCTTAACGAGATTAGCTTCATTCTTTAATAAATCACGAGTAAACGTGAATGCAAAAAGTGATGATAGTTTATTTTTTAAGAAGTTGAAAAAAGCGGAATTTCAAATTGACTCCCTATTTGCTGCACTCGATCTTGGTTATAAGATTATGCTGTCTGGAGAAAAAAACATACCTTTTTTGATTGTATCCAAAAAAGTCAATAATACAATTCATCTTAATATTACCGATATTAAACAACTAACATTGAAAATCCAGGAATCAACGGGACCTGAAAAACAGTTATTACAAATGCTGGTGCTCTATGGCCATTACGGCAGCTTGAAAGAAGTGCACAAACAATGCTTATTGCATGATAACGACCTTGATTTATTAACCCATAAATTTTTTACCTCCCTCCCTGAAAGCCAGGGTTTAACGAACACCACTGATTTCAGTTCAGTGAAATAAAGATTTAATTTTGATCAGTTTGCTGAGATAATATTTATGGAAGTGCTTTTTGTTACACGGCTGTGCTCAAGCATTTGCCTCATAAAAAGGAAGAAATGCTATGAAGATTAAAAGTGAAATTGCTGCCTATACTCAAAAAATTGAGCAATTCATCAACACAGGACATCTTCTACTGGAAAATACAAAAGATGCTACTGAAAGAGCACATCGTCATGAAATATTTGATACCTTGTTGTTACTCGCTACCTATGCTGATTCACAGAAACTTGAAGAGGAATTTAATCAATCTCTTCCACTGAATCCTCCTAATACTTTCTTGAATGAGCTGTGCCATAAATTACGCGAAATTAATTGGCTATGTACTTGCACTTTACCCAATGAACATGAAGTCTATAAGAGCTTCTTCGCAAATTTCTTTTTTCTAACTCCTCAAAAAAAAGAGGAAGTGAAAGCAATGATAAGCCAAGAAATTATTCAATTAATTTTCACAAAGACAGAGACCAATGTATCTAATGTTAAAGCGGGAAATAAATTTGGAATGACTTTATAGTTATGACGATTGAACACTCGTCTGTCATTCACAATGCTGTCTTAAAAATAATTAAGGAACACTATGTTACGGAAAACAACTGTCGTTGCTATGACCTCCTTGCTGTTATCTGCTCCTTGCTTCTCCGGTTTATATCTTGGCGCAAGTGTCGGACCCGAAGGTGCCAGTTTTACCCAATCAGCTTATGTTACGCGGCCTAATACATTTAGTGTTGTAGATAGAAATCATTTTTCCGGACTCGGTGTTTTTGGCTCTATTTTGGTGGTTATGCATGGCGACACAACCAGTTTTATTTAGCGGACGAAATTAATGGAAATCTTAGTTCTGTTGAGTATCAATTAACGAATGATGAATACCTCCATCAAAATTTTTCTAAAACCTATTTTAACATTCGTAAGAGCGAGGGTGTGGGTTTATTACCTGGATACTATTTATCCGATACAACTGTATTTTATGGTCGCATTGGTTATGCCAATGGTCGTTTAAAAATTGTTGAATCCGATCCTACAATCCGAAGCATGACTAAAAATCGGAGTGGAATTCGTTACGGTTTGGGGATTAGACATGCATTAACGCCTCGTTTTACATTAATGATGGATTACAGCCAAATCGATTATGAGAGGGTGACAAGCAGTGTCTTTGAACCGTTTGGAACTGTTACAAAAATTACAAAAATTAGACCCCATACCGCCCAGGTAGGTTTTGGGATAATTTATAATTTTGATCAACCTGAACCCGTATTTGTTAAATAAACCTTTATACATCCAGCGATTAAGAAAACTATGGATCCTAATCGCTGGATGTATGTCATTAAATTTTGCCTTCTGGTCCAAAGGTACTTTCATCATAATCATCAAATAAATTTATCCCTCCAAACTCTAACGTTTGTTGTGCGGATTGAACCAAGCATTTTTGCAAGGGCTTTATGTAGGTATCGAATACAATTGATGAGGAATTCGCGCCATAAAAGCTAAACCAATGACGTGCTATTGATGATATTTTACTAATATCTTTAATGATTTTTATAAGACTCCCAGTTGTATTTGGTTTTGAAAACAAATTCTTTAACTGCTGCAAATACAGATCCACTTTCTTATCAATATAGATATTAGTGTACTCATTGAGTAATGAAAGGCGCATAATTTCGCAAATCAGATATGAGGCAATATAATTTTTCTGCTCATCAATGGATTGTTTTGTCTGAATTTTTTCCAGAGAGATATATTTTTCAAAATAAAGACGAAAATGTTTGAGTGATTGAGGATCAAACCAATTGTAGGAGTACGAGTGATTTTTTACGAGTTTTGCAGTCTGGATAAATAATTTAGCGACCATAAGATAAATCTCTTGGCCCGCCTGCTCTGCAAATAACTCATCGAGTATGCGCTCATACTCTTCCATCTTTTTCTGCAACCAGCTTGTATCGTATCCTGAGGCCACAATAAATTTAGCTTCTAGCCTGAAAAGTTCCAGCTCGACGAACTCTTTTAATTTCTCCTTAATTAAGGCGGGATAATTCATCACTGACGTTGGAGGCTTGGATTTTTTATTTTCTGCCAAATTTGCTGGACTTAAAGCTTCGGATTTACATTTATCAATAAAATTTTTAGTCCCATTTCTGGATTCCTCAGAGTCATAAACATACAGGGATTCAACCGAGTAAAACTCATCAAATTGTTCGGCATGTAACCATGAATCCGGCAAAAAACCTTGTGCATCATAAAAAAATAACTCAAAACCACTAGTTGCTGCATTGGGTACAACAATGGCCGAGAGCGCATGCCCTCCTGGCAATTTTTTTAATTTTGCAAAAACAATTAAATGGCTATAAAGAGGAATTGCCTTATCTGCTATGAAAGAAAATAATTGTTCATAACTACATCCGCTCATCCAATGGTATTGAGCATTTTTTGTATTATCGAGAAGAAGCATTCGAGATTGAAGGTGCTCCATATAACCGGGGATTAATGGTGGCAAACTTGGTAAGGGTGTGACATTAGGAAAAAAATTACCTTTTGTTGTTGTGATTGCTTTGTAAGCGTGCACGGTAATTTCAATACAATTGATGAAACGACCAAGGTGATATCCTTCATTCATTTTTTTTAAATGTTGAGTAGCGATTAGTTGCCATTGAGGTTGAACAAAATCTTTACCACCATAAATATACTGCAGAATAGTAGAAATGCGTCCCATGCCCAAACTACCTAATAATTATAGAAGAATCAATGTAAAGGGACATAGTAATTTAAGCAAGCAAAAGCGAATGAACTAAACTTATAAGAGAGCTTCTTGGATAGGAGATTCATCATGAATACGAATGATTATCATGTTGTGCCTAATAACAAAATTGGTGGCTCGGATGTGAAAAGAGAACAGGCATCAAGAGCAAGTAGACATTTTGAAACACAACAAAAAGCCATTGACGCAGCTCGTAAAATGAGTCGACGAGAAAGAACCGAATTATTTATTCATGGAATGGATGGAAAAATTTTAAGAAGAGACAGCCATGGTCATGATCCTGTTTCGTCAAAAGGTTGAGATGCACCACCAAAATATTTTAGAAATAGGATAATAGACTTTTCATAAGATCGGGAGATAAGTAATGGAGTTACAAGGTTCTTGCCATTGTCGAGCAGTTCGATTTCACTGCAAAACTCATAGCCCCTATCCTTTTATGCGCTGCTATTGTTCCATTTGTCGGAAAACAGCTGGAGGTGGGGGTTATACCATTAATATCATGGCAGTTGCAGATACACTCACTGTTAAAGGTAAGGAATTTATTTCTATTTATCAAGCAAGGCTTGACCCTAAGGATGAACATTCTGAACCAAGTACTACTCAACGTCTTTTTTGCAAAAACTGCGGTAGTTTTTTATGGATTTTTGATTCCAATTGGCCTGATTTGATTCATCCTTTCGCCTCAGCCATTGATACCCCACTCCCTAAACCACTAGAAACCATTCACATGATGCTAAATTATGCTGCCAACTGGTGTGATATTCCCCATGGAAAGCATGAGATTCATTATAAAGAATACCCGCAATTATCCATTGAAGAATGGCACAAACAACATAAGCTGTGGATTAAAGATTAGTCTTGAATATTATACCCACCATCAACGTAGATAACCTGACCAGTAATATATTTTGAGGCATCGGTCACTAAAAATAAGGAGGCATTACCGATTGATTCAAGCGTCACCAGCTGATGCAGCGGAGCTTCATTGGCAGCTTTTTCCATAAGACTATCAAAATCCGCCAAACCGGATGCTGCTCGAGTTTTAACTGGGCCTGGAGACAACGCATTGACTCTGATTTTTTTACTGCCCAATTCGACAGCAAGATAACGCACAGAAGTTTCTAATGCGGCTTTCACAGGGCCCATCAGATTATAATTTTTCACTACTTTTTCCGAGCCGTAATAACTCATGGTGATAATAGAACCACCGTTTTTCATCAGTGGTTCAGCTGCTTTTGCCAACCTAATTAAAGAATGACAGGAAATATCCATTGCGAGTAGAAATCCCTCACGAGAACAATCAACAACACGACCTTGTAAATCTGCTTTTGGCGCGAATGCCACAGCATGAATCACGAAATCCAACTGCCCCCAAGTCGTTTGTATTGTTTGAAACAGTTGTTGCAATTGCTCATCGTTAGTTACATCAAGAGGCATAAAAATAGGGCAAGCAAGACGTTCTGCCAAAGAAGCTACATGGGGCTTGGCTTTTTCACTCTGATAGGTAATCGCAAGTTCTGCGCCAGCTTTCTTTAATACGTCAGCACAACCCCAAGCTATTGAATCTTCATTCGCTATACCAACTATAAGTCCTTTTAAGTGCTTCATTTGTCGTCCTTATTCAAGAATAGACAGCGAATGAATAACCATCATTCGTTCTTCATTCGCCGGAATAACCTGAGTTTCAAAAGGTTTAAGAAATTCAAGTCGTTTCAAAATAGCGTCTCGCACAGCAATAGAATTTTCTCCTATCCCACCCGTAAATATAATTCCATCAACACCGCCTAAAGCAACAGCCATCATACCGATTGATTGAGCCGCCTTTAAACAGTAATAGGCTATTGCAAATTGAGCCTTTGGCTTCCTACTGTTTTGCAAAAGACTTACATCATTTGTCCACTCAGATAAACCAACCAAGCCAGACTCTTGATAAAGAATAGCCTCAACTTCATCGGCAGACATCCCCAATTCGCGGACCATGTAAATGACTGCTCCTGGATCTAAACTCCCACAACGCGTTCCCATCGGTAGCCCATCAAGTGCCGTCATTCCCATTGTCGTATCAATACTAACACCATTATGTATTGCGCAAAGACTGGCTCCATTACCCAGATGCGCCGCCACGACACGGCCTGCAGCTAGCGTTGACTCATTTTGGAGCAAGGTATAGGCAATCCATTCGTAAGAAAGTCCATGAAAACCATAACGCCGAATTCCTTCATCGCGTAGTTTTTGCGGTAATGCGTAGGTTGTGAATAACGGCTCGTGATTGGCGTGGAAAGCAGTGTCAAAGCACGCAATTTGTGGAATGTCAGGTTTTAACGCAGCAATAATTTTAATGGCCATTAAATTATGAGGTTGGTGCAAAGGAGCAAGTGGGCATAACTTCCACAAACGCTCCAGGATTTCTGGTGTTAAAAGCAAACTCTGCTTGAATTCCGTTCCACCATGTACAACTCGATGTGCCACTGCAACAAGTCGTCCCAATTCGTGTTGAGATTCAACCCAAGCAAGAATATGCTTCAATCCATCCTCGTGAGTACTATTGATGGGAAGCATTTTTTTATCAATAGAAAGTGCAAGCCCACTGTTTGTGGCAATAGACAATTGTGGTTCACCACCCAGATGCGAAACGCTACCTCTGGCGAGAAGCACAAGGCTTGGCGATTTCAAAAATAGCTGAAACTTGACACTGGAGGACCCTGTATTAATCACTAAAATACAGTCAGTGGATTTCGCGTTCATTTAATTTTTCCTGCCTTACGAGCAGCAGATATTTTAACTGCCAATGCACAAGAGAGAAGACGAGTACGCAATGAATCGGCACGGCTCGTGAGAATAATTGGCACCCGAGCTCCTAAAACAATTCCAGCCGCATCCGCATGCCCTAAAAATGTCAATTGTTTTGCCATCATATTGCCAGACTCTATATCGGGCACCAACAAAATATCCGCATCTCCTGCAACGGGTGAAACGATACCCTTTTCTTCAGCAGCTTGCTTGCTAATTGCATTGTCTAGCGCGAGAGGACCGTCAAGGATACCATCTATAATTTGCCCCCGATCAGCCATTTTACACAATGTTGCCGCATCAACAGTTGCTTGCATTTGTGGATTAATCAGTTCAGTTGCCGCAACAATTGCCACCTTTGGTTTTTTATCATCGCCATTTAATATCCGCCAAAGATTGATTGCATTTTGGCAAATATCAGCTTTATGGCTTGCATTGGGTTCGATATTAATTGCAGCATCTGTAATGATAAGGGGCTTGTGGTAAGAGGGAACATCCATCAAATAGGCATGACTTATACGATATTTGGTTCGTAGATTAGACGATGCCGCGACCACTGCTGACAGTAATTCGTGAGAGGTCAAAGAACCTTTCATAATGGCATCCACTTCCCCTGCGGCAGCTAACTCAACAGCCTTCATTGCAGCAGCGTCACTGTGCTCTACATCAATGATTTTCCATTTTGAGATATCGATTTTTGATTCTGCTGCCGCTTGGTTAATTTTGCTAATTGGTCCAATCAAAACTGGGATAATCAACCCGGCCTTCATCGAGTCTGCAGCAGACTCCAAAACGACACTTTTAACAGGATGAACTACAGCCGTTTTTATTGCTGCCATTCCTTCACAAGATTGAATAATGGCTTGAAAACGATCGTGGTTATGAATTTCAATCTCAGGTAAATTGACTCGTTGTACACGAATTTTTTTAATTGGCGCCAAAACAGTTGCTAAACCTGCAAATACAGTTTCCCCTCGTTGGTTTACCCCTTTACAATCAAATACCACGATGGGTTTATCGGTGCCTTTATCATGGACAATCAAGGTAATTGTTATGTTATCACCAATACGAACAGGTTTTTTAAATTTTATATCCTGTTCCAGATAAATTGTTCCTGGTCCAGGAAGAACGGTACCCAAGAGAGCCGAAATTAAAGAACCCAACCACATCCCATGCCCGACAACACCGTGGAAAATATCGCTTTCAGCAAAATTAGGATCCATATGCGCAGGATTGACATCACCTGACATTGCTGCAAAAAGCGCAATATCGTTTTTAGTCAAAGTCTTGCTAAGGCTTGCCTGACGTCCGAGTGTGAGTTCATCAAACGTCACATTTTCCAGGAATTCCTGTTCCATATGCTTCTATCCCTAGGTTATTTGGATGGGTTTTTCCTACTATCGTAGGTAGAAACAACCAATTAGGCAAATGAATAATTTGTTAACTAAAAAGGGCGTTGTAAGTATTTGTCTTTTATGTGCTTTTTTATCTTTTTATGCGAAAAACTATTCTAGCTCGCTAGATACCTCGGACAAGCGGACGTATGTAGAAGATCTAACTCAATTCCTATGTTCACAACTTAGTATATCCAAGCTCAGCTGGCATGCTCTCTTTTATTTCGACCTGTTTGTCTGGAGTAGTACTAAAAAGTAGTATCCTTGAGTGATGTTTCTCAACGGTGTTGCGATGAGCAATACTGACTATTGTTGTATCTTTCATTTTTTTTATAACACGGTAAACATGATCTTCACTCTCCTCATCAAGTGAGGAAGTGGCCTCATCCAGGAAAAGCCAATCAGGTTTTTTCAACAATGCTCTTGCAAAGGATATTCGTTGTTTTTGGCCACCAGATAACTGTTTGGACCAATCACGTTTTTCACCAAGTTTAGAAATAAAATCATTCATTCCCCCGACAGCTTCCAGAGCAGCTTCATATTGTTCATCAGTATAGGTATCTTGAGGATCTGGATAGGCTAAAACACCTCTTAGTGTGTCGGAAGGGATAGAGGGATTTTGTGGTAAAAAATACAACTTTTTTCCTGAAGGAACAGAAACTTTCCCCGTGCCATATTTCCAGGTTCCTGAAATCACTTTAAAGAGTGTACTTTTACCAAAACCTGAAGGGCCTTTAATTAATACACTTTGGCCAGAGGGTAGTTTTAATTTAAGCTTGCGCATAATGATATCTGAGCTTGATTCCTCTTTTGAAACTGACATCTCTGGGTTTGGCACTCGTGGTTGCTTAATTTCCTCAAGCTTGATATTCAGTGAATTTTTATCTCTTACTTTTCTATAAATTAATTTGGCATTGGACGCCAGGCTTTCTTTTTCTAATGCTTTTTTCAGTTCGGTAAGCCGTTCAATACTTGCTTGGTAAGTGGCAAGATTTTCATAGGCATCAACAAACCAACTTAAAGAGGCAGTAACCTGGCCAAACGACATACCAATTTGCATAAGCTGACCCATTTCTATGAGCCCAGAAAAATAAAGAGGAGCAGCAAGTGCAGTAGGTAAAATTTGAGAAACCTGGGAATAAAAATTCTGAAAAGCAAGCAACTTTGTCTGAGTATCGAGTCTCTTATTCGCCGTCTCTTGAATATCTTGAATTTTAGTATCTATAGATACTTTATAGTAATTTTCAGCATGTTCTTCAGCAACATTTTCGGCCTCCTCATTAAGTTGAGCCAAATCCTCCCTGAGGCTAGCTTCGGCACGTTTAGCTTTTTGTGTTGTCTCTTTAAGCGAACCGCCTATGTAATGGGTGATAACTGTAGCTACTATAGCAATAATTAAGGAAAGCCAAACTAAATACCCGGGTATAACGATATTCATTCCCAAAAGTACAAAAGCTAATGGTCCTCCTACAACCCACAATGTTCCTGCAAAAGTTCCCAAACTTAGAACTGATCTTAAAAAATCAGTGCCTAAATTAAGCGTCAAATCGACAAAAGATTTAGTATCTTCCTGGATGCGTTGAGCGATATGATCAACTTCAGAAGAGAATCGTCTTAACTCTAGATAATTATTCTCGCTACCGAATAATTCATGAATAATGTTTTTTGTCAGCCAGGTACGCCAAAGTATAGACAATTTTCCAATGAGATAGTTTTTTAAAACGTTCACGCCAACAAAAGCCGTTACCAGGCATGCAAATTGAGCGATACTAATTAAAAATGGTGTTAGCGACTTGGCTGCTAATAAAGCCCAAAACCCAGCTGTCCACCAACTAAAAACGGCGAGCAAAGCAACAAGACCTACAACACAAAGCACGCTTCCCATAAGAAGCAACCATGCGACTAATTTTTCATCGGATTTTAAGAAATAATCTTTGATTAAGTGAAAGATTTTTCCCCACGGAGTGGATTGTACTTTAGAATTTTTTGTTTTCATTTTGCATGGGATGTATACATGATAGTCAGAAAGTAGAGGAGCAAAGTTAATGACTTTTTCCTTTAAAGTCAAATTTTAATCAAAAGAGATTAAATTTGGGCGACAATGCAAGACAAAGTACTTCTGGAGGCAATATCACCTCCAAATAAGCCTAATTCGGATTTACGTGCAAAATATTTGGACTCGGTGGTTGTGAGCAAAGATAAGGATCAGGATTACTATCTCCTCTACCAATTGTCTTACAAACTGTAGGTCCACCGTGAATTCCCGAAGCAGTTAACTGGGCACCACTTATCCGAAGAGACAGTACACAAGAATGCCCCTTGCCTAATACAAAAGGCCTACGACAAGCATCTGCATTTCCTATAATTTGAGTTACCCCTGCCACGGGGACTATGGTTAATGCACGCGCTGAATTTGTATTATTCGTTACTCTATAGCGAACAATCACCGTATCGGAGGGACGAAGCTTAAATGAAGTCACTGTTGTAGGCGTTAACGCAAATTTCGGAGTCACAGCAGCTACACAACTCGTTAGCATTATGAATAAAAAGCCCGCACTCATTCCCAGGAATTTTAATGATTTCCAGTTCAAGATTGTCTCCTTTTCTTTAATTAATCAATAGGTTAGATAGTGTAGGGGTAAAGGCTTTAGAAAGCAAAAAAATTGGTAAGCCAATTATCTATAGCGTTGCAGCAGGGAGTGAAGACAGATTTTTAACCTCTGATTCATTATCTTCATTCGTTCCAAAAGCCATTGCATATGTGCGTAAAGAAAAAATAATTGAGCTTAGGACGCCAAGGGCGATTGAAAGATTGATCATAATCGGCGATTGCATATAGTCGTCATGAAGACTTCTTTCTGCAAAAGAAACCATGAGTAAATGCCCTATATTTTTTCGTCCTTTATCCAAACCAGAGAAAAAAGCCCAAGCCACATCGAACCAGGAACGCCAAAAAGATCGCGTCTTTTCAATAGGGAGGTGGATTTGAATTATATTATCAACAATCTGATTTATCATGGCAGGAATATTATTCACTAACACTAATTCCCCATTTAGATTTTTTCCAGATTCCTTTATTTGTTTCATCACTGCTTTTATCGTTGTAAAAAGTAATATGGAAATTCCTATACCCACACTACTAATTACCAAAGCAATAGGAACTGCGCTAAAAAAAATCGTCGCCCCTAAAATGATTTTATTAATGAATGCATACACACTTAACCCCTGTCTTGTTGCTTTAAGGGTTCTACCAAAGAGAGTGATTGCTTTGTCATCAAGCTCTTTTGACAATATAAAAATCTCATTATAAAGATGCGTCAGTTGAGTTGTACTATTCTCTTTTATGTCAACTGTAGTAGCAGTTAATGCAGCAACTTCTTTTTGTTTTAGGCGTAATTTAATAATTAAAATATGAACCTCCAACTCGCGTTGGTGTTCATACTCCTCATGAATACGAGTGGCTATGGACAATATTGCAAATGTTAAGCAACAAGCTGCTAATGGTATAAATGCCGGCGAAGTCAACGAAATAAAGGTCAAGATACCTATATAAAAAGCGACCCCTTCCATTAATCCTGTATAGGCCGCTGAAACATAAGCAAACTTTTGTTGGTTTTTAGATTGAGAGGGGATTTCTTGATAATAACCCTGCAACTTGTCTGGATCGTAACTATCATTCTCAGAGATGGCGGATATTTCTTTTAAAAGCGCTTGTAATCTGTCTTTTATCAGCTGTCGTTGATTTTGCATACGACGAAACCAAACGCGATTGACAATAGAAACGGCTCCCATGGTTAAACCAAAGGGTATCATCGCATAATCAAGATTTTGTTCTTTGAAAAAACTAGCTATTTTTACTGTATTGCTAACCGCCCGGCTCGTTTTTTTAAGCTCACTCACAGCACTGCGACAATAAGGCCAAAATGACGCCGCAGCTCGTCTAAACGCATTGGTTGCATTTTCTTCACTCATGTTCGCTATTAATGAAAAACCAACAAATGCCATAGCTTCTGCAAGTGCAATAGAAATACCTTCTGGTGTCTGTAACCAATCATGAATTAATGTAGTGGATGATTGATTGATAAATAAAACATCAAAGAAAAATTTCATACTCCCATACGCTGCAATCCCACCATCCAATAATCCATGCAATGCATAAATATATCCAACTTGGTGTATTTTTTTAGCAACTTGTGTATGTTGTTTAGACAATCGCCTGCTTAATGGGAGGTATCTGGATGTTTTTTTAGTAGACAAGCGGCTGGCAGGAGATGCTGAGGGATTGATGGTTGAAATGGATTGTTCTTTTTGCATCATTCCAAATTTTTAGAAGCTTAGTTGAAGGGGGTATTCTAAGCTAGCAAGACTTATAGAAATATTAAGAACAATAATTTTTTATACGAATTAATACTCTTTTTAAGTTTTCCAGGTATTTCTGAGACGTCTATAGTTAGATTAAAGATTCTAAAGGAATAGTTCATGGACTCAAAAGATGTTTATACTGGCACTTCAGGTTGGAGTTATACGGGCTGGCTAGGGAATTTTTATCCAGAAAAGATAAAACCTGACGCTATATTACCATTCTATTCGCAAACATTTGATTCAGTTGAGCTAAATAATAGCTTTTATCAAATTCCTAAAGAAAAAAATATAAAAAAATGGCTGGATTTAACACCTCCCCATTTTATTTTTTCTTGTAAAGCGAATCGATATATTACGCATATCAAAAAGCTACATGATGTCGAGGAGAGTGTAGAACGATTGCTTCATGCTTTTAGTCATTTTGAGAGTAAATTAGGCCCAATTTTATTTCAATTTCCACCCTATTGGCCTTTAGATCTCTCTTCTTTATAGTCTTTTATAGGCAATTTGCCCAAAGAATATCTTTATACTTTTGAATTTCGTCATAAAAGTTGGTTTTGTGAGGCACTTTACGAATTATTAAATTCCCATGAAATGACTCTGTGCTTTTATAATTTTAAGACATATCAATCTCCAGAAATTGTTACCGGTCGATTTATCTACATTCGCATGCATGGACCCAATAAAGAAACCTATCAAGGCTCTTATGAGGAGAGGGTTTTAACAGAGTGCACTCAAAAATTTGAGCGTTGGCAGCAAGAAGGAAAAACAATTTATTGCTATTTTGATAATGATGAAAAAGGTTTCGCCCCTACAGATGCGCGAAGACTTAAGGCATTGATAGAACATTCAAAATCCATATAATCTATTAATAAACTCTGATTACTCTGGACGAAATTTTATTATTCCCACACAATTGACCCAGAAGATCAATAAGGGATTTATCGATGAAAAAAAGGGCGCTGTGTAGTACGTTGCTTGGTTTATTCTGTGCACAACTTGTAGCTCAGGGAGAAAATACTTCTGAGAGATTAACTGAAAGCACCTCCTCTCTCCAAAGTAATGTTACAGTGCAACCTCATCCATCAATAGACAAAGAACATCAAGACGACTCCAGCTGCCAATTTAAAATATCCCCGGAAACAAACGAGATTGATGAAACGTTTGTTTTAGCCTGGACAACTCATGCTGCAATGCAATCTTTCCACTTCACACCTGATGCGATTGAACATCAATTGCAGCAGTTGCAATCGTGCTATACGCCCAAGGGATGGGAAGAGCTCAGCAAAGCTCTTTATAAATCAGGCAATATCGATCTCATTAAAACACGGGCATTCACTGTGAATAGTGAAATTGATGGTCCTGCTCAACTTATTGAAGCTCAAGGGGATTTATGGAAAGTTACTTTACCCTTAAGAGTAATCTATCAAAATGATCAAGAAAGAATTACCCATTTCCTAAATGTTTACTTCACAATCGGCCGAAAGCTAAGAGGAGAGCTTGGTATTATGCAGATGATTGCTATACCACGTGCCACTCCCTCCTTTCAAAAAGCAGGCTCTATGAAAGAAATAGTACAGGGTATTTATTCTATTTTGGCAGAAAAAAACACAGAAACTCACCACAATATGCAACAGAAGGTTATCTTGCCGTTTTTAGCCTCATTACTCCCAAATCCGACAAGAGTCGCCTCGAGCGCCTCTGAAGAAAGGGAGCGATCAAATTTAATGCAATATCAACCCACGAATTCCGTAACGTCACTACAAAATCTTGGTCGAGAAGAAAACTTACATAAAGTATATGCCGAAAATCCCATGCATTCCCCCAATAAGCCTGTCCCAATAGTTGTTCAAATTGATCCCAAATTTTTTTCATCCTGGGCAAATCAAGCTATCGCCCATACCCCGTCAGTAAAAACAAACTTAATTCCAATTGCTATGCAGGCGATTCGTGCGTGGTACGCTGAAAAAAACAGTTTAGCCATCCAACATATGACGCCAGCGGACGCCAAACAAACTCAAAAATTAATTTTAAGCGGGTTATTCGGTGATTCATCGGGTCAAAGTGAGCGTGATGACAAACAATGGAATATCACTTTGCCGTTAGATATTGCTTATCAAAATGACAAGGGAAAAATTACACATTTACTCAATATTAATTTTACCTTTGGATGGAAAATAAATAGTCATCTCGACATGGCCATGCTCTCTAAACCAACATTATTCAATTCAAACCGCCAAGAGCCCCCCCTCACCTCTTCACAACAAACGCAAGAGCTACTCCCTACTGAAATCGCATCATTACCTGGTGAATTTACAAATACTCCTAATACCATCGATTGTAACTATAAGATACCTGCTGAAATTACAAACATCGAGGAGCGGCTCATTTTAAATTGGGCAGAAAAAGCGACTATTCAATCGTTCGATTTTAACGCCGAAATGATAGACAACCAATTAGAGAAGCTACAATCATGTTATACGGAAAAGGGCTGGCTCGAATTTAAGACAGCCCTGGATAAATCTGGCAATATTGAAGCAATTAAAGCACTGCATTTAAACATGACTGGCCGAATGAACGGACAAGCGCAATTAATTGAATCCCGAGTCAATCAATGGAAACTTAAATTACCTTTGGAAGTAGTCTGGCAAAACGATAAAACAAGAACGACTCAATTATTAAACGTTGACTTAACAATTGGTAGAAAAGCAAATGGGGATCTTGGCATTATGCAGATCATTGCAACTCTTGGCGGGACAGCCTCTTTAAAATCAGGTGACTACATGACCTTAAGTCTGCATGAACTTGGATTTAGAATTAGTTAAGATTATTAATCAAAAATTTTAATTTTCCCCATAAAAATCTTTAAGACCTTTGCTATGCTATTTTTAAGATAGTAGATTTTGCCAACAAGGAGAGTATGGTGAAAAACTTCGATGCTATAATTATCGGAACAGGCCAAGCTGGTCCCTCACTAGCTGTCCGCCTGGCAGAAGCAGGCATGACTGTCGCTATTATTGAACGTAATAAATTTGGGGGCAGTTGTGTTAATACTGGTTGTATCCCTACTAAAACTTTAGTAGCCAGCGCTGAAATTGCTCATCAGGCTCAACGTGCCAACGAATTTGGGATTGAGATCAGCGGTTCAATTAAAACGGATATGAGCAAAGTTAAGGCGCGTAAAGATGCTATCGTTAGTAAAGCAAGTCATGGTGTCGAGCAATGGTTAAAAAATACCCCCAATGTTACCATTTTTCAGGGGCATGCCCGTTTCATTGATAACAAAACAATTGTAGTTAACGATGAGAAATTGTCTGGTGAGAAAATTTTTATTAATGTTGGCGCCCGTGCATTTATTCCTCCCATGGAAGGACTTGATCAAATTGATTGCCTAACCAACTCATCAATATTGGAATTAAACGAAGTCCCTGAACATTTGATAGTCGTGGGAGGCAGCTATATTGGACTTGAGTTTGCCCAGGCTTTTCGCCGTTTTGGAGCTCAAGTTACAGTCATTGAAAAGGCACCTCGACTTATCGCCCGAGAGGATTCTGATGTTTGTGACACTGTGCTTGAAATTATGAAAAATTCCGGTATTGATGTGCATCTTAATACAAACTGCTTATCTTTTTCCGCATCTGACCATGGAGTTACAGCCCATTTGGGCTGCGAGAATACGAAGAACACAGTGACCGGTTCTCATGTATTAATCGCAATAGGACGCAAACCCAACACTGACGATTTAGGGCTTGAAAATACTGATATTCAAATTGATCAGCGAGGTATGGTTGTAGTGAATGATGAGTTAGCAACTACCACTACCAATGTTTGGGCACTTGGTGAGTGTAATGGTCGCGGCGCATTTACTCATACAGCCTATAATGATTATCAAATTGTTGCAGACAATTTACTGAATGGTTCACAACGTAAAGTCACTGATCGCTTAATGGCTTATGCCCTTTATATTGACCCGCCATTAGGACGATGTGGGTTAACTGAAGCCGAAATTCGTGCCAAAGGGTATAACGCGCTGGTTGCCAAACGCCCTATGACTCAGGTTAAACGTGCCATGATCAAAGGGGAGCCTACGGGATTTATCAAAATTTTCATTGATGCTGATACACAAAAAATTCTTGGTGCAGCCATACTTGGTGTTAATGCCGATGAGATTATCCATTCTATTTTAGATGTTATGTATGCCGATAAACCCTACACCTTAATTCGAGATGCAGTTCATATTCACCCAACAGTCTCTGAATTAATTCCAACGACACTGGAGACCTTGAAACCACTGGAATAAAAAAGAGGATAGTTCTCTACCCAATCCTCTGGATGATGAAGGCATTACCATGCCCATTTCACCTCTTGCCAGTATTCTTGCTCAGGCGACTTCCCTCTATTAGAAATACTTTTTTTATGATTTACTTTAGGTACCTTCATCACCTTAGGAATTGTCTAGAATGTATATGGCTCGTTATTTGATGAAATGCTGTTTCCTGGTTGCTATTTTTTCTTCGATAGTTTCTGCAAAATCCGGCATCGTTGTATTTCAAAGTGATTTTGGCCAGAAAGATGCTGCTGTTAGTGAAGTCAAAGGTGTAATGTATTCTGTTGACAAATCGCTTGTTATTTCGGATTTAACCCATGAAATTCCGGCTTACAATATATGGGAAGCTGCCTATCGTCTTTATCAAGCAGCAGCGTATTGGCCCAAAGAAACAGTATTTGTGAGTGTTGTTGATCCTGGGGTTGGTACTCAAAGACGTTCTATCGTAGCCCTAACTAATAATGGACAATATTTTGTTACTCCTGATAATGGTAGTTTAACTCTAATTGATAACCTTTATGGGATAAAAGAAATAAGAATCATCGATGAAAGCAAAAATCGTTTAAAAGGTTCAGGAGACTCCTATACTTTTTTTGGTAGAGACGTTTACGGCTACACTGCTGCAAAACTAGCCTCAGGTAAAATTTCTTTTAATGAAGTTGGACCTGTATCAACTAAGCCTGTTGTTAGATTAGCTTATCAAAAACCTGTCATCGATAATCATGTTTTGCGAGGAACCCTCGTAATTTTAGATACGCAGTATGGGAATGTCTGGACTGATATCGATAGAAACCTAATTAAAACCTTCGGAATAAAAGCAAACGAACCTTATCAAATTAAAATTTACCATAATAAAACTCTAAAATATTCCACCAAACTTTCATTTCATCACACTTTTGGGGCAACAACCAAAGGTACTGAGTTACTCTATTTGAATAGCCTTTTTAATTTAGCCATTGCGGCTAATCAAGGCAATTTCGCAAAATTACATCAACTCAAGGCAGGTCCGGATTGGACAATTGCTATCGAGAAAATTAGGTCTTAATGTTTTCCTGGGTTTACCTTCTTCACCCCACCTGGATACTAGATGCCTCGGACAAGCCGAGGCACATAGATGCAAGTAAGCCCTCTCTAATTTAAGCCACCTGAAACCCAAGCCTACCGCCTCGTGAAACCAAACCCTACGTGCCTCGTGAAACCAAACCCTACGTGCCTCGTGAACCCAACCTACGTGCCTCGTGAACCCAACCTACGTGCCTCGTGAAACCCAACCTACGTGCCTCGGCTTGTCCGAGGCATCCAACAAGGCATACTGTTTGCTATATTAAAGTTAAGTACTCTCTATAAAAAAATGAATGGTCTTCGCAATTAATATGATTCTGCTAACAGCAGATCAATGCATGCTTTTTCTTATCAATTTAATGGTCGCCAGAAATGCGGGGCCAGCTGCATTTGGGGATTTTACAGTCGCGGTTAATTCTTTATTTTTAATTGGAACAATTGTGACTATGGGACTCGATTCGATAGTTGCTCATTATATTCCGAAGTACTATGTGAAAAAGAAGCATGATGAAATTCATTCCCTGATTTTATCCATCAAGAATTTCTTACAACCCATCTATCTGACATTATTTATTGGTGGGTTTCTTTTAAGCTTGGCAATTATCGCACTTAGCTATGCTCTGGAACATCTCAGACTATATGAGATGAGTCATCTTGTTACTCTCTTTCTTTGGGGCGCTGTAGTATTGTCCATTTACAATATTTACATGCAATTATTTCGTGCTGTGGGCTATATGCGCACTGCAATTTTCTTAAATATGCTTCAAACTCTTTTTTACTTTCTATTTACCTTATTCACCTATTTTTATTTTTATGACGTCTTGTTTCATAATAATGCCCAATATTTTGCTCACATTATGCTCATAAGCTTTATCCTAAGCTATGTCCTTATTGGATTTGCATTTATTCTAGTTCACCAAAAAACACAGTTAAATTTACGAATTACTTTAGACAAACTACGTAAGAATGATATTGCCTGGAAGAAAAAAATATCGGGATATACCATTCAAAATTTGGATAAATATGCCTTTACCGTAACCCCTCTTTTGATAACCGAATGGCTAGGAAAAGATGAATATATTGTTGGGCTATTCTCCGCTGTTGCATCAATTATTGCTTTAGGATTTACTACTTTAAGCCCCATCAATATATTAATAAAACCTGAAATTTCAGCGGCTTTTGCCCATGGCAAAGAATTTTTATTGAGAACTCTTTTTAAGTATGTAGGAATCTGTCTGGGTATTGCCTGTATCGTGGCTCTGACTCTGGGTATTTTTTCTGAACGAATATTATTACTCTTTAAATCAGATTTTATTGAAGTATTACCTTTTGTGTATATTGCCCTGATAAATCTTTTTTGTTACTCAATCTCTATGCCATTGACACTCGTTATTCAGTACTCACGGGAGGGAAGTAAAATTGGCGCACAATTTACTCTCTATATCTTACTTGTACAAATCATCGCTAGTTTAATTTTAATTTCTTGGCTTGATTTGCTAGGTACGATGATCTGCTATGTCGGTATCAATATTATTTATGTAATCGCTGCGTCTATTATTGCCTATAGAGTCTACCAACGAGAACCCTTTGGTCATCATGAATAGGCAGAACCTTAACCTAAGTCAATTAGCCATTCGTTTTGGCTGGGAAACACACGATATGCTCTGGTTTTACTACGGTGGATAAATATTCCAATGCAGTATTTACTTTCTCAGGTGCGTCAAAAAATTCGATAACAAGAGGAAGAGAAAAAGATAAATCGAGAAGAGATGCTGTATGAGTTCCTGTCTCACCAAAACCACTAATCGCTCTAAAAACACTCATACCACAAACTTTAATTTCTTTCTGTAAATACTTAAGGATGGTAGAGACAGATTCTTCCCCTTCAAGAGTATAAATTCTCACTATAGTCACATCAACCGTTTTCATATTATGCTCCCAGCCAAATTATTTTTTTATTCAAATTCACTCTTAACAACTTATCATTTAAAAGCCCTCAGAAATAGAGTAATCTCTTAATAGCAAAAGAAAATTCCCCATACTACCCCCTAGGTTAAGGCGCTTTAAGGTTACTTATGATAAGGATATTTAAGGTACCAAAAAATGAAATTAATTTACCGATTATTGTCATTTTAATAGCCGCCTTAATTGGTATTTATCATATTTTTTCCTATCTACTTCCTTTTACCAGTCACGCTTTTGTCGTGGCTAACGTTACTCCTGTTGCAGCTGACGTATCCGGCTTTATTACCAAACTTTATGTTCGTAATGGAAGTGTTGTAAAAGCAGGCGATCCATTATTTGAAGTTTATCAAAAGCCTTATCGATTAGCCTATGAAAGTGCCAAGGCAAAATACGAAGAAGCTATTGAACACCTTAAAGTAATCGATAGACAAACCCAAAAGACGAAATCGTTACTAAAAGCTGCAGAATTTGTCTATGGCAAAGCAAAATATGAGTTACAGGTAAAAAATGCACCCAGTGTTCGAGAGGGATTATCTAGACTTGAGGTCAGAAAACTGAATTATGATTTACATAGTGTAGAAAACAAAATGGATTCGTTGCAAAAGCAAATTGCGGTAGAAGATCAACAAGCCATTCGACAGAAAAAGCGTATTGCAGCACTAAAAGCAGAAATGCATAACGCACTTGTTAATTTAAACTTAACAGTTGTCAGAGCACCTACCGACGGTGTGGTTGATAACATGTATATTAGTTTAGGAACCCCTATCAAAACGCATAGGCCTTTGTTTTCATTTATTGATACCTCGACGTGGTGGGTGCAAGCCAATTTCTATGAAACTGATCTACGGCGCGTTCGACCAGGCGACAAAGTTTATATCGTCCTTCGAATGTACTACTTCAATAAAATATTCCACGGTGTCATTGTCAATTCTATCTGGGCTTCTGATAGACAACGAACAGTCACACGTACACAACAACAAGAGGTTAGCAGCAGTAATCAATGGCTACTGGAACCACAACGATTCCCCGTTCAAATAAAAATTCTCGATCCAGACCCTAAGTTTCCCCTCCATCCGGGTGCTAGTGCCTATGTTTATGTCAAAACTATATAACGTTATAGAGCATTATGATCAATATGGGGTTCACCGTCTCAACGGATTAAAAGTAGTTTATATTTTATTGATACTTTTTTTAGTAAATTTTCTTTTTTCGATTCCCAACCCCTATTTTTATTATTTTTATCTTCCTATTACTGCCCTAGGCGCTGAAATGGTTGGCGAGACACTGGAAGAAAAATATTTTCTTCTTTTCAGTTGTCTTATTATCGCCATCGTAACGGTATTTCTTTTTGATATATTTGCTGTTTCTCCTTTTTTTTGGATTTTTGCCTTTTTCTACTCTGCATTTCTTTATTTAGTAGCCATTGATAATAGACGCCATACACTTGTTATTGTCCCTATTGCCTTAAGCTTAGGCGCCTACTCCTTACTTTATCGCGAAATCAATATCAGCTTTTATACAGTTTTAAGTAATTGTCTAACCACTATTCTTTCCATGATTATTATTTTTGCAGCCTTAGTCCTCTTTCCTCGCAGTTATTATTTCCGTTTATGGTTAAGAGCTTTGCTATTACTCATCAATCAAACACTTGAACATTTATTGGCAATGCAAAATCAAAGGCGAATTAAATACGATCCTATCCAAGGTCATCTTATTCATTTGGTTCAATACGCCAACATGTTGCCCCACTCTTTCCCAACTTTCTCAATTTTAAAAATTAATTTACTCATGAATAAACTTCATTTACTGGTCTGTGTTACTGAGGAAATGGCTCTTATAATGGAAGGTGAGCGATTCCAACGATTCATTAATGAGTTGGATATTTTCAAAAAAGCGATCGCAAAAGAAAAGCCGTGTACATTGTTAAAAACGTCTCTTCCTATTTTGGATGATCTTATACAATCATGGAATTACATATGTTCAAAGCTATAAATTATCGCAAAACGCGTGCGCTGCAAATTTGTATTGTTTTTGCCACTGCGTTACTCATCCAGAGGTTATTGGGTTACACGCATGCAGGCTGGATTGGATTTGCTGTTATGATGATTTATGCAGGCTTTGAAAAAGGACCTAGTTTACAACGAACCACTTATCGATTTTGGGGAGCGCTTTGTGGTTTATTTTTATCCTATATTTTGTGGTTTCTTGGGCAGGTTAACTTTCGTTTTATCTTAATTATTATTCCTCTAATTGTTTATATGGCTTATTTTACCTTAGGTAAATCCTATGCGTTCCCTACCGTATTTACTGTGACGCTAACCGCACTAGGAACAGATTATTATG
Source organism: Legionella hackeliae (assembly GCF_000953655.1). NCBI lineage: Bacteria > Pseudomonadati > Pseudomonadota > Gammaproteobacteria > Legionellales > Legionellaceae > Legionella > Legionella hackeliae. Next base: position 2,704,739 of record NZ_LN681225.1, read on the forward strand.
CCGGTAACAGTTATGCTGTCCCTAACTTTTTTTTCGATTATCTTCTATCGACTGTTGTTGCTTTACTTATCTGTTTTACGTTTGAATACTGGATATTTAGAGGAGATGATCTGTCGCGTAAATTTTTCATTGATATACAAAAAACTGTTCTTTTCTACCTGGAGGAATTATTTAATATCGTTCTTCGACAAACTCCTTTAAATCAAAGTCACTATTTAAAAACAAGCACACACTTCAATGAAAAAGTGATGGAATTATATACTTTCGTTACTATCACCAAGCATGATGATCGTGAGGAAATAGATTTTATCAAAGAGCTAGAGCTCTTTAATTCTATCGTGCATCAAGCTTATCATAACATTAGAAAACTCTTTGTTTTAGCCCCAGTAAAAAATGAACTGCTCATTTTAGAAACTAAAAATATACTGGAGCAATTAAGGAAAGTTAACCAAAATCAACGGATTAAGCATATTGGAGAATAAATTGATAAGGAAAATGGGGATACTTATTCTTGGTATTGCAGTAAGCTCCTGTACCCATTATTCCTCGCCTAAACTCCTTATTCCGGCAAAATGGTCAGTTCATAACGAACGCTACAAGGAAACCGAAGTCAACTTACCCTGTTTTCCATGGTGGCAACAGTTTAAAGACCCCGTATTAAATCAACTTGTTGATGAAGGTTTACTCTCTAACAATGACATAAAAATAGCTGTAGCAAATATTGAGGCTGCTCAAGGAGAGTTAAAACGGGTAAAGTTAAATTGGATTCCTGATGTGACTGGCAATGCTGGTTATTCTTCCTTTCCAGCTTTAGGTTTTCCTGGGGTTTTACTCACCGTTGTCCCCTCTTATACGATGAATATTTTTAAACAGATTAAAGAACAAAAAAAAGCAACTTATGAATTGATTGCAGTTAAAGCAATACATGAAGGGGTGCGATTGGCGATTATCGGCGAAATTACACGAAGTTATTTGAGTTATGTTGCACAAATTGAAGAGTTGCAGTTGCTACACACTTTAGAGAACGATCTCGCCAAATTTGCCAATATTTCGCAAGCAATGTTTTCCGATGGGATATTCGCCCAAATTAGCGTCGAACAAGCCAGAACAGAGCTTCATCTTACTCAGGCTCGAGAGAAATTAATTCAGCAAAATATTGTTATAAGCCAGAATGCCCTTCGTTATTTACTAGACAAAAATCCAGGGAACTTGCAACAAGGTCGCAGATTTAGTCAATTAAATGGTCAACAAATGATCGTTGGTTCACTACCACTATGCATTATTGAAAACCGACCTGATTTACAACAAGCTAAACAAGAATTAAAAGCGTCAAGTGAGGGAATCAATATCGCTTTTTCTAATCTACTACCCACCGTTCAATTATCGTTAGCGCGTGGTGAGATTGCTACAGTTCCTAATGGTTATCACTTAGGTCAATCCATTCACTTCAATCAAGCCATTTTAGAAATGCCTCTTTTAAGAGCATCTACTTTTGGAAAATTAGCTCATGCCAAGGGCTTAAATCGAGCTTCTTTTTACCGCTATACCGACACACTACGTAAAGTATTACGCGATGTTAACAATGCGCTATCGGCTCATGAATTATATAGTCAACGTTATGATGAGACATTACGGGCAGGACGCAATTTAAGGCGGGCCTATCAACTCAATGATAAGCTGTATCAGCGAGGTATTATTAGTCATCTTGAGCTGATTAAAGAGCGCATTAAATTGGATAAATTGGCTATTAAATTAAATGAATTTAAATTAGAACAGTTTCTTGCAATTATTAACCTCTATGAGAATTTGGCGGCGGGTTATAATTATCAACCCTCGGTATCTGTAGAAATTAAAAAAACCACCATTAAGATTGTTCACGTATCTAATCCTCCTTAGCTTGCGGAATCAAAATAATAGTTTTAGCTTCCCAAGTTACCCTTTACTTGAAGCCATTTGTCTAAAAAAACCTTCACGAAGCTGACGAGGTTGTCCATAGCAGAGGCCCTTTCACTTGCACTTATACAATATCGATTTTCATTATCCATAATTAATATTTTTTGCGGATTATCGCTAATTGCGCGAACAGTGAGGCAGTTGGCATTTAATAATTCACAGGTTGCAATGATCGCATAATCTTCCATAGCCACAGCTTTAGAGCCAGTTTTTAAAATATCTCTTATGAGGGTCTTACTTTCAGGGTAGGTATTTGTTGTCGCAATTCTCCCCAAAAAAACGGAAAAATTTTTAAACGAAGGGAAAGTCTTAACAAACTCTATAATTTCACTTTTTGGCTTTAACAACGGGGAATACACCAGACCTGTATTGGGGTTTACTCTGTTAACGCGCTCGATACTCATATCTAGATGTTGAACTTGATACACTTCACTTCCTACAACGACATCTCCATATTTTAACTGCGGTGTCAATTTACCTGCGATCCCTACAAATAAAATAAACTTAGGATGATAGGTACTAATTAACAGTGTATTCGTTGCTGCCGCATAGACTTCACCTATTCCTGTACTGGTTAGCAATACCGGATATCCCTTAAAGCGACCACAATAATAAGTGATTCCCTCTTTTTGGAATTTTTGATAAGGAGCAATGATTGTCAATAATCGGGAGCATTCGGATACTGTAGCCGTTTCTATTACAAAAACAGGTTTTCCAAGGCAAGCATCACTCTGTGCATTTCCTGATGATGACCAAAAAATCACTATCAATGTGACAATGAGTGACTTTTCAAACAATGCACGTCTAAAAGACATACCCAAACCTTGACAAAATTTATTCATGGTGTATTAATGAATAGCATAACATAAGGCATAAATTCTTTTTTACAAGGTGAGTCACTCCCCTTTCTTTCCTGATTATTGAAGCATGTTTGGATTGAATGGTTGTCCATTAATTATCAATTGTTGATTTTCTAATTTGAAGATTAAGACATAATCACTACCCTCAACCTTCAAAAATCCTTTGCTCGTTAACGCTTGCAACATTTTGTCAACTTGCATCTGCGCTTCGGCCTGGGTATCAGTAACTGCTGATACAGGATTAGCTACAGCACCCGGGACAACTGCAGGCTGATTATTTGTTGCTGGTGTATTTTTGCTATCGAGATCACTCTTCGTTGAAGCGATCAAGAGTTGTCTTACTGTTGCTATAGGAGCCCTGAACTGACCTTCACCTTGCATTTTTTGCACAATTTGATTTGGGTCATTAACATTATTAGGAAGTGATAGTTTAAAATTACCCAGAACTTTACCCTCTGGCAGATTTAAAGCCAGTTCAGATAACTCCATGACAGGTCCTCTGGAGAGGAGTTTTGGTAATTGTGCAAGTATTCCGGCGGTAGCCGCATCAGAGTTACCATTTTCTTGAAGCATATTTGAACTTTGCTGCATTATGTTAGCCATAGCTGCTGAATCTAAATTTTTAATGTTTAATTTTAAGCGACCTGGTCCATAAGATTGGGCATTAGCATATAAATTTTGCATAGAGACATCCCAATCAAAATACAAAGCATCATCTGGCGCATCTGAATCTAACATAAAGCTAAAATCTTTAAGCTCAAATAGCTTTTGCCCTGCTTGATTTAATAAAACAAAAGGGATTTTAAATTTAGATTGTCCTAACCATAGCCAATTCTGATGACGTTTATATTTAAATTTATGACCGACATTGTCTATCTTTAGAACAGTATTATTACCTGAACCGTCTAAACCATATAATTTTAGATTGCCCTCAACATCATTAAGATTCGTTGAAACCTTAAACAAGGTATCTAATCCCTTCCAATTCAATTGATATTCACCCCCAGCCTGAGGTCCTGGATTGACTCGAATAGCAAATGAGGGCAGAGAATAATTTGCAATCATTTTATTCAGATAATTTATAAATATCTGATAGTGGGTTTCTGGTTTAGTGGTGATAAGACCTAGTCCAAAGCGGATGCCATTCTCTGAACATATAATGGGTCCATGCTTAATAAGAATAGGAAGATCTATATTCATATCCACTGGAGGATCAAGTCGGGCAGCCCCATTTTTATCAGTGACTTGTTGAGCCGGCACATGAATTTTAAGCTTCAGAACTGCTTGTGAAGAAAAAAAACCGCGCCGATATTTTTCGAGCTGAACGCTCATGAACGGCGAGTCAGGGATTGAATTAATATTTTTGGTAAAGGTGCTTTTAATCATAAACCCCATGGCATAAAAAGCAACAAGAATAAGCACCGCTAAAACGACGAAAAAACCAATCCATTTTTTCATGAAAACCCTAGGTGAGGTCCATCTATCATATTATTTAAGTCTGAAAAATCTATTTTGTAAATCAAAAACCTATTTATTTTATCTGGAGAGTAAAAAATCGCATAAACTGCTGTAAAGTCAGTGGCCTAGAAAACAAATAACCTTGAATATAATCCACATTTCTATCTTTTAAGTACTCAAATTGAGTTTTCTTTTCAACTCCCTCAGCAACAAGTTTTAAATTCAAACTTTTTGCCATATCAATAATATGATCTGTGACACTACTTGTTGCCGCTTCCATGCCTAAACTGTCAATAAATGATTTATCTATTTTCAATATATCCATGGGTAAATTTTGCAAATAAGATAGACTTGAAAATCCAGTACCAAAATCATCAACCACTACGATATAACCCAGTTGCCGTGCTCGTTGAATGATTTTTTTAGCTTTCTCCATTTCAAGGAAGGTTCGTTCAGTGAGTTCTATCCAAATTTGATTGCGCATTATCTTGCTTTTCATCATCTTAGACTCCAATAACTCAACAATTCTTCCGGTTTGGATGTCTTCAACTGCGACATTAATCGCAACGTGCAAATCGCGATGTTGTACAAGGAATTTTTCCAATTCTGTAAAAATTTTATTTATAATTTTGTCAGTTATGGGGGAAATCAGCCCTGCTTCTTCGGCATAACGGATGAATAAATCTGGTCGTACAATTTGACCATTAGGACGTTGCCATCGAATTAAAGCCTCAGCACCACAACATTTACCAGAGGCTGTATGAATAATCGGTTGGTAATGCACAATAAACTCGTCATTGCGCAAAGCTTCTTGCAACTCAGCACGGAAAGATAATCGTTTTAAGGAATAATAAATCACTAACCCGATAATAAAAACAGCCGTTATAAACCCGAAGGGTAGCAAAATTAATTGCAGGCTCTTATAACGCTCATATACCAAAACTTCAGGCTCTGTAGCAATAAAATAAAAGGGGCCCAACTGAGTTATAGATACCATCTTTTGATCAATAAAAAATGTGTTTAGCTGTACAAGTTTCTCTACTGGCTTCAGACGGGTTACTCCATTGGAAATTTCAGTATATTTCTTCAAATCATCCCGAGGTATTCGACTTAAAATATTCTTAAGTAACGTAGGATTTATAGTGTTTCGTTGTGTGATTATTTTTCCACTATAAACAATAGCAAGCCAGGTTTCATTTGGAACAATAATGTCGGAAAATCGCTTAGAATCAACATAAATATCATAATTTCCGCTCTTGCGAAAAGCCACAGAAGCTATGGAAATATCCGGCGATTGATTTTTATTAACCGCGAACTCTAAGCCATCAGATAGAATAAAATCAGTTTGATACCGCGGCATGTTTGTAGTCAAAATGCCATAGTTATTACAACGAATACCATTTTCAAAATACGCAATCGACTTAACATCCATTTTTGAGGTCACAAGTTCTGCCATCCATTGGATATGGTCATCAGAACAAGGCCTCGCGACAGGATGCTCTTGTAATAAGACTAATAATTTGCGAGCTTCATTTAGAGTATACTGCGCCCGTATTAACATCCGACTACTGAATTCATATAAAGTTTGACGTTCTTCATTAAGTGCTTGAGTCCAAGCTAAATAAAGAGCACCTAACATCGGGAGGATAGCACCTATAGCACCCAGCAAAATTGCTATGATAATTATCCTTATACGCCGCATTCCTCTCTCCATGGACTTAGGCACTTAACTACATAATTGAGGTACTAACCTATTTATTCTGGCACAGAAACGTTAAATAATATAATTATTAGCAACTGATTGTCGGATTTCTACCCATATGGGCATGTTGCAAAAGCCATTTGCTAAATCGTTTTCAGCTAATTATGATTAGGTTTGCTCGATAAAGGATCTACGAAATATGGAATTATCTACATTACAAAGGGATTGTTTTCTTAACAACGGCTATCTAATCCTTGACAATTTTTTCACACAAACCGTCTGTGAAACACTGATGGAACGGATGCATTTTTTAATAGAAGAACATCGAGAAGACATACCGTTTATGATGTTTTCTACCCAAACTAATGAACATGTGCGTACTGATTATTTTCTAAATTCAGGGGATAAAATTCGTTTCTTTTTTGAACCGCATGCCTTTGATGAGAGCGGTAATCTCCTTTATCCTCTTGAAAAATCATTAAACAAGGTAGGGCATGCGTTACACGAACTGGATCCTGTTTTTCGTCATTATTCAAGGGATGTACGCCTTAAACAAATTAGTCAGCAATTAGGTTTTGAAAAACCTAGTCCCATCCAATCCATGTATATTTTTAAACAACCCAATATTGGCGCAGAAGTCACTTGTCACCAAGATGCAACTTACTTGCATGCCAAGGATGATCATGTTCTAGGGTTTTGGTTTGCACTAGAAGATGCTAATCAAGAAAACGGCTGTTTAGAAGTTATTCCGAACTCGTTTTCCACACCTGTTACCAAGCGAATGATTCGCAAGGAAAACACCATTTATTTTGAAGAATATCAACAACAAACCTGGGAAGAAAATGATTGTATCCCTCTTGAAGTAAAACAAGGGAGCTTAATCCTATTGAGCGGACGGTTACCTCATAAAAGCAATGCCAATCAATCCAATAAATCACGTCATGCCTACACTTTACATACAATTGACTCTTCCACAGCTTATCCAGCCACGAATTGGCTACGTTGGCCTAACGGACTGCCGAATTGGTAAACAGAGGAATATACATGGCTTTTGCAAGAAACATTCTTTGGCTTGTGATTTTCTTATTGAGTGGATGGGGTGTTCAAAATGTCCAAGCGGAAGAAACTGATCAATTTACTCTCCCACCCGGCGAACTAGTAGATATCGGGCCGCTCATGAGTCATAGAATTTTCGACATTCTCGAAAAAGCCATGAATCAAACAAATTTAGAAATACAGCAGCTTGAAGCAAAAGCGAAAGACAGCCGCAGAGTCGCATCCCAATTGGCTCTACGGCGAACTGATGCCTATATCATTGAGTTAATCTACAAGGAAGTTGGTATTGGACTTCCTGAATCGACTCTTGAACGATGGGTGCATTGGGGACGTTTTCCTAAAGAACTGCAACCCATGCGATATACTGCAATTTGGCCCTGGAAAACCGTGTATTGGCTTGTAATCTCCCAGTTTCCGGGAACTCTTTTTTTGCTTTCGCCAACCATTAATATGTATGGACATTATTTTGGTACCGATAAAATTGGTCATTTTTTTCAGCAGGGCAGAGGATATTACAAAGTTTATATGCGTCATCTGGCACGTGGTAAGTCGCCTGAGCAAGCACACACAGCCATGGTTATACGTGGCCAACGTCAAGAAGATGGCCTTTACGGAACAATGATTAATGGTATCTACTCGAATGGTGACTTATCGGCAAATTATGCAGGATGGAAGTTCTATATGAATTTGGCTCATCCAGTTAAAATTGGTAATCAACTGCTCCCCCCTATCATTGTCTTAAATGGAAACAAATGGGAATTTGCTCAAAAAATAGACAAAGATACTTTATTAAAACCCTACATTAACGATAACCTGAATGAGGCATGGAATCCCTGTCATTATTTCTTTATGCGAAGTCAGATCCGCAGAAATATTAAAAAACGCTGCACGGAATGGATTCAACGCACCGGCCTCACTCGTACAAAGGTCCAGAAAAAACTTATTGAGACCAGTCTTTGGATGGGTGAAGACTACGGACACTGGCTTCCAATTAAAGATGCAGTAACGCTTGATGTCTGTTTTAGTGGCTAGTAAGACTAGAATATTGACCCACACTTGCTAAGTAATTACATTTGAAATGTCTTTACCACCATTTCACGACACGGAATCCGATGAAAAATCATTATTCCATTCATATCATTACCTTGCTATTTCTTCTCTTTGCCTCTAGCACTAATTGGGCCGAGAACACATCGTATACCACCCCACAGCAATTTATGAATCTCTATTTTGACTTTACTGGTAAAGACGAAGCAGACTTTCCAAAAAGCAAACTCACTATCCCTGACTATCTGATTAAGTCAGAACAAACAAAGCCCTCGGACGACATTTATAATGGTCCTTTAATATTACTTCTTGATTCCTCGATGTATATCTACGATCAAAATAGAAAATTGGTGTACGCTAAACTCCTGCGAACAAATCGTTCTTCAGGTTTTTTTGAAATGACTGCGGTCTCTCATGTAGGTCCGGCGTTATCCTATCTTGCCAAGATAAAGCAAAATGGTGATTCTTCGTGGAAAGTTGCGATGGCCAATCTGCTTAATGATATTAAACAAGTAAAGCACTTAAACGGAAAAACTGAAGATAATTGGCTTGATAGAGCAAATATTAAGGCTTGGCAACCTCATAAACAACAGATAAGAGCCATGGTTGATTATGCCATGTCAATGTCAAGTAATTACATTTTATCCGTACAGAAAGGCGCACCCTTTGATTTAAATACTGTGCAACAGAATTTTTTAAATGGCAATAAAGACTACTCTATCCCTTACGACTCAGTCATGGTGGCGACATTCATGCTAACAGTAATTCAAAGCATGAGTGAGATTCATGATGAAATTGATAAGCTCCATCTTGATTGGCCCCATGCGATGATAGTCGTGCACAATGTGGCGGGTAGTAACGTCTCTGCGGGTCTAACCCAAGGTACTAACTGGATGATTTCTTTTTTACAAGCATTATCCAATCATCGAACTCCTGATAACAGAATTTTAATCGCTCCCTATGCCAAGGTGCAGTCTGATATCGGTAAAGCCCTTCTGTCAGAAACGAGTTATCAGTATTATGCTTATGCGGTTTGGGGAGGCGCTTACAACCGTAGCAAAATATCTAAAGACGTGTTTACTAATTTGGAAACAATTTACCTGCCTGAGCGCCCTACTATTCCAGGTGATTATGGATATAGCAAAGCGTCAGATATCAACGATTTTTTAGTTCGTCTCAAATATTCTTTGCTTTCCCCTAAAGAAATGCTTTCTAACACGGTAGGATTTTGGGTTGCTGGAGAAATGCTTAACAAAAATTGGGACATCACTAAGATTGAAATTCCGGGACTCACTACTGGCTTCCCCGCAGGGATAAAGCAGTATCCAACTAAAAATCCAGTAATAGGCCATTAATCTCATTCACCAAGAGTAGGTTTTTTTCTTAAAATCTTAACAGCACCTTGTTTAGATTTTTCATCCAAAATCTTCTGCTTGGCTCGTCTTGAACGTCTTTTCTTTTGGCGTTTAATTTTTTCAAGCTTTTGCTGTTCTTTTGATTGCTCATCACTCAAGAGAGAATGCAGTTTCTCGCACAGTCGTTCCCTTGCAAAATATCGATTATCTTCCCGACTTCTGGATTCCTGACACTTTATTTCCATACCAGAGGGTGTATGTTTCAAATAAACCGTTGATGCAGTTTTATGCAACTTCTGTCCACCTTTGCCGCTTCCAATAATAAATTTTTCAGTTAAATCAACCTCATTAATACCCAGTTTCGCCATTAAATCCGTCAGTTTTTCCCATTTATCTTTATTAATCATAGTGATAGTACTTACTTATAATTATTATTTATAGCATGAATCCACACAGGCCTTATGTGTGGATTCACTTTATGCTTGGCGATTCTAATTATCCAGAACAATCCGATAACGCGCCTTGCCTGCCCGTAAGTGCTCAAGTGCTTTATTAACATCCTTCATTGCAAAATGTTCTGTCAGCGGCTGAATATTATGTCGCACACAAAATTCAAGCATATCCTGAATAGTTGCAGGGCTTCCAAGGGGTGAACCTGATAAACTGCGTTGACCAAATATTAGTGAAAACGGTGGGACAGCAATTGGATCAGGAACAGCACCCACTGTATGCAATCGTCCGCGAGGAGCGAGCGCATTGGCATAAGTCGGCCAATCAAGATTTGCATTCGCGGTGTTGAGTATTAAATCAAACCTACCCGTTAATTTTTGTAGGGCTTTATTGTCATTGGTATTGACAACATAATGCGCACCCATTTGCTTAGCTTCCGCTTCTTTGGAGGCTGAAGAAGAAAACGCAGTCACTTCACAACCCCATTTATTAAGAAATTGCAGTGCCATATGACCAAGGCCACCAATACCAATCACACCTACCCGTTGGGTTGGGCGAATATCAAATTGGACAATTGGATTAAAAACTGTAATTCCCCCGCATAGCAGAGGACCTGCATTCTTGGCATTCAATTCATCAGGTAATGCCATAGCCCATAAAGCATTGCAACGTACAATATTTGCAAATCCCCCATGTCTCCCTACAATAGTTTGTTCTGCTGTACTGCAAAGATTATGGTCACCGCGAAGACAGCTATGGCAATACATACAACTTCCGCTAAACCATCCAAGACCCACTCGTTGGCCAATCTTTAAGGTATTAACATATTCCCCTTTAGCCATGACAGTACCCACGACTTCATGCCCAGGTACAAAAGGATACCTACTAAAACCCCATTCATTGTTTATCATAGAGAGATCTGAATGACAAATACCACACGACTCTACCTTTATATCCACCTGTTCTGGACTAATTTCTCCTAAGGTATAATCAAAAGGTAAAAGTTGACCGGATTTTTCCTGGGTTGCATAAGCATGAACAGTTGTCATAGAAATCTTCCTTGAATTAGTCTTAATAAACTGTGTAACACTTACTTAAAATAAGACTGGCATAGCCTATGACAGCTGTCAAACCTAACTCAATATCATTGAGTTGTAGACATCCTCTATACTATTCTATTGATTCTTGATACAACTCACTTCCTCTGGCTCTTCGTTCACTGCAATGCCAGCCAAAATTCGGGGTGAGTTCTTTTGATCAGGTGTAAAGAAAAATAGCTCTTTTGATAAACGGTAAGTTGTTGCCTTACGTGCTCTATTGAATGCTTGCACGGTTGGGAAAAACATCTCGGGCGGTTCAAAATCGAAAGAACCTAAACGTCTAGCAATTGAAGGATATGCCGGATTAGTTTTGTAATGCCACAAGATATAATCGCTCAATGGAGTAGGTCGCTGATATCATCAATCAGTATTGCACTTTTCCCAAAATAGAACTGATTAAACTATTTAAATTGACTTTATTTAATTATTTGGTTGGTAATGAAGACATGCATTTGAAAAATTTTTCTATCATTACAAAAAATCAAAAAAACTATTTATCGCCTGCTTATGATTTACTTAATACAACCATCGCTATGACCAATCCTAAGGAAGAATTGGCATTGCCTTTGAAAGGAAAGAAAAATAATCTTACTAAAAAAGACTTTCTCACTTACTTTGCTGTTGAGCGATTAAAATTAAATCAGAAAATTATAGATGAGATGATCGATAATTTTTTACAAATAACTCCTTCCTGGTATTTATCCATAGATAACAGTTTCCTATCAAAAGAAATGAAACAAAAATACAAAAATTTACTACAAGAACGACTGGATAAGCTGTTCACTTAAGGCACAAGACATGTTCATTGACACACCTAATGATAAATATAACTTAATTAAAATTAAGCTAAGTCAACTAAAAAGGATTCTCTTATGACTGGCATGGGAGTAAAGAATCTAAGCACTCCTGATGAGCTTCGTGAACTAGCCAAAACTCAAATTAAAGTGGTGAATCCTGAAGGCGTTACGGTTATGCGCGCCACCTTTCAACCGGATGGAATCCATTGAGATTACTCGTATCAAAACTATGAAAGTGTTAACGATAGAGAATAAAGACCTCCTGTAGAACATCGCTCTATTGGCGAGAAATTCTTGCAAGCTACCGCAAATATATTATCAGCAATCTTCAGAACTGAATGGAAATATCGCTCTCACGGAGAAGCGTTAAGCAATGCCATTGAAACATTTCCAGCAATTCATTATTAGCTTACTGTAATCCTAACTACAACCAAACGGGTACGTACTTGTATTCGTTGGTGATTGAATATAATGTAATATCAATTATTTCATGGAGAGAAATATGAAGCTGGAACAACGAGTTAGGATTTTAAAACCTGCCTTGATTCTTATCGGTTTGGTATTTATTTTTGGAATTTATCCCTTAACAGTTTATTGGCCAGCAGGATGGGCGTGGCACTTAATTGGTAATTCACTCTATTTGCAGATGATACTCGGAATTTATGCAACCTTAGGGGTATTTTTAATCCTGGCAGCCCGAAATCCTTTAGAGCATCTTAGCCTTATTTGGTTTACAGTTTGGTCAAGTATCGTTCACGGTGGCATTATGGCTGTTCAAGCAATTTACTACCCTAAGCATATAGGCCATCTTCTGGGTGATGTACCTGCACTGATTATATGCGCCTTAATTCTTGGAATATTGACGCCAAGAGCAAAACAATTGAAGCATGCCCAATAAAACACTAAAAATTATTTTTCGGCTCGTATCAAATGGATAGATAGGTTAAACCAATACTCACCAGAAAATTTTTCTTTGCATTCTTTTTCGTAGGTATTTACCAAGGCCTCATTGAGAGTATTGATGTCATCATGCGATATTTGGCCTTGAAAAAAAGCAATACCGTTAACAAATTTACGAAAAATATCCAAAGAAGGTAAAAGAATTTCGTGATTTAGCCGCTCAAATTTGAGGTGTTTAAAGGGAAGCACCTGTATTTTGTGTTCCAGGTTTTGGAAATATCGGTAATCAACTGGTGGTTTAAAATTGTTGAGGCAGGGAAATCTCCCAGACTCTTGTAAGCGATAATAGCTTGTAATAAAAGGATCATCACCCGAAGGAAAAAGAGCGAATACTTTGCCACCAGTTTTCAAAGCTCTATGAATATTGAGGAACGCTTCTTCTATAGCAAATGCACACCATTGTAAACACCAAAATGAAACGATATAGTCAAATTGATTGGTAAATGGCATGGTCAATACGTCTGCTTGTTGCAATTTAGCATTTGGATAAACAGCAAATTCTTGTTTCGCTAATGCCAACATACTCTCTGAAGCATCTATCCCTAAAAAATGACCGTGCGGGATTTTATCTAGAATCTTTAGGCTGAATGCCCCGTTGCCACATCCAATATCTAAAACAGAATCTGTGGGTTTAATTTCCAAATATTTTAAATAATTATCTGCAATACTTGCTTGAATATATGAACCAATCGCATAGTTATTAGCTGGCCATTCTTGTGGTGGCATCTTAATATTCCCTTATTACTCGTAGAAATACTGTACTTCTACTTACTTAATGCGTCTAGTCGCCTAGATTGTTAATTGAACGCGTACCAAAACCCGGTTGTCGCTTTGCGTCAACCAGGCTACAGGCTTTGTAGGTTAAATCAGACGACCCAATCTACATTTTTTTATGCAGTCTTTTGTTTAGTGCAAATAGTCTGACCAATAGTCGATTTACGAGATTAGTCCATTGGCCAATAAGATTGCCTTTTTTATCTATCTTTTTAACCGAAACACCAATTTCGTCAGCTTGTTTGTCATTTTTGAAAGCTAGCGATAACGAATGGTTCTGAGATTGGTAAATACCAGTGCCAGAATAAGAGGTTCCGTCACTACAAGTGGCAGTAAGCGCATAGGTATTGCCTGTTTTTTTGATAGTTTCATTACATGTAAATGGGGTTTTTCCATCCATTTGAACACCTTTACAGGCATAATTTCCCTCAATAGCCGCGTGATTAGCAAAAACAAACGTGCTGGCACAAGCCAAAATGGCAGTAACCATATACTTTATCATTTTTATTTCCGTTTCATTTAAAAAATTCTCAAAGATTCTATTTAAACAGAAATAGGATTTGAAATAATCTCGTTACAAAACCATATCAAGTTTTTATACCGTCTATATAAACAATCGATTTTACTAAGAATGGTCAAATTTTTATTATTTGCAAATGACCAATTAACTACCATTCTGAATCAAATGAAAACTAAAACAGAACCGGAAGATAACAACTTCTTTGATAATTTACCTAATGAAACAATGAATATTATTGTTAAAGCTCTAGACGATGAGCCCATCGCGCAACGAAACTTCAATCTTAGCTGTCGGTTCTTTTATAACAATTATAATGAGCAGTGGTTCATGCAACAATTAATTAATGCTGTGGTTAGCGGTAACCAGGATAAGGCCCAAAAAATACTTCAACATTATCCTCAGTGGATGATTGAAAAAATAAACACAATAAATGACCTTTCCGGCAGAAGTTTTCATAACCTCTCCCTTTGGCAATACACTTTGTGGGCTCTCGATGTTCGTTATATGGCTCCCATGATGCTTCAATCTTTACCCCAAAATGCACAAGGAGAAAAGATTCGATTGCAATTGGATAAGCAATTTGAAGCAGTGGAAGTCGATGGCGTCACTTATGAGTTAGCCGGTAACACTTATTATGAGACCGAATATGATTTTGATGTTATTTGGGCACTACTGAAATACATCGCCGATAAAAATAAAGATGTAAAAACCTGTAGTTTAATAGGCCAAGCACAACGACTAGTACCTGCTCATGTAGCTCAACATTTTTGCAATTCTGAAGAACCCTTTCAATCCACTTCATCCTTTAAAAAAGAACAATTCAAGCGCACTCTGAGATTTTATAATTCTATATCAGAAAAATTTGAACATTGGTTTTCATCTCAGTTAGGTCTTTCTTTCGCGATAGTAGGAGGAACGCCGCTGGGTGCTGTGGCATACCCAATTATTTCTAAAAGAACAGCAGAAAATGAATTAGAGGCTTTACGCACCTTAAGAAAAAGGCGTACAAAAGATTTGATAATCCTTAAAAAACAATTGCAAAATCCAATTGAAAAGCAAGAGTCAGACTTGGGTATAAAGCCAGCTTAAATTGGTAATATGATTTCTTTGCAAATACTTCTACCAAACAAGATTTAATCATCATCAAGATTATCTAAAAATTCTCCATAGGGTTCACCATTTTTATGGGTGAACGCCATTCCCCATTAATGTCAAAACTTGCCACTAAATCATTATTCGGATAACTCACCCTATCTCCTTCAGTCCGATCGCCAATTTCCAAATAAACAACAGAGGCTGATGTTCGATTGACTAATTGATGGGCTAAACCATCTGGCGTAAATCCAGCACACATTCCTGGCTGTAATTGAATCTCATCCATATCGGTTACCAACGTGGGATGTCCCTCCAGAATAAAAATAAATTCTTCTTGTAAAGAATGCCGGTGAAGCAAGCTAGATTGAGCACCTGGCAAAAGTCGAGCTAAGCTTATACCAAATTTTTTTATTCCAAAAAGATCACCTAGCGGATGTTTTTCTCGACCAGTCATCATCGAAGGAAAGGGTTCTGGATAAACAGAAGGTTTTGTGCGTGCTGGCGCATTTGTTGCCATAATTGGACAATTGTCTTTATTCATATCGTATTCCTTACTTAGCTTATAAGCGTTAAGGATAAGGGTATGAATTGGCGAGATCTAGTCATGTTGCACTAATAAACTATACTCGCCTGGTGAGATTGCTTTCTGTATGAAGCGCTATGCGATTAAACTTCATCCTTAAATAATTAAAACCTTAGCCGCCCTGGGATTGGCCTTTACCCAATTAGCCACATACTCGATATAGTTATTTTTGCCAACAGCAATGCATCCACGCGTAGAGCCTGGTAAGTTGCTTAACCAACTAAACACATGAGCAGATTGAGTTGGACCATGAATCCCTACATCTCTACCGGTATAACCTGCAGCTCTTTGTTTTGAAGTCGGATAAAGAATTGGAATAAAGACTTTAAATTGATTGGATTTTCTGGGATACGCTAATCCATATAAACCAATTGGAGTTTTATTATCACCCGCTCGTTTTTTACCAACACCCTTGAATCCGAGAGCGACTTTAAAGGTCTTAACGACAGTACCATGGTTACAAATATTTAAAATTCGCTTTTGAGTGTGTACATTGATTCCGCTTGATAAAGGACAAGTCGCACTACTGGCGAATAAAGCGACAGGAAGAAAAATAGAGACCATTAAAAAAATTGCTTTTATTTTCATACAAGTAGACTAAAATTACTTAGATTGGTTAATAATTATTCCATAATATTCACTTTATTCATAGCGTTGGCAGGATAAATCTCTTACCAACAACCATGAGGAGAAAGCTTAAGTGGGGCTAACTCTTTGATTTTCAATAGCGCTTGTCTCTTAATTTGCGGCAAGAATTGCTAGGCTAAAAAGCCCAGCAAATATAGCTTGGAGCAAATCTGGAAGACCGGAACCTCGTTTCACGTAGGCTATTTAACTAGACCAATATACATAAGTTTTATTGTCTTGGTTTGTATCTGATTCAATACACTCTAAAGCTTTTTCGCTTGCTTTTCCTAGATGACAGTCAGTGCGATTGTCTTTGTACTTAGTTGGAAGTTCATCCCAATCTTTTTTTATTTTTTCCAGGAAGAGTATTAGCTTTTCAAGTTTCTCTGGATTCAGAGCATTGTTAAATTGTTTAATATTCACAGCGATTTTTTCTTTTCCAAGCTCACTTGAAGAGTCAACCAAAAACATCATGTCCTCCCTCGCATTTATTCCAATGCTGGAAAGTTTATTTTTAAGCTTTTCTATCGCTGTAGACGCATTGATTGGATCCTTCGGAAAATATGCTGGTGATAAAATTTGAGCTGTTTTAGTCGTCCATTCTTTTGGATTCCAACTTAGCGCATGAAATACATGTTTTAAGGTTTCCATGTTTAATATCACTTTGTTTTCTTCCATTTGAGATTTGGAACGCACTTCTGATTTCTGCTCTTCTTTAAGCCTTGCTATTTTTTATGGATCAGTCACTAGCGGTGTTTTAAATTGATGACTATTTTCTTTTAAATATTCGTTGATATTAACTACTACAACTGCGCACGAATCTACTATTGGAACTGGCCTGAAGAGAGCTGAATGGGTGAGGGCCTGTTCATCATGAGGAACGTATATCAGTCGGTGATTAACCTTTTGAGCCTTGTCAACAAAACTAATTGCAAAATAATAACCTTTGTCATCTCCTTGTTTTTTTAGGTTCAGGGAAGACTCTCTTATTAAATAAGCTCCTAAGGGCTTGTCTTTTAGCTCAATCTCAGCATTTTGCTTTGTAATTTTATCATTAAAACTATCTAGCGCTTTCACTTTATAATATTCTTGCATAATGCCTCCGGTTTTTGTGCCCTACCTCCACTTATTATTGTCCAATAAATAATTAACAATGACACTCATGAACAACTCAATTTATAAAGTACCCTCGACTACCTGCAAGACCGGAATCCGGGTTCACTTCGACAAATTATTACTAGACACCAAAACATAAAGAATCTATTTGGTTTTTTGTGATAAAAATAGCAGGGGATTAAAGTTGGCGCTAAAGGTGTCTAATCTTATAGACCAGCACTAGGGAGAATGGTGGGCCGTATAGGATTCGAACCTATGACACAGAGGTTAAAAGCCTCCTGCTCTACCGACTGAGCTAACGGCCCTAAAGAGGCTGGAATGATACCCGATCAAAGTAAAATTTCAAGCGTTTTTTTGCCTTTTATTTTTCTTTGCCCGGTTTGAGTTTTGTGGATCTTTCCCTGCAGAGCTCTTTGGAGCGTATCTATATCACAATTCCAACCCTGGTTCGAAGCCAATTTTTCAATATTAATTAGTTATAAATCAATAAATTGCGATGTCACGTTTTATGATAATCGTTTATATAAGGTTATGGAAGGGCTCATAAAAGACCAACGTGGGATAAATATAAGGACGGATGGATAATACTGTAGACTCCAGCTTGGACAGGATACATTAAGGACAACATTGCCTGGATTTCCAAAGCATTCATTGTGAAACATTAGGTTGGGGGTTTTTCGCCCAACCTATTGTAGCCATAAAAATTGTCATTTCTTATAAAAGAGCGGAATCTGCTTTTTATCACCAGCGGCCCCAACCTCTACGAAAGCCCCAGCCACCCCAACCTCCCCAACCACCGCGCCAGCCAGAATAGAAAAAACGATTGGGGTAGTAACGAGGCTGATAATAATATCTACTAGGATAATAGTAACTACTAGGGTAATAAGTGGAATAATAAGGCCCCGAAGAAGAAGCTGTAGTGACATAACAGCCACTTAAAAACAATGTAGGTACAAACACTAATACTGCAATTATTAGTTTTTTCATGATCACTCCCTTAATCAAGACTTGCACGTTAATTATACTATATGGGTATTTTTTAATCAAAGCCTGCGTGTTTCCAGTTCCGACTTTGTTGTGCTTATCAAATAAAGTGGGTTTTGAAATAACTAAGAAATTTTAGAAAAACAGTTATGAAATAAATAAGTCTGCCTCTCAAATCGATAAAAAAAATTTATTAGCGCCTTAGAAAAGGGGTTGCGTTATACTCACCTAACTCATTGTGCGCAGGGCTTATTAAGAATAAGCAGCAAACGTTATGACAAATCCGGGGCAGTAAACGATTTTTTACAACACAATAAATAGCTAAGTAGCTGATTTAAATGGCGCGCTCGGAGGGACTCGAAGCCCCGACACCTTGGTTCGAAGCCCAGTAATTGTAAATTAACTTATTGAATTTATTATATAATTAACTGTCGCCACCCACTACAATTGCAGTACAGTGCATAACCACACTGTACTGATCCCCACAAAATCCCCACAATCAAAATTATAAGTAATCATTTCCTGGGTTCAATTCATTTAATTTTTGAAAAATCTGAAGTGAACTTCTTCAACTTTAAAAAGACAAAATTAAAGAAACCAAGTAATACAGAGAAATTTAATTATAAATCACTTTAATAGAATTGTTTTTTCATATAAATTACTTCTTTATTTTAAGTATATTTACTCTATGAAAAAAGATAAAATCATTCAAGAATTTAAAAACTTCTCTGAATATATAATGCCTGCTTGTCAGCCTTTATCTTATTTGGGCATACATATGTTTAGTCTGTTGATTAATTATGATAGTGGAGCGCAGGTCAATTTATCTAATATCCCTCAATGGATTATCGATTATTATGAGCTTGATTTATTTAAAAGTAGTAATTACGAAAGGTGCCCTCAGCAATTTACAACAGGGTATAATATATGGCCTAAAAACTCAGATAAACCTGTTTTTCAACATGGACTTATGAATTATGATAGTGCTATTGGGATGACCTTTTGTGTAAGAAAGGAAGACCAGACGGAGTTTTATTTTTTTTCCGGATCTAAAAAAAGCAAATTACTTGTAGATACTATGGTGAATAACTTGGATTTTTTTGAACAATTTTCTCTTGATATTTACAAAAAAAATGAGCTGTTAATTAATAATTTAAAAGCACATAACTTTCAAAGGCCTGGTCAGGTCTTTCTCAATGAAACATCAGATGATCTTTATTTATTTGCAGAAACAAATAAATACTTTGAAGAAATATTAGCTTTTTTAAGAGCCCAACATAAACTCAAAATGTGTTCTAAAAATCAATCAAGAATAAAATTAACTCCGCGTCAAAACGATATTTTATATTTATCACTGCAAGGTCTCACATCAAAAGAAATAGCAAGAGTATTGAACATCTCTTATAAAACTGTTCAACGTCATTTTGAATTGCTTCGTTCTAAAACGGGGCTAAAAAATAAGCAAGAACTAATTTTCTCTCTGATAGAAAACTTAAACATAGGCAGTGGGCCAAAAAATCAATAAAGACAAAACATGACATGTACTCAATTTCATTATATTTTACAGTTTTTATAGTCATTTTCAGATCTAAGTTTTTCAAATTATACTTCCCCACAGGATACTATGCCAACTGTTCCAATAGGGTATGACCTCGAATTAATGTACTGTTTTTTTCTTATAAATAACTAGCAAATTTCTGCCAGACCGATTGAACCTGCTTGATTAATACGCTCCCAAATTGTTCCCACCGACCTTTGGTTGATGTCAACGCTCTTAAATGCAGAACCATTGGAATACCCTGATTTTCCGGTTCATTCCTGATTCGCAGAGACGTTGTTTAATAAGAGTCTTGCAAGTCGCTTCGGTAACCCCCTAGCCGAAGGCAAATTGTTCGTTTGATAAAAGTTATAATCCATTCGTTGCCTTTGATTTTTAAAATAGATAATTGCACTTTTTAGTTTGTCAACAAGCCCCTGTTTTTGTCTCTTGGGCAGCATGTTGCGCATTTCACTAAGTAATTGTGAGGCTGCATTAAACTCGTGTTTTAATCGGTGGCAGGCTAAATCGAGCGAAAATTTTCCGCAGTGAAGTATGGATTGGTTGCATGGCATGAGAAGCTTCTGCAAGATATTCATTTGCATGAAAAAAATCGAGCACTTGATATTGGGTATGGCGCTCTAAAAAATCGCAATTCACTCGTGCACCATGAGCAATACCTACATAGGTTGCATTAGGGTATTGTGATTTAATGCACTACACCTCTCGCTCAAGACGCTCCAAAAAGTTCGCCTTGCCATATTGCGATGGCTGCCCTAAATAAATAGTGTGTAGCCGCTCTCCAATCTTATTATACAAGGTAATTGTTCCTGTCTTGGCTTCTCGCCAAACTTCATTGACCATGAGCACACAAGTACCATCAAGACTCACAGATATCGTGCTAACGACGTCCTCAATTTTAGGGGTTTCATACATCCAGTCCGCCTCTACAGCCTGAGCAATCGAGCCCACCACATCCACAATATTTTGTAGAAAAGAACGGGCTACTGGACGGCCATGATTGGTTTTAAAATCATCTATGACCTCTTGTGCACTGAGTTGTCCGTATTTACTAGAACTTGCTTGGCTAAGCATCACGTTGAGCTAATGATAGTTCGCGCACGTTCATCTAGAGGACAGTAGTTTTTTCCTCCAGATGAGGTTTGATAAACGTAACGCTCAAATGAACGGCACCATAAGGTGTCTCATAATATTTTCCGACATTCCCCTTGCTCGTCCATCAGAACATTGCCTATTTGAATAGCTGTCCCAGTTGTATCAAACCACCTTAATGCCTCCGCTGTTGCAAAACTACCCACCTCATTGACTGCGGATTGAATGGCCTCCCCATTCAGCATGGAACCATCAAGTTTAACCCCATACTTTCAACACTAATTCATCACCATTTACAGCCATCACTTCAGTCATATCAATTACTACAAATCCGTTTTAAAATCGCGATAATATAACAGCTGATTGGGTAACCAAGTTAGAGTTCTCGCTATGGGGTGTTCCATGAATAAACAGATAAATGGATTCTTGGATGAAGCAAGGATAGAAATAAAGTATGAAACGCTGGGATCTAACTTAACGAATGAAATGGATGTAGCTTACTTTCGGTCTCAGGATTATACTCTTAATCCTATGCCAAACCAACGCAGTCTCGATCCCTGTAAACAGTGTCTCATGCAGGTATTACAGGAAAGTCGCCTGCGCTTATCCGGTAAAAAAACTCGTATTGGTTCAATTGATAAGAGTTTCCATTTTTTAGGCATCCAATATCCAAAGACGCAACCTTTAGATAACACACAATGACACAGGCTATTGTAAATGTTCTAACGAGGATTAAGCTGAGAAAAACGAATCCAAACTGGGGGGTAGAGACAATTTCATGCTGGGATGAGCATGTGGCGGCTTACGACGACGAGCTTCTTTATCGACATGCTGTCAATTCGGTCAAATCTGAGACACTTGATGATGATTATCTGGCGTCATCTGGTCTTCAAGTTGCGATTTGAGCTCGATAAAATCGTCTGTTCTTACTTTACATAATACCCTCACGGCATCCAAATTGGTGCGAACAGCAAGCGGGGCGCGCCCCGCACCCCCAGCACCCCGCTCCCCCACGACCTTATATATTGCAAAATCAACCGACAACTTAGAATCAACACTAAACCAATTTTCATACTTTGTAGTCTCGGCAGTCCAATTATAGAATTGTTTCGATGATTTTGGCTGTGAGGTAAACTTAGGCACAGGATAAAACGGCTCACTAGAGCAGTATTCATCAACAATATGCATAGGTAGTCTTTTTTGTGCGCCACCAACACCTTCTCGCCACTGCTTATCTATGACCTGCCAATTTTTAGCTCCTGGCGCGTTGATTGAATCTACTTGCGTTTGCAGCTCTTTAATGAGGGTATTTTCGAAATCAAAATGCTTTTCAGTGATTGTTTTTTTTCTATTAAGCCTATAAGTGACACCAATGGTGTTGACTTTGTGGTATTGAGCAATCAATTGTGCAAATACCTTTTTGCCTTCTTCATTACTTGGGATGCACTCAATCATTGCTACCCACATGTGTTTATCTAGGGCCCACAGTGCGTATTCAAAGCCACTTATGTTCTCAAACTCTCTGCCAGAACAATCCGTAACGATGCCCCTTTTAAAAATTAAATTTATGTCCTGCTTTAACATAACTTTAACAACATCATGTTCCCCGCGTATCACATGATGCAATAATTTACGAATATCAATCACCGGCTTAAACAAAGCCAAATGATATTTTGATGTCCGAGCGAAGTTTACTAAATCACGGTTTGATAAATTTTGAGCGGTTTCAATTTTAAGTTCTGGTGATAATTCATTAAACTTCTCGAATTTGGATTGCATACTTTCACCTTAACTCTATCAGCTTGGGGTAATTTAAAAAGTGAATTATACGTGAATTAATTGAAAATAGAAAAATCTATGTGATTTTAAATTGACCATAAGAAGAGAGTGCTCAGAAATATTCTTACATTAATGCGAGATCACATCCTTGTAATAAAAACAATTAAACAACAAGAATACAAATTTTTCATCGTTATCGAGAGAGCTTAGTGCAAGATAGAACAGCATTGGCAAATCCGATACGCGATTATTTAAGATAAACAGGCGCTTTGCACTACGTTTGCTTTTTTAAAAACAGTCAAAATCGCAGATTATAAAAAGCATTTATAAAAAAATGAAAAAGAACTTACCCTAGTTTTGCAAGTAATAATTTATGGAAAAATGGTAAAAACTACTTTGTAAATACCTGAGGTCTCGATTGGATCAAGTGTTCGTCGGAGCGATAAGGAGACTGAGTGCGAATATCATCAAGGCTCGATTGCATTTTAAATGAGGCGCTCATGAATAGCCGGATATACGTATGCCATGCTTTATTTTCTAATAGCTGGAAACTAGCGAAAACAGATAAGTTCATATAGGCTATGGTCGATCAATAAAAATCCAAATCATTCTTTTTTAAAACATGAGGCAGCTTTGCTGCCTCTAAAGAAAAGGGATAAAGCGACTAAGAGGTAAAAGTCCGGACACACCGAACACGTTGAACGCCGATCTTACTACCCAAACCAAGGTCACCCAGGGGGGCGCCCACGGCCCAAGCGGCGACGTCGAGGCCCTGCGACGAACTCCAGTAGTAGGGCGGGGACGAAAATCCGCCAAAGTTACAAGGAGTTGTGCGATTGGAACACAATACGCTAAGAACTGTGGAAAGCTCATTTCTCGCAGGAAGATACCAGTCTGAATGGATGGCTCGGCACCTTAGGGCCGCACAATCAGTAGTTGCATTAAACAAGCGGCATCAACGGCAATAGCATTAGTATTCACAAAGCCATCATCCAGGCTTGTCGCGCCGGCTATATTTGAAGGAACAGCTGTCCATTCGCTGATAAAACCTTGCGCGACATCAATAACGACCTTTCCACTGCCCGCGTTTTCTTGAAACACCAATCCTCCAAGATAAGAGAAAGCAATTAAGGTCGTGGGGCTGTTGGCAGTGTTGTTGCCGCTGACGGTAATCGTGCACGGTGCATAAGGGGAGTTGGAAGTCAGTTCCAACATGCAACTGCCCCCAGGGGCCACACTGGTGCAATTGCTGTCGTCAAAAGATAGATTAGGGCAGTCTGCCTTATTGCTGACTGTAATTGCATTCGCATTCATGACACTGCCCGCATCGTTAGTGATTTCTAATGACAACGGTGTTATTGAAGATACCGTAACGACCCGGTTTTGCTGTACAGGGTTTGTGATGCTTATCTGTGGCTGACTGGTCACCATCACATCGACACTCACCGTGTTGGTATTATCCCCGGTGATGAGAATAGTCGTTGGTCCTTCTTGTATGCTTGAAGCAAAGGTAATCGTGCAGCTTGCTCCAATTGCAAGACTCGCACCACAGGTCGTGCTTTGCACGCTGATACTGCTGCCCCCCGGAATAGTTGCTACGACATTCTCTGCTGGAACTAGGGAGGCTACATCATTAGTCACGGTGACAATGCCTGTTGAATTTTCAGCAAACAGCAGTGTAGTCGGATTAACACTAATGGTAGCTATCGGTATGGACGTGACAGTCACCGCAACACTCGCGGTATTGGTGTTACTGCCGCTGATGTCAATGTTAGTTGGGCCTTCCGCTGCTGGGGCAGTAAAGGTAATTGTACAGCTTGCTCCAACTGCAAGACTCGCACCACAGGTCGTGCTTTGCACGCTGATGCTGCTGCCGCCCGGAATGGTTGCTACGACATTCTCTGCTGGAACTAGGGAGGCTACATCATTAGTCACGGTGACAATGCCTGTTGAATTTTCAGCAAACAGCAGTGTAGTCGGATTAACACTAATGGTAGCTATCGGTATGGACGTTACAGTCACCGCAACACTCGCGGTATTGGTGTTACTGCCGCTGATGCCAATGTTAGTTGGGCCTTCCGCTGCTGGGGCAGTAAAGGTAATTGTACAGCTTGCTCCAACTGCAAGACTCGCACCACAGGTCGTGCTTTGCATGCTGATGCTGCTGCCGCCCGGAATGGTTGCTACGACATTGTTTGCCGGCTGTGGCGAGCCCGTAGTGTTAGTTACAGTGACCATTCCATTATTTCCAGCAACAAAATTTAATGCAGAGGGGTTTACCGAAATCGTAGCGTCTGTGACGGGACCACGGGTAATGCGCAAAATATTGGTGCTACTTGGCCGATAACACTGATTCAGGTTCCCTTGTTGGCAAACCACAGGACCATCTGTTATCGGCCTTTTTAACTGACTGCCGTTTATCTGTAACGACAGAATGCAGGAATTCTTGCTCCTGAGAATAAATGGATTGCGGCAAACATTGAGGCCTGAGGTGATTTGCCTAATGCCTCGCATGGGCTGCATAGTTAATGTATGTGTTTTTCTGGACTGATTGGTCACTCTATATTGCACTATGGCTGTGCCATTGGCAGGCACTTTAATCTTGGTATCTGTCAGTGGTTCAAAGGTCCACAATGGAGCCCCTGCAAAAACTGTTGTAATCATGAATCCTAACCACAAGAAAGCCAGTATTCTCTTCAAAAAAATTGTGTTGCTGTATCGAAGCATGGCCTTTGTCCTTATGCGATGTAAGTGAGATTAAACAACACCCCATTGGTGTGGAGGTGATTAAGGGCTAACCCTGAATTCATGGTCTGCCCTAAAGCGCGACCCAGTTCGCTTTTACCCCAGTCAGCAAACTCATAACCAACCCCCAATTGCCAATGCTCGCTGATGGATTTTTGCAACCCAGCACCCAACGTATAGGTGAACGCGGTTTTTGTGTGGCTTGTAAAGTTGGAATTGGGTAAGGCTTCAAAAATCAAAGGCGCATTCGTAAAATCATGAGCGCGGTTAAACCCCACCCCAAGACTTGCGCTCACCCAGGGCATGACCCAGTAGCCTTTATCAAGCAACAGTTTGCCTTTTAGCGCTATGCGAGTGTTTCGTACTTTGTATTGGTAGCTGTAATTATCAAATTGAGGGTCGGCATCATCCCATATCACACCCTGAAGTTTGGCATTGCCAGTAGCTGCAGCTGCTAATCCCAGTTGCCCCAGCCATTGAGAAGCCAATGCTTTTTGTAGGCCAACAAACAGTTCACCCGAGGCAATGGCATTAGTCGATTTTCTGGCCGCATAGGTCTTTTCACTCTCTGGCGCCAAATAAAAAGTCTGTGTCTCACCGCCTCTTGCCCAAACGGGGCCCG
Organism: Legionella hackeliae; assembly: GCF_000953655.1. Taxonomy (NCBI): domain Bacteria; kingdom Pseudomonadati; phylum Pseudomonadota; class Gammaproteobacteria; order Legionellales; family Legionellaceae; genus Legionella; species Legionella hackeliae. Next base: position 2,730,972 of record NZ_LN681225.1, read on the forward strand.
CACTCACAGAACCAACCCAGGTCCAGTCTTTGGAGGGATAAACAGGGCCCATGGTGCCGGCAAAGGCTGTGCTTCCCAACACACTGGCTGTTGCTATAGAAAGAAATAAACGATACTTCATATGCGTTCCTTGCAAAGTAAAAACGAATTTATTATGTGAAAATAGTACGCAGTCAGCGGCAGTTGATTTGGAATAACTAGAAATTAAAGGCAAAAAACGACCCCCCCATACTCTTTTAAAAATGAGACAACCAATACAACCTCATTTTAAATTCTTTTAACAAACCCAGAATCGACTTCGCCATATTTCTTATAATGCACAATTTATATATAACCCATTACAACTTGACAACAAATGGGCAATTGTACCCAATTACATCGTAGCTTTTTCGGACTATGCTTTCTAAGCTGTTACTAATTAATTACTAATTTATAGGGACATACATCATGTTTAATTTACAAAGCGATTCTTACCCTTTTTATAGAAATTTAGGATTGACCTCTTTCTTCGGCAGTGAACCCCAAATATCATCAACTGGCTCAACACGCTCTGGTTTTCCAATTTCAAATGATTGGTCTTCAGCTGGAATGTGGCCGCTAAATAGTCGCTTTCAGTTCACTTATACAACCCCAAGAACAGACTTTGTGGAAGGAACTGACTCGTATGAGTTTTTCATGGACGTTCCCGGATGCTCTTCAGACCGACTTTTTATTACGTTCGATCGACTCACCTTAACAGTAAAAGGTCATCCTTCGCATTCTAACAGCGAAAACTTCAGTGAGGATCGAGAGAGACATCATGTCTGGTTTAGCGAACGCTCACGAACCGGTTTCTTTCGTCAATTTACTCTCCCCAGTGTAACTGCCAATCAACATGTATTAGCAACATTAAAAGATGGTTTATTGCATATCGTCATCAAAAAAGACCTATCCGAAGATAATGGACGCGTTGAAGTAACAACTTTGTAAATTAATCCATACATGAGGATCCTAAGTTAAGTTCCTACAACCCTTTGCCTACCAACTTGGCAAAGGGGTTTGTTGGACTATTTTCATAGACACAACGCACAATTCATGTTAAAAAATCATTTTAAATCATAGATTTATTTCATTGGATATCTTTTTGTCATGTCGAAGTTACTTGTGTCTCGGCAGAAATCATATAATATATTCTTAAGCAAAAACAAAATTTATTTTTGAGCTCTATGACAGGTTTTTTTGTAAAAGAAAAAAAAGCTAGTTTACTTATAGATTACTTGGATAGAATTATCCAAAGCCATAGGCAATCTGACTACTCAATACTAATATTAGTCTCTCTGAGGAAGCTTAGGGATCTTCATGATGAGGCTTTTATGCCATCAAGTCCTTTTTTTTTGAATAAAAAACTCCATAAATCGAATTTAAAAAAATGTCTAAGACAGGTTGAGTTTCTTGTTGAAGAATTGAATGATTGTGAAAAAATGGAAATTAATAATCTTCTCCGTTTGTTAAAAAATTTATATAGATTCTATAGTGGTAAAATACAAAATAATTTGAGCTCATCAGTAGTCAATGATTTTCCATACAAGAATCAATTACAGATATTGGCGAACAAACGGAATAACCAAATTTTACTGTCTAATTTGAGTAAAATAAAATCTTTAACTATTGCTGAGAGTTTTTCTGTTCCTCCAAAAATTTTTATTTCCTATGCTTGGCCATATAAAGATGATAATGCAGAGTATTGGATACAACCATATTTAGTAAATCTTGCTAAACATCTAAAAATGTCTGGTGCAATTGTAAAACTAGATATTATTACTAACTCCCATGGAGCACGTATTCAAGGTCATTTGAAAGAAATACTAGATTCTGACTTTATCCTTTTAATCGGAACACCTTCTTTGAAAAGAAAATACGAAGATAAAAATTTTCACGTAATTCAAGATGAAATATCTGCAATGATGCAGAATAATGGTAAAATTATTCCTATTTTAGTTTTTGGTGATTTTTATTCATCATTCCCTTATGCTTTCCAGCGTAATATTTCTATTGAAGATTGGCGCACTGGCGATTATGTTAACCATCTAAAAGAGTTATGTTTGTCTATATATTCAGATAAGAAAGAAACATTAGTCCAAGTATGGCAAGATAATTCAGTAAATGAATTCCATCATTTAAACGATGATGAAAAGAAAACTACTGTGTCAGATTCATCAGTAGTATTTTATGAAAAGCCATATCACTTAAAGTGTGATTAGATAATTATCGATTCTGCTATTGACCCGCGTCGAAAAATCATACCACAGAAATCTTAAAAAACGCGGCGATCTTCTTTGCTCAATAAAGGAAATAAAAATATTCGTTTGTTCCTCCAAAATAAGAAAACCTGGCCAGTTAGCATAATGTGCGAGCTACTGGGCATTAATCCTACACGAATACTGCAGTTATCAGCAACATCAAAGAGTTAAACCATATGCTAAAAATCAGGAGCTTATTGGATGGTAAAAGCGAGCCAGTATTGTTATGGAAGCCGCAACATAAATGCTTTCAATGCAATAGGATATCGAGTGAGCCGAAGGCGAACTCTAAGTTTAATGAAAGAAAATGAAAACTCCTGGTTTAATGCGATTACTGAAAGCATTTTTAATAGACTTAGGGTGGAATTAATTAACAACTATAGTTATCAAACCAAGGAATAGGGTAAGCTGAGCCTATTTCAATATATTGAGGGCTATATTAATCAGCAAAGAATTTATTCTGCCTTTGACTATAAAGCTCGATTTGCCTTTGAATGTGCAGGGTATCTCAAAGAGTCGTATCCACTAGATCGCAGTAAGATTGAACTTCATATCCTGGCCCAGCGTGTATTTATTATTCCTTGCTAAACTCCTTGGTGATTTCAAAAACTCATGAAATCAATTGGTACGTATCTCGATAAACCGGTAATTCTGTATACAACGCCATAATAAAACCTGGAAATTAATGACCCGCTTCGCAGGTCTTGCAAAGCAAAGGTCAAAAGAAAAGGGGTAAATGGTTAAAGGGTTAAAGCCCGAGAACACCTAACTCCATTTTGGCTGCCCTTTTCGGGTGTGGCTTGAAAGCCGCCCCCAGAGCTAAAGGCTTGGTACCACGCGCGCCTCCCTGGTAATCCCGAGCTCTCGCTAGAACTCCAGTAGATGCCGTCAGGAGAACTAAGGCCACTACTATCAATCAAGCTGGATTGTATGTTTTGCAGCGTCGGCGTTGATGAAGTGCCGCAACCACTAGCGAGGCTTCCATATCCCATCTCACAAATCGCGGGCAGATACCAATCGGAATAACCGGCAATCGTTTGTTTGCATAAACCTGCAGCATAGTAAGTGATGTTGGTTGGTCCGGTAGATGCCGTAAAGGGAGCGGTTCCTCCGTTTGCCAGCGTATTATTGGTAATGAATTGATTATAAAAGGTCAGAATGTTCTCTGTATTGCAAGAGCCGTCTAATGCGCCATTGCACATTGAAAAGGATGCGGAGGTGAACGGATTTGCATTGGTGTAGGTGATTGAAAAAAATGAAGCAAATGTGGCGTACGTGGGCGAGCCTGTTGCCGACGTGGATGTATTATCAATTCCAGGAAGGGTATCGTAGCTTGTATCAGCAAGGTCAGAACCCCCACTTCCACCACCAGTGCCTCCATTGGAGCTCCAAACAATGCCATTGGGGAATGCGTCTGCCTGGTCGGATGTTGTAGCAACTTTCCCGCCTACGCTGCCGGTATTGGGTGTTGTGTCATCAAAAGCATACACATATCCACCTTGATACACACAGCCATAACCCAATACGACTACATCGCTCGACACGGTAGTTGCATTGTCAGCGCTCACTTGAACTCCTCCTGGAACAGGAGCTGTTCCACTTGAACAGGGATTGGTGCCATCCGAGGTGGCTGTAGCGCCAGGTGTTATTGTAATCGTGCAGCTGCTCGAGGCCGCCAGCGTGCTGCCACAGGTTGTGGAGTTTGTAGTTCCTGTAGGCCAGGTCGGCGGAGTAACTGCTAAATTAACCGCAGTATTACTTCCTGTGTTGGTAATGGTAATCACACGAGCAAGTCCAGAAGAAGGCGTTCCAGCGACGCCAAATTCAGTAAGTCCTTTGACACTTAAAGCCAATTGACTTGCGCTTGCACTCAGCGTGGTCGTATTCGTGACACAGTTAACGCCAACATTGGTGACATTTGTCCCACCGATGGTGCCGCTGCCATTAGTTACGCTGCAGGTTTGTCCTGTCGGCTGAGTGAATACAGTGACACTGTAAGGCGCACCTTGAGCTACTGGTGTGTTAAAGGTAAATGAGCCATTGCTATTAAGCATCAAATTATCACCACCATTGTTTTGCAACACGACAGTCCCAGATAAACCCGAAACAGTACCCCCTACCGTATAGGCGTTGGTTGCACAGGTTACTTGCACATTGGTAATGTTCGAGGCACCAGCTGTGCCACTGCCATTGGTCACGGTACAAGTTTGGGTGCTGGGTTGAGTGAGTACCGTCACATTATAGGTGGCACCTTGAGCAACGGGAGTTGAAAAAGTAAAGGAACCGTTGCTGTTGACCGTCAAATTATCGCTGCCGTTATTTTGCAGCACAACAGATTGTGATGCTGCAAGCCCTGAAACACTACCCCCTACTGTTCGGGTGTTGATAGAGCAGTTCACAGTCACATTGGTGATGTTGGCATTGGTGATGGTGCCACTGCCATTGGTTACGGTACAGGTTTGGTTTGCAGGTTGACTTTGCACGGTAACCAAATAAATGCTCCCTGGTGGCAGGGGATGGGAAAAGCTAAAGGTTCCATCGGCATTTATGGTTAATGCGTCATCACCATTATTCTCCAGCACCAAAGTACCTGAAAGACCAAATACAGAGCCCCCTACGGTATAATCAACCAAAGGTCCTTTGGTAATGTCTAAGGTATTCGCAGCGCTTGGCCGATAACACTGATTCAGGTTCCCTTGTTGGCAAACCACAGGACCATCTGTTATCGGCCTTTTTAACTGACTGCCGTTTATCTGTAACGACAGAATGCAGGAATTCTTGCTCCTGAGAATAAATGGATTGCGGCAAACATTGAGGCCTGAGGTGATTTGCCTAATGCCTCGCATGGGCTGCATAGTTAATGTATGTGTTTTTCTGGACTGATTGGTCACTCTATATTGCACTATGGCTGTGCCATTGGCAGGCACTTTAATCTTGGTATCTGTCAGTGGTTCAAAGGTCCACAATGGAGCCCCTGCAAAAACTGTTGTAATCATGAATCCTAACCACAAGAAAGCCAGTATTCTCTTCAAAAAAATTGTGTTGCTGTATCGAAGCATGGCCTTTGTCCTTATGCGATGTAAGTGAGATTAAACAACACCCCATTGGTGTGGAGGTGATTAAGGGCTAACCCTGAATTCATGGTCTGCCCTAAAGCGCGACCCAGTTCGCTTTTACCCCAGTCAGCAAACTCATAACCAACCCCCAATTGCCAATGCTCGCTGATGGATTTTTGCAACCCAGCACCCAACGTATAGGTGAACGCGGTTTTTGTGTGGCTTGTAAAGTTGGAATTGGGTAAGGCTTCAAAAATCAAAGGCGCATTCGTAAAATCATGAGCGCGGTTAAACCCCACCCCAAGACTTGCGCTCACCCAGGGCATGACCCAGTAGCCTTTATCAAGCAACAGTTTGCCTTTTAGCGCTATGCGAGTGTTTCGTACTTTGTATTGGTAGCTGTAATTATCAAATTGAGGGTCGGCATCATCCCATATCACACCCTGAAGTTTGGCATTGCCAGTAGCTGCAGCTGCTAATCCCAGTTGCCCCAGCCATTGAGAAGCCAATGCTTTTTGTAGGCCAACAAACAGTTCACCCGAGGCAATGGCATTAGTCGATTTTCTGGCCGCATAGGTCTTTTCACTCTCTGGCGCCAAATAAAAAGTCTGTGTCTCACCGCCTCTTGCCCAAACGGGGCCCGCACTCACAGAACCAACCCAGGTCCAGTCTTTGGAGGGATAAACAGGGCCCATGGTGCCGGCAAAGGCTGTGCTTCCCAACACACTGGCTGTTGCTATAGAAAGAAATAAACGATACTTCATATGCGTTCCTTGCAAAGTAAAAACGAATTTATTATGTGAAAATAGTACGCAGTCAGCGGCAGTTGATTTGGAATAACTAGAAATTAAAGGCAAAAAACGACCCCCCCATACTCTTTTAAAAATGAGACAACCAATACAACCTCATTTTAAATTCTTTTAACAAACCCAGAATCGACTTCGCCATATTTCTTATAATGCACAATTTATATATAACCCATTACAACTTGACAACAAATGGGCAATTGTACCCAATTACATCGTAGCTTTTTCGGACTATGCTTTCTAAGCTGTTACTAATTAATTACTAATTTATAGGGACATACATCATGTTTAATTTACAAAGCGATTCTTACCCTTTTTATAGAAATTTAGGATTGACCTCTTTCTTCGGCAGTGAACCCCAAATATCATCAACTGGCTCAACACGCTCTGGTTTTCCAATTTCAAATGATTGGTCTTCAGCTGGAATGTGGCCGCTAAATAGTCGCTTTCAGTTCACTTATACAACCCCAAGAACAGACTTTGTGGAAGGAACTGACTCGTATGAGTTTTTCATGGACGTTCCCGGATGCTCTTCAGACCGACTTTTTATTACGTTCGATCGACTCACCTTAACAGTAAAAGGTCATCCTTCGCATTCTAACAGCGAAAACTTCAGTGAGGATCGAGAGAGACATCATGTCTGGTTTAGCGAACGCTCACGAACCGGTTTCTTTCGTCAATTTACTCTCCCCAGTGTAACTGCCAATCAACATGTATTAGCAACATTAAAAGATGGTTTATTGCATATCGTCATTAAAAAAGACCTATCCGAAGATAATGGACGCGTTGAAGTAACAACTGTGCAAATTAATCCGTACATAACGATTCTGAGTTAAGGTCAAGGAATGGTTTTCAATTACAAAAAAGATGGCCGGGGAACCTTGTCTTAACAAAACGTTTAAGCAGTAGAAAACTTACAGATTAGATCTCTAAAACCTTTGCTTGCCTAGTTGGTTTCCAGTATTTCAGGCACATGAACAAGAGTAAACTAATGTTGCTTCAGTTTGTAAGCGTTACGTAAAATCGAATAAAAATGATGCGCAAGCAATTACAGAGAAGCCGTTACTCTTACATTCAAAAGCAAATCGAGATTTATAGTAAAGGGCAGAATGAATACTTTGCTGATTAAAATAGCTCTCAACATATTGAAATAGGCTCAGCTCACCCTATTCCCCGGTTTGACTATAACCTAGACATTCGGGCTACAGAATTGAATGCTAAACTCTTTTATCAAACTGAATTTTAATCGAGTTCCTTGCGAAAGACGCCGCTTTTTTTATTACGATTCTCCTGCTCAAGGCGAGCTAAGCATTTTTAATTCTTTGTTTCTTCAATTATTTTAGCAACATCTACCGGTTTAAAAAGTCCTGAGTTGTCTTGGTATCCGCTGTATTTGTATTGACATGAAAAATCTTTCTTTATCTCAAAGACCTTTAATGTAAAAGATATGCGTCCCCATAAACCGCAACTCGATATAGCGCCATTATTAAACTGTAAAATATTAAGTCTCACCGTAATGCGGTTTTTATAAGAGGCAGCTAAGCTGACTCAAAAGAAAAGGGGTAAGGGTTAAAAAGTCCGGACACAACAGACTCTGTATTGGAGGGACTTCTCGACATCCTTCTGGTAGCCATTGGCGAAGAACTGAGACCAAGCCATGCCCTCACTGTTCTCCGTAGAACTCCAGTAGGTCGCGCTGTCAAAATCGCCGATGGAAACCCTGTTTTGAAATAAGCAATTTAACTCATCCTTAGCTGGTAAGTACCAATCCCGAAAGCCTCCTGTAGTTAAAGCAGAGCAAATTTGAATCGCCGATGTAGAGTTTGGGTCTTGCGCATATGCATTAATGGTATTCGACCAACCATCGGTGTTTGAAGTCGCTCTAGGAGAAACTGTAGCTTTAGTTGTTTGACTCCATGGCGCAACCGTCGAATCATCGGCTGTTGTTGCAATCAAGTTTTTTACTCCGCCAGTAGCTGTCGTGCATGCTACTTTACCGCCGCCGTAATCAGTTCCTATGGCGGGATTAAAAGCCAGTACTGATACCGTATACGGGTCAACCGCAGAACCAGCGCCAGTCACAGAAATGCTAGAACTTCCTGTCGTGATTCCTCCAACACCATCAGCACCTGCTGGGCCTTGAGGGCCTGCTGGACCTGCTGGACCCGTGGCGCCATCAGCACCTGCTGGACCCTGTGGTCCCGCAGGACCCACTGGACCCGTGGCACCATCAGCACCTGCTGGGCCTTGAGGACCTGCTGGACCTGCTGGACCCGTGGCACCATCAGCACCTGCTGGACCCTGTGGTCCCGCAGGACCCTGTTTCCCGGAAGGAATCGCAGCAATTTGTGATTGCAATTGAGTCACTTTTGCGTCCACGTATTCTTTCGAGGCCGGATTGGCAGCATAACCTGCAGAGAGTGAGAAAGCCAAGCCTAAAACAACGAAGTATTGTTTCTTATTCATGAGGAATTCCTTATCCAAACGTTATACAGTAACGGTTAAACCAAGCAATACACCATTTTGTACAGGGATATTAGACACGCGACCGGTAGCACTGTCGGCATTGAAGCGAAAATCAGGATTGCTGCCAAAAATACCTTGGTAAGACAAACTCAGGTTTACCCGCTCACTGATAAAGCCACCCACACCCGCCTGCACTTCACCGGCAATTTGCGATTTATCGTTAATGCTGTCACGGTCATTAAATTGCCAGCGGCGATAGGCAATCCCTCCTTTTAGTGAGAAAAAAATGGGGATTGTGTCGAAAGAAGCCGTTTTTATAGTCACCAGCGCATCAAGCATCGGCTTTACCGTCGTTTGGATTGGAAGACCGCCAAGCCCGTCAATCGCCGCAGGCGATGGAAAATAACGCATGGTATTACCACTTTGCACACCTAACTCAAGTCCCCAGGTCAAAGAATTGCCAGTGTATACATCACGGCCAATGGCAAAGCGGCCTAAAGCCGTTTCACCATCGGCTCGGAACATATCCTCATATACCGTATAGCCAATACTTCCTGTCACCGACCAGGGGTGACTAATTTCAAGAGTCGGTCCCATGGTTGAAGCGATGGATTGATGCGATAAGAAGCAGCTTGCAATAAGTACTGCTTTAATGAATTGATTGCAGGGATATAGGCCAAAATCATTTTCTTTCTTCTGCATCTTATTATCACCTTAAAAATCTACTTTTCGTTTCACCAGCTGCTAGTTAATTCTTTTTTAGCAACAATTTCAATTGCGTGTTTTTACCCATCCAACAAGTTCCTAAGGATGGTTTCCAATTACAAAACAGATGGCCGGGGAACCGGTAATGCCCCCGAAAAATAACTGATCTGGAAAGTAGAATTTTCTCGTAACCTATGACGAAGGAGATTCTTCATGAAAAGATCAAATTTACAGACAGCCAAATCCTATCGATCTTAAAACAAGCTGAGGGCGGTAGTCCTGTTTCAGAACTTTGCCGTGAACATGTTATTAGTGCCACAACATTTTATAAATGGCGCCCAAATTTGGCGGGATGAATACCTTGATGATGTCACGCTTAAGAGAGCTTGAGGCGGAAAATAGCCGTCTTAAAAGATGTATGCAGAGGAGCGGCTTAAAGCAGAAATACTCAAAGAGACTATTGGAAAAAAGTGGTAATACCGTCGCGCCGAAGAGAGTTGGCGAAAAAGACGGTGACACATAAGGCTATTTCCATACGATTCGGTATAATCGTGCGGTTAGGTATGGATGGTTAAGCCAATATCTATTTGAAAGTATTGCTGAAGTACAACTTCATGCGACACAATGGCTATGGACGTACAACAATGAACGCCCAAATACTGCTATTGAAGGGATTCCTCTAAGACAAAAATTAGCTCTTGTGGCCTAATCTTCTACTTTTGCCTCCAGTTAAAAGCGGGGGGATTACCAACGATTTTAATTCCTTAAGGTATTTATTAATTGCCTTACCATACTTAACAGCTCTTCGTTAGCAGATATTAATTGAACAAATTAGTATCCGTCTTTCGCAGTAAGATTATTAAGGTCTGCACACAGCTCGGGGTGCAAACATGAAAACTGCTAGCCGCAGTCCCTTTAGCGCTTCTAAACAAAAACATGCTCGCTCATGAATGCCGTAACATTCATGATTCTGGCTTTCAGGTGGTATTACATCATTCGGTGCTGCTTACCTAAGCGAGCCAAGAGTTCACTTATTGTGATCTCTTTTTTAAGCGATAAAAATTTCATCTCAACACACAGGCGGATTTCTGATTTAATAATTCAGCTCACCTAAAAACACTTCCGGGGGCTCTGCCCGGTTTTGATGCTTGTTGGCTCGGTGAATGCAACGAAGCAAATGAAGAGCATCGCGTTTCATATCCTGGCCTAGTGTGTATCTGTATTCCCTTGAAAAATCGCGGGTTACCTCAAATACCTTTAACACTAACTGGTAACTATCCTTGTAAACGGTAACTCTGTATAGAAAGCCATTCACCAAAATCTAAATCATTCGTCTTTAAACCTTGAGGCAGAGAAACCGCCTCAAAAGAAAAGGGATAAAGAGTTTACGGGGTAAAAGCCCGTACACACCGAACACGTCGAGTGTTGCTCTTAAGTGCGAAGCTCAGGCCGCCATCGCTGAAGTCCTGGAACCTCGCGACATCCACAAAGCTCTCGGTAGAACTCCAGTAGCCGACATTGTCAAAACCGCCAATAGCAACCCTGTTTTGAAATAAGCAATTTAACTCATCTTTGGCTGGTAAGTACCAATCCTGATAGCCGCCCTGGTTTAGCTCATAGCAAATTTGAATCGCCGATGTAGCGGTTGTGTTTTGCGTATAGGCAGCTAGGGTATTGGAGCGACCATTGGTGTCTGAAGTGGCTTTAGGATTGGGAACTGCGATGTTAGTTGTTTGACTCCATTGTACACCAGTCGAATTATCGGCTGTTGCTGCAATCAGGTTTTTTATTCCGCCAGTAGCCGTCGTACATGCAATTTTTCCGCCACCGTAAGCAGTTCCAATGGTGCTGGGTATGGCGACCACATAGGGGTCAACCGCAGAACCAGCGCCAGTCACAGAAATGCTAGAACTTCCTGTCGTTATTCCTCCAACACCATCAGCACCTGCTGGACCCTGTGGTCCCGCAGGACCCTGTTTCCCGGAAGGAATCGCAGCAATTTGTGATTGCAATTGAGTCACTTTTGCGTCCACGTATTCTTTCGAGGCCGGATTGGCAGCATAACCTGCAGAGAGTGAGAAAGCCAAGCCTAAAACAACGAAGTATTGTTTCTTATTCATGAGGAATTCCTTATCCAAACGTTATACAGTAACGGTTAAACCAAGCAATACACCATTTTGTACAGGGATATTAGACACGCGACCGGTAGCACTGTCGGCATTGAAGCGAAAATCAGGATTGCTGCCAAAAATACCTTGGTAAGACAAACTCAGGTTTACCCGCTCACTGATAAAGCCACCCACACCCGCCTGCACTTCACCGGCAATTTGCGATTTATCGTTAATGCTGTCACGGTCATTAAATTGCCAGCGGCGATAGGCAATCCCTCCTTTTAGTGAGAAAAAAATGGGGATTGTGTCGAAAGAAGCCGTTTTTATAGTCACCAGCGCATCAAGCATCGGCTTTACCGTCGTTTGGATTGGAAGACCGCCAAGCCCGTCAATCGCCGCAGGCGATGGAAAATAACGCATGGTATTACCACTTTGCACACCTAACTCAAGTCCCCAGGTCAAAGAATTGCCAGTGTATACATCACGGCCAATGGCAAAGCGGCCTAAAGCCGTTTCACCATCGGCTCGGAACATATCCTCATATACCGTATAGCCAATACTTCCTGTCACCGACCAGGGGTGACTAATTTCAAGAGTCGGTCCCATGGTTGAAGCGATGGATTGATGCGATAAGAAGCAGCTTGCAATAAGTACTGCTTTAATGAATTGATTGCAGGGATATAGGCCAAAATCATTTTCTTTCTTCTGCATCTTATTATCACCTTAAAAATCTACTTTTCGTTTCACCAGCTGCTAGTTAATTCTTTTTTAGCAACAATTTCAATTGCGTGTTTTTACCCATCCAACAAGTTCCTAATGTTCAGGAACATCTGGCCTATCTCGTTGACGTTTCTGATAATATTAATAGCCATGTCTTGTAATACAAAGTAGTTGATTCCTTAAGCCAACTGGCGAGATCTTCTTATTTTGGGGCAACAAACGAATATTTTATTTCGTTTCTTGAGCAAAAAAGACCGCCGGTATTTTAAGATTCCCTTTTCCATTTTCAGGTGCTTATTTTCTTGGGTAATCCCTCTGCTGTTAACTTACCATTCTCTCGAAACGCTTGTCCATCCCTGCTCTTTATGTCCTTTTATCCATAGAATGTGCTAATTGAATCAAGTTTAAATTCTTTGGGTATTTCTTTCTTATTGTCATTATTTTCTTCAACTAAGTGCATTTTCTCTTAACTGCGGTGGTCAGATGTCTACGTTAGGTTTGACTCGATGTAAAAAGACAAACGAGTGACCACGTCATATCAACACGAATTTCAAATTTTTTAATCTTAATAGAATTATAAAAATAAAAAAACCTGCAGTAAAAAATAAAATAGATAACGATATATTTCCCGCATAGCCTATTATCAGGGCCGCCATCAAATAAGATAAGGCACTGGTAACATTCATTATACCCATAACCTTGCCCTGACCTTCTTGTCCTGCATTATCTGAAAAGATGCACAAAAAAAGAGAGTGTAACATACCTGTATTTGTCACTAGGAGAATAGATGATAAATAAAATGCAACTTTATTTTCAGCAATTGTAAGCATTGGATACGAGAAAAACATAGCAACTAAACCGAAATAAAAAATCTTAAGTTTACTCAGCTTTTTCAATAAAATAGGGTAGATAGTTAGTAGAAATCCAAGGTAACATAAAACCATAGTTGAAATAAAAAAACCTATATCTAAGGCACTAAAACCTTTCTTTTCGGTCAAAAGTAATCCTATTGAATTGAAAAAAATAAACCACGACAGCTCAAAAAGAAAAAAGATAAAAATAATATTTGCAATAATTTTCGATTTAAAAAAATCAATCCTGATAAGTTTTATGAATACGGCTGGTGAAGCCAGTTGATAACAGTGCTTACTAGATCTGAATGAAAAAAAAACAAACAATGAAGTTAAGAGGCTAAATGTGGCGGTTAGAATGAAAGGAACACAATAAGAAAAACCTCTATTTGAGAAACTCGAAAATATTGAGGGCAGAGTCCCTGAAATAAGTGGCCCTAGGAAAAAACCTCCGCCACTCATTATACTTATCCATCTTGCATAATAAGGTTTGTCTATTTCGGTTCTTTGTTCAAGTATAGCTGCAGTTGCAATTACAATAGCACCACTAGCAAAACCAACGCATAGACGGGAAAAAATAAATAGCGTTATACTTGCATATAAAATACTTACAGCAGATACTGCATAGCCGATAGATAAGCTGTTTAAAGAGATAAATAAACCTTTCCTGCGTCCAATTTTGTCTGAACAAATACCCCAAAACATATCTCCAAAAAGTGTACCTATCCCAAATGCAGCTATTGACAATCCATAAAAAAAATATCTGTAATCACGCTCAGTTCCGGACACAAATAATCCGTGAAATTCATTAAAAAAAAGAGGGGGTATCAATGGAAGCACTATGCCAGCATTTATACTTAATAACAAAACAGTAATTAATAGACTAATATTTCGAAATGCCATCCACTTATCCACTTTTTCAATAAACAGACTTATATTTTCCAGGGCAATATCATAGTAATCTGAGATTATTGCAAGACATAGTTTTCTATAAAATTCATAGTGTGCTTACTCTTTAAATATGTTTATCAGTACAGATGCTTTATAGGCGGTAATAGATCAAATTTAAATTATATAACTAAACTATGATTTTGCCCTGATAAATTTTAATTAACTTAATCTGTTAATTCTTTTACGTAAAGAGTTTGGCGTCATATCTATCCAAGCCTCAGCAATATATTTTAAACAATCTTCGCGAACACCCTCCTTATCACTTGATCGCCAGCCAAGCGGTATTTTTTTATGCTTTGGCCATATAGAGTATTGTCCTTCATCGTTTACAAGAACGATATAATCTTCCTTGTTACTATCTTTTAATTGGCTCATGATTATTCTTCCTCCTTTTTGCTTAAATTTCTAATTAAATTTTTTTGTATTAATGATGCTAAATTATTCAAATTAGGCCCTTTGAATACAGAGTAGTGATCTCCTTCTAAAAAGTGATTTATCACCCTATTTTTCGTGTATTGAGTCCATGCATCTGAGTGCTCATGGATTTCTTTCGACTCTCTTACGATAAAAGAAAATATTTCACTTTTTATTAGCTTAGGCTTATGTGCATACATTGCATTAAAATTAATTTCGCATCTATCATATAAACGCTTAAATTCTTCAGCAGTACTTTGTGGAGGAATTAAGTTTTCTTTTCTTGCAAGATAAAATAGTTTTTCGAAACACTTTTCATCTGATAAATTATTAAAATTTTGATCTTCAAATACCTTACCAAATCTACCCCATAAATCCTCGGCAAATATCATAAATGATCTATCCCGAGATAATTCTCTATCTGCATTAATGCTCTTTTCATTCGGCAGAAAACTATCTATCAACCCAAGAAATGCTATCTCATCTCCTTGCTTTTCCAATTGGAAAGCAATTTCATGAGCAATTACCCCCCCCATAGACCAGCCCAATAGGCTATAAGGGCCTTCTCTCTGAATTTTCTTTATAGCAGATGTATATTCCTTAGCCATTGCTTCTACTTTTTTCTCTTTAGTTTGTTGTAAACCATAAACTGGCTGCCGAGCGTCAAGACTCTTAACAAGATCAACATAACAAAAAACCTCCCCGCTAACCGGATGTATGCAAAATAAAGGTGTAAAACTTCCTTCTTTTTTCAGTGGAATCATACAATTAATTTTAGATTTAGAATGCTTTCTAAGGAGTCTTTGAAATTGGTCTAATGTTGGACTATTAAAAATACTAGCAACTGGCAGATTAGTGCAAAATTCTTTATTCACTGCTTCTATTACAGAAATTGCCAAAAGTGAGTGACCTCCTACCTCAAAGAAATTATCACTCATACTTATTTTTGAAATATTTAAATACTTTTGCCATATCTGAGCTAGTTTGAATTCCACTATATCTCTCGGCGCAACATAACTTTTCTCACTCACATACTCGGGAGCAGGAAGTGCTTTGCGATCTAATTTTCCATTCGGTGTCAATGGAAACTCCTCCAATACCACAAAAGCACTCGGAACCATGTAATCAGGCAACGCTTCGCTAACAAAACTCCTTAAACTACTCGTCTCAACCGCAGTACCCTTAAACGAAACGTAGGCAACCAAACGCTTGTCAATCCCTTTATCTTCACGCGCAACAACCACCGCTTCTTTAACATCAGAATGCTCTAGTAATCTCGACTCTATCTCACCACATTCAATCCTAAATCCACGAATTTTTACCTGATTGTCTATCCGTCCTATATACTCGATATTGCCGTCTTCACGATATCGGCATAAATCACCCGTTCGATACAGCCTTAAATTCCGACCCAATGCCTCATCCTCTCTAGTCGCAAAAGGATTCGCAATAAAACGCTCCGCTGTTAAATCAGGTCGGTTTAAATACCCTCGCGCTAATCCATCACCACCTATGTACAACTCACCTACAACTCCTATAGGGACTAGTCCAAAATTAGAATTTAAAATGTAACATTGGGTGTTGGGTAAAGGCTTGCCAATGGATTCATTTTTAGAATCTACTAATGTCTGAGTTGACCATATGGTTGCCTCTGTAGGGCCATAACAGTTATAAACAGAGCTCACGCTATCCGATAATTTGATTGCTAAATCTCTTGACAAAAACTCCCCTCCGCACAAAGCTATTAACTCTTTATTTCTAAAGCCAGAGGATAAAAGTATTTTCCAACTTGCAGGAGTCAGCTGCAAAATTGAGGCACCATAACGCTCTAATAGGACACTCAACAATTTAGGATCTTTTTGACTCTCCGAGTCAGTTATTACTAGCTTAGCCCCATGAATTAGTGGCATGTACAATTCTAAACCTGCTATATCAAACGATAGTGTAGTCGATAGAAAGCACATATAATCTTTTTTATAATTAACTGATTTGGAAAACCCTGTAAGAAAATTAACCAGGCTTAATTGTTCAATCATTACTCCTTTAGGTTTACCTGTAGACCCTGAAGTGTAAATGACATAAGCAAGATTAGAGGGTCCCACGCCAGAAGAAGGGTTCTCTTCGCTGTAACCCCGTGTTATCTCTCCTAACTCATCTAAATATACTACTCTTGCAGCAGTCTCTGGCAGTTCACCTACTAAATGGCGTTGCGTCAGTAATACAGGAGTTTGTGCGTCTGACAGCATGTAATCAAGTCGCTCTTTTGGATAGGTCGGGTCTAAAGGAACGTACGCTCCACCCGCTTTTAAAATACCTAATATCCCAACTATCATCTCTAACGACCGCTCACTGCATATCCCAACTAACGTCTCAGGCTTTACTCCCTCCTCCAGTAAATAATGCGCCAAACGATTAGACGCCGCGTTTAACTCTTCATACGTTAAGTGCTTGTCCTCATAAATTACCGCAACCTCTCCACCACTTCGTTCAACCTGCTCTTCAAACAATCGATGAACCGTCTTGTCCATCGGATAAGGCGATTCAGTATCATTCCAAGCCCTTACTATTTTGTCTCGCTCTGCCTCCGTTATAACTGACAACTCACTCAGCCTAGCAACCGGATTACTGACAATTTCTTTTAGTAAAACAACAAAGTGCTCTATCAAGCGTTTTATCGTCGCAGGTTTAAAAAGAGCCGTAGCGTACTCAATTTCACCTTTTAAGAACAAAGGACTCTCTTCAAAGTTAAAAGTCAAATCAAATTTCGATATACGGTAGTAATCTCGCTCACGCAAGCTTACCGATACCCCCTCTATCGGAAGCATAGCCTCCTGAACATTTTGTAATACCAACATCACCTGAAAAAGTGGCGCGTAACTTAAACTTCGCTCCACACCAAGAGACTCAACCAGTCGCTCAAAAGGTAAATCCTGGTGCTGATAAGCATCCAAAGTTGTTCCTTTGACTTGTTTCAATAAGGTTCGAAAATCAAGCTCCTCTTCGATGTCCACTCGAAGCGCCAGCGTATTGACAAAAAAACCTATCAACCCTTCTGTTTCTTCACGATTCCGATTTGCTATCGGTGAGCCAATAACCAACTCCCTCTGCTCAGTGTAGCGGTTTAATAAAACCCCCAGGGCCGCCAATAAAATCATAAATAACGTAACCTGCTCTTGCTCTGCCAGCAACCTAAGCCGATGAGTTAATTCCTCATCAATCAAAAATACCTCACAACCACCCGAAATATCTTGTACAGCCGGTCGTGGATAGTCTGTTGGCATCTCTAGCAAAGTTGGAACTCCTTGCAATTGCTCTTTCCAATACGCCATCTGCTTTTTAAAAGCTTCGCTGTCTTCGCGTAAATACTCTCTTTGCCAAACACTGTAATCAGCATACTGAATACTTAACTCACTAAGTTCAGAACCCCTCCCCTCAATCTCAGCATTATAAAACTCAGCCAATTCTCGACCCATAATCGCCATAGACCAGCCATCGAAAACACTGTGATGAATGTTAAGTAAAAACCAATACTCTTCATCCCCTACTTTCAAAAGCAATGCACGAACCAAACTGTCTGAGCTTAAAACAAAAGGTCGATGCGCCGCTTCTTCCAGCCGCTTTCCAATATAATTTGCAACATCCTTTTGTAGTGTATCTCTAATATCCTCAACTTCTAACGATATTGTCCTCCCCTCAGATATCACCTGATACACTTCGCCATTCTCTTCAGTCATGAAATTAGTCCGTAAAACCTCATGACGCTTTAAAACTTCATTTAAGGCATGTTCCAGTGCTGATTCGTTAAGAACACCCTCTAAATGGAGTACTACAGGAATATTATATAACGGACTATCCGGCTCAAGTTTATCTAAAAACCATAACCTCTGTTGTGCAAAAGATAGCCTGATTGGCTGCTCACGACTAACTCTAGAAATCGGAGCTAACCTGTTCTCTTCGCATGAGGCAAGCAAAGCTGAAAGACCCTCAACCGTTGGGTATTGAAATAATTGTTTTAAAGCCAAATCCTTCCCAAGTACACTGCGAACCCTCGATACTACCTGCGTAGCCAGTAATGAGTGACCACCTAACTCAAAAAAATTATCTTGAATTCCAATATGCGTTATGCCCAAAACCTCACTCCATATCGCAACAATTTGCGATTCCAACAAGGTCCTCGGCGCAACATAACTTTTCTCACTCGCATACTCGGGGGCAGGAAGTGCTTTGCGATCTAATTTTCCATTCGGTGTCAATGGAAACTCCTCTAATACCACAAAAGCACTCGGAACCATGTAATCAGGCAACGCTTCGCTAACAAAACTCCTTAAACTACTCGTCTCAACCGCAGTACCCTTAAACGAAACGTAGGCAACCAAACGCTTGTCAACCCCTTTATCTTCACGCGCAACAACCACCGCTTCTTTAACATCAGAATGCTTTAGTAATCTCGACTCTATCTCACCACATTCAATCCTAAATCCACGAATTTTTACCTGATTGTCTATCCGTCCTATATACTCGATATTGCCATCTTCACGATATCGGCATAAATCACCCGTTCGATACAGCCTTAAATTCCGACCCAATGCCTCATCCTCTCTAGTCGCAAAAGGATTCGCAATAAAACGCTCCGCTGTTAAATCAGGTCGGTTTAAATACCCTCGCGCTAATCCATCACCACCTATGTACAACTCACCTACAACTCCTATAGGTAGAAGGTGGAGTTTTTCGTTCAGAATATATACTTTAACATTTTGCAACGGCTTTCCTATTAGAGAATTTAAGGAATATGCCATGTTAATCTTCATAGCAACTGCATCTATAGTATTCTCTGTAGGCCCATACATGTTCCAAACTGCAAATGGAAGTTCTAGTTTTGGATAAACTGAAAGTTTATCGCCACCTAGTTTTAAAATACGCAAAGCGCTGTTATTATGCCAGGGCAAGCTGAATAACTGTTCAGCCATTGCCGTAGGCAAATCGCATATTGAAATCTCATTAGTGTTAAGCCAATCAGCTATTGATAACACATCAGATCTTATTTTTTGGCTCATTAAATAAACGCGGCTTCCAATAGTAAGCGCGGGCCATACCTCGCAACCAAAAACATCAAATGCATAACTTGAAAATTGACAAAAACGATCCATAGAGGTTAGGCTGAAAGTTTTAATATACCAATCAATCAAATTTAAAAGACCTTGGTGAGCACATAACACTCCTTTAGGTTTACCTGTAGACCCTGAAGTGTAAATGACATAAGCAAGATTAGAGGGTCCCACGCCAGAAGAAGGGTTCTCTTCACTGTAACCCCGTGTTATCTCTCCTAACTCATCCAAATATACTACTCTTGCAGCAGTCTCTGGCAGTTCACCTATT
This sequence comes from Legionella hackeliae, assembly GCF_000953655.1. Classification (NCBI taxonomy): domain Bacteria; kingdom Pseudomonadati; phylum Pseudomonadota; class Gammaproteobacteria; order Legionellales; family Legionellaceae; genus Legionella; species Legionella hackeliae. The sequence goes on from NZ_LN681225.1 coordinate 2,750,707, forward strand.
AAATGGCGTTGCGTCAGTAATACAGGAGTTCGTGCGTCTGACAGCATGTAATCAAGTCGCTCTTTTGGATAGGTCGGGTCTAAAGGAACGTACGCTCCACCCGCTTTTAAAATACCTAATATCCCAACTATCATCTCTAACGACCGCTCACTGCATATCCCAACTAACGTCTCAGGCTTTACTCCCTCCTCCAGTAAATAATGCGCCAAACGATTAGACGCCGCGTTTAACTCTTCATACGTTAAGTGCTTGTCCTCATAAATTACCGCAACCTCTCCACCACTTCGTTCAACCTGCTCTTCAAACAATCGATGAACCGTCTTATCCATCGGATAAGGCGATTCAGTATTATTCCAACCAAAAAGGAGTAAATCTATTTCTTGCTGAGTTATAAATGCATAATCAAAAATCATACCCTCAGGATTTTCAAGTACAGAGAATAACAATCGTTCAAAATTATTTCTTAGCCTTATTATATCGCTCTCTGCATAGCAATTTTTGTTATAATCAAGTCGAATTTCAATATTATCCCCTGGAATACCCACTATAGTAAGATCATAATTAGTTTGTTCTTCAACAAAGGCTTCTTTAAAATCTAAACCTTTAGCTTGGGAGATTAATACTTGGCTAATCGGATAATTCTCAAATACAGTGATGTGATCAATTAACGCTCGTGTATTACCAAAACCAATCCAGTTTTTTATTTCTGCTAATGATACATAAGCATAATGCTGCGACTCAACAAGCTGCTCTTGTAACTTATTCAAATAAACCAAGCCAGAATCAGATGGGTTAATTTTGGAGCATACAGGTATGGTATTGATTAATAAGCCTACTTGATTTTCGATGCCAATTAGTTCTGATGCACGCCCAGAAACTACATGACCAAAAACTACTTTATCCCTTCCTAAGTATTGATGTAATAGCAAGGCCCAAACACCTTGAATTAAGGTGTTTAATGTTAATTTATATTTTTGACTCCAAGCAATCAACTCCCTTGTTTTAGGACCACTTAATATAAGTCGCTCGCTGCCAATCAGATGCTGAGTAGCACTTAACTCAAGCAACTGCCTTCTTATCGGTAGACTCGATACTTCTTCAACTTCAGATAACAGTTGCGTCCAATAGTTTTTCGCTTCCTGTTTGTTTTGATTCTTCACCCATAAAACATAATCTTTATACGATGGAATGCTTGTATTATAAAATTCTTTATTCTCCTCTAGTTGATTATAATATGATGACAGTCTCTTCAGAACATTCATAATACTCCAACCATCAAGAATGATATGGTGATTTATCCAAATCATGAGATGTTCGTTTTTAGGGAGATTAATCCAATAGAGCCTAAAAAGTGGTGCGATTTGTAAATTAAATCGTTTACTCCCTTCTTCGGCTAGAAAAAATTTAAGTTTATCTCGCCAATTCTCTGATTTACTCCAGTCTAATTCTTCAAATGGCAGCTTGACCTTACTATAAATTAACTGCAGCGGCTTTGATGTTTTAAGCATCACGCCCGCTCTTAAAACCTCCGTCTCGAAAATAATTTTTTCCCAAGCTTTTTTAAGTTTATCTTTACTAACATGCGAACTTAAAAGAAAGGCTAGTCGAACAACATAAGTCCCATCATTCTGTGATTGTAAATCATGAAATAATATGCCTTCTTGTAGAGGTGTTAGAGGATAAGCATTGATCACATTATGAGGTAGATTGGAGTTAATATCATGCTGAGTCAAACCTGTAAGTGGTAAATCAGAAGGAGTTAGCCATTGCTTTTCTCTTAAAGTATCTAGACAATTGATAAATCGCTCTAGTTCATCTTGATACAGTTCTAATAATGACTTCATCCCGTCCCTATTGTAAGAACTCATATCATAAGTTAACACCATCCTAAACTCTTCAAACTGAATTAGTGAGTTCAACTCTATTGCAGGAGTAATGCGATTACATACACTAACATTATCGCCCACTGGCTCCTCTGCATACTCAAACAGATTATTACCCTCAACGAATTGACCAAGATAATTAAATAGTATTTTAGGCTCTTTAGCTTCCAGAGCAATTTTTGTTTGCTTGTCACTGTAATAACGTAACAAACCATACGTTAATCCATTATGAGGAACCTGCCTGAGTTGCTCTTTAACTGATTTAAATAATGCTTCTTGATCAGAGGCCAATCCCTTAAGATCTAGGTAAATAGGATATAAAGTTGTAAACCAACCAATAGTGTTCTGCAGATCGTATCCTGATTCCACTAGAGATTCTTCACGCCCATGACCTTCTAAAAAAATTGATAAAGCCTCTTCGCCACTCCATTTAATATAAGCACTTGCTAACACAGCCAACAGTATTTCTTTTACATTGAGCCTACAAACAACAGGCAAGTCTTTAACTAAAATTTTTGTTTCTTCTTTTGTTAATCTAAAATCAATAAAATCAATTCCCACATTTTTGCTTTTCAATTCCATTTCATTTTTTGGAATAGACGCTTTTTGGCAGTAATCCAGCCAATAATTCCGAGATTCGGTTATTAAAGTTGGATTATCTTTCATTAATTTCCTTAAAGCTAAGGACCATTCCTTATAAGAAACCTTTTCTTTTGAAAGAACTGGTAATTTATTCTCAAGAAGACTGTTATAGCTCTCTTCAAACTCTCTTAATAAAATACGCCAAGATACACCATCTACTACTAAATGGTGGATTGCTAAAAATAGTCTTGGCATCCCATCAGGAGCCCCTTCGAATAAAGCCACTTTATAAAGTTCACCCTCCTTTAAATTTAAACTGGACTGTAACCTCAATGTGTATTCTTGCATTGATTTAACAAAATCACTTGAACCCGAGAGATCTACCTTAATCAGGTTAAATGAAACTCTATCTTCTAGATACCATTGTTTCTTTAAGTAGGTATCAAAATACATATAAAATACTGCATGATTATTAAACACGTAACCAATTGATTTTTCTAATTTTACTCTATCAACTGATGGATTAATCTTTAATAAAATCGACTGGTTAAAATGTGATGGAATTGGAAATTCCTGTTCAAAAAACCAACGTTGAATGGGCAGCAAGGGTACTTCACCACGCTCATCAATAATACGGCCTTCCTCAGAAGATTTGAGCTTCGCTACGGTTGACAGGTTCTTAATCGTAGGGAACTGAAAAACATCTCGAACCTGAATTTGAATACCATTTTTACTAGCATGACTTACCAGCTGTATAGCTAAGATAGAGTCACCTCCCAGTTCGAAAAAATTATCATTAACTCCAACTTGCTCAAGATGAAGCAATTGCTGCCAAATATTAACTAACCTACTTTCGATTTCATTGCCTGGCGCAACATAACTTTTCTCACTCACATACTCGGGGGCAGGAAGTGCTTTGCGATCTAATTTTCCATTCGGTGTCAATGGAAACTCCTCTAATACCACAAAAGCACTCGGAACCATGTAATCAGGCAACGCTTCGCTAACAAAACTCCTTAAACTACTCGTCTCAACCGCAGTACCCTTAAACGAAACGTAGGCAACCAAACGCTTGTCAACCCCTTTATCTTCACGCGCAACAACCACCGCTTCTTTAACATCAGAATGCTTTAGTAATCTCGACTCTATCTCACCACATTCAATCCTAAATCCACGAATTTTTACCTGATTGTCTATCCGTCCTATATACTCGATATTGCCGTCTTCACGATATCGGCATAAATCACCCGTTCGATACAGCCTTAAATTCCGACCCAATGCCTCATCCTCTCTAGTCGCAAAAGGATTCGCAATAAAACGCTCCGCTGTTAAATCAGGTCGGTTTAAATACCCTCGCGCTAATCCATCACCACCTATGTACAACTCACCTACAACTCCTATAGGGACTAGTCCAAAATTAGAATTTAAAATGTAACATTGGGTGTTGGGTAAAGGCTTGCCAATGGATTCATTTTTAGAATCTACTAATGTCTGAGTTGACCATATGGTTGCCTCTGTAGGGCCATAACAGTTATAAACAGAGCTCACGCTATCCGATAATTTGATTGCTAAATCTCTTGACAAAAACTCCCCTCCGCACAAAGCTATTAACTCTTTATTTCTAAAGCCAGAGGATAAAAGTATTTTCCAACTTGCAGGAGTCAGCTGCAAAATTGAGGCACCATAACGCTCTAATAGGACACTCAACAATTTAGGATCTTTTTGACTCTCCGAGTCAGTTATTACTAGCTTAGCCCCATGAATTAGTGGCATGTACAATTCTAAACCTGCTATATCAAACGATAGTGTAGTCGATAGAAAGCACATATAATCTTTTTTATAATTAACTGATTTGGAAAACCCTGTAAGAAAATTAACCAGGCTTAATTGTTCAATCATTACTCCTTTAGGTTTACCTGTAGACCCTGAAGTGTAAATGACATAAGCAAGATTAGAGGGTCCCACGCCAGAAGAAGGGTTCTCTTCGCTGTAACCCCGTGTTATCTCTCCTAACTCATCTAAATATACTACTCTTGCAGCAGTCTCTGGCAGTTCACCTACTAAATGGCGTTGCGTCAGTAATACAGGAGTTTGTGCGTCTGACAGCATGTAATCAAGTCGCTCTTTTGGATAGGTCGGGTCTAAAGGAACGTACGCTCCACCCGCTTTTAAAATACCTAATATCCCAACTATCATCTCTAACGACCGCTCACTGCATATCCCAACTAACGTCTCAGGCTTTACTCCCTCCTCCAGTAAATAATGCGCCAAACGATTAGACGCCGCGTTTAACTCTTCATACGTTAAGTGCTTGTCCTCATAAATTACCGCAACCTCTCCACCACTTCGTTCAACCTGCTCTTCAAACAATCGATGAACCGTCTTGTCCATCGGATAAGGCGATTCAGTATCATTCCAAGCCCTTACTATTTTGTCTCGCTCTGCCTCCGTTATAACTGACAACTCACTCAGCCTAGCAACCGGATTACTGACAATTTCTTTTAGTAAAACAACAAAGTGCTCTATCAAGCGTTTTATCGTCGCAGGTTTAAAAAGAGCCGTAGCGTACTCAATTTCACCTTTTAAGAACAAAGGACTCTCTTCAAAGTTAAAAGTCAAATCAAATTTCGATATACGGTAGTAATCTCGCTCACGCAAGCTTACCGATACCCCCTCTATCGGAAGCATAGCCTCCTGAACATTTTGTAATACCAACATCACCTGAAAAAGTGGCGCGTAACTTAAACTTCGCTCCACACCAAGAGACTCAACCAGTCGCTGAAAAGGTAAATCCTGGTGCTGATAAGCATCCAAAGTTGTTCCTTTGACTTGTTTCAATAAGGTTCGAAAATCAAGCTCCTCTTCGATGTCCACTCGAAGCGCCAGCGTATTGACAAAAAAACCTATCAACCCTTCTGTTTCTTCACGATTCCGATTTGCTATCGGTGAGCCAATAACCAACTCCCTCTGCTCAGTGTAGCGGTTTAATAAAACCCCCAGGGCCGCCAATAAAATCATAAATAACGTAACCTGCTCTTGCTCTGCCAGCAACCTAAGCCGATGAGTTAATTCCTCATCAATCAAAAATACCTCACAACCACCCGAAATATCTTGTACAGCCGGTCGTGGATAGTCTGTTGGCATCTCTAGCAAAGTTGGAACTCCTTGCAATTGCTCTTTCCAATACGCCATCTGCTTTTTAAAAGCTTCGCTGTCTTCGCGTAAATACTCTCTTTGCCAAACACTGTAATCAGCATACTGAATACTTAACTCACTAAGTTCAGAACCCCTCCCCTCAATCTCAGCATTATAAAACTCAGCCAATTCTCGACCCATAATCGCCATAGACCAGCCATCGAAAACACTGTGATGAATGTTAAGTAAAAACCAATACTCTTCATCCCCTACTTTCAAAAGCAACGCACGAACCAAACTGTCTGAGCTTAAAACAAAAGGTCGATGCGCCGCTTCTTCCAGCCGCTTTCCAATATAATTTGCAACATCCTTTTGTAGTGTATCTCTAATATCCTCAACTTCTAACGATATTGTCCTCCCCTCAGATATCACCTGATACACTTCGCCATTCTCTTCAGTCATGAAATTAGTCCGTAAAACCTCATGACGCTTTAAAACTTCATTTAAGGCATGTTCCAGTGCTGATTCGTTAAGAACACCCTCTAAATGGAGTACTACAGGAATATTATATAACGGACTATCCGGCTCAAGTTTATCTAAAAACCATAACCTCTGTTGTGCAAAAGATAGCCTGATTGGCTGCTCACGACTAACTCTAGAAATCGGAGCTAACCTGTTCTCTTCGCATGAGGCAAGCAAAGCTGAAAGACCCTCAACCGTTGGGTATTGAAATAATTGTTTTAAAGCCAAATCCTTCCCAAGTACACTGCGAACCCTCGATACTACCTGCGTAGCCAGTAATGAGTGACCACCTAACTCAAAAAAATTATCTTGAATTCCAATATGCGTTATGCCCAAAACCTCACTCCATATCGCAACAATTTGCGATTCCAACAAGGTCCTCGGCGCAACATAACTTTTCTCACTCGCATACTCGGGGGCAGGAAGTGCTTTGCGATCTAATTTTCCATTCGGTGTCAATGGAAACTCCTCTAATACCACAAAAGCACTCGGAACCATGTAATCAGGCAACGCTTCGCTAACAAAACTCCTTAAACTACTCGTCTCAACCGCAGTACCCTTAAACGAAACGTAGGCAACCAAACGCTTGTCAACCCCTTTATCTTCACGCGCAACAACCACCGCTTCTTTAACATCAGAATGCTTTAGTAATCTCGACTCTATCTCACCACATTCAATCCTAAATCCACGAATTTTTACCTGATTGTCTATCCGTCCTATATACTCGATATTGCCATCTTCACGATATCGGCATAAATCACCCGTTCGATACAGCCTTAAATTCCGACCCAATGCCTCATCCTCTCTAGTCGCAAAAGGATTCGCAATAAAACGCTCCGCTGTTAAATCAGGTCGGTTTAAATACCCTCGCGCTAATCCATCACCACCTATGTACAACTCACCTACAACTCCTATAGGTAATACATTCAAGTTCCTATCTAAAACATAAAGTTTAGTATTCCATATTGCTTTACCAATCGGCACTAAATAGTCTTCTTGGTGATTGCATTCATAAAAACTTACATCAATTGATGCCTCTGTAGGGCCGTAAAGATTAATCAGTCTGGTATTAGGTAGTTTCTGGTGGAACAGGTTAGCCAACTGAACCCCCAAAGCCTCACCACTAGTAATAACCTGTCTTAAATTAGAAATATTTAAACTATTTTTAAACGATAAAAATTGTTGTAGCATCGAGGGTACAAAATGCACTATTGAAACATTATATTCACTAATAACATCAGCAAGATAATCTGGCTCTTTATGCCCCTCAGGCCTTATAAAAACTAGTTGGCTACCACTAATAATCGGCAATAAAAGCTCCCACACAGACACATCAAATGTGTAGGGAGTTTTTTGTAATATCACATCTTCGCGCGATAGTTCACAGAAATTCTGCATCCACAAGAGTCTATTGACACAACCTTGGTGAGCACATAACACTCCTTTAGGTTTACCTGTAGACCCTGAAGTGTAAATGACATAAGCAAGATTAGAGGGTCCCACGCCAGAAGAAGGGTTCTCTTCGCTGTAACCCCGTGTTATCTCTCCTAACTCATCTAAATATACTACTCTTGCAGCAGTCTCTGGCAGTTCACCTACTAAATGGCGTTGCGTCAGTAATACAGGAGTTTGTGCGTCTGACAGCATGTAATCAAGTCGCTCTTTTGGATAGGTCGGGTCTAAAGGAACGTACGCTCCACCCGCTTTTAAAATACCTAATATCCCAACTATCATCTCTAACGACCGCTCACTGCATATCCCAACTAACGTCTCAGGCTTTACTCCCTCCTCCAGTAAATAATGCGCCAAACGATTAGACGCCGCGTTTAACTCTTCATACGTTAAGTGCTTGTCCTCATAAATTACCGCAACCTCTCCACCACTTCGTTCAACCTGCTCTTCAAACAATCGATGAACCGTCTTGTCCATCGGATAAGGCGATTCAGTATCATTCCAAGCCCTTACTATTTTGTCTCGCTCTGCCTCCGTTATAACTGACAACTCACTCAGCCTAGCAACCGGATTACTGACAATTTCTTTTAGTAAAACAACAAAGTGCTCTATCAAGCGTTTTATCGTCGCAGGTTTAAAAAGAGCCGTAGCGTACTCAATTTCACCTTTTAAGAACAAAGGACTCTCTTCAAAGTTAAAAGTCAAATCAAATTTCGATATACGGTAGTAATCTCGCTCACGCAAGCTTACCGATACCCCCTCTATCGGAAGCATAGCCTCCTGAACATTTTGTAATACCAACATCACCTGAAAAAGTGGCGCGTAACTTAAACTTCGCTCCACACCAAGAGACTCAACCAGTCGCTCAAAAGGTAAATCCTGGTGCTGATAAGCATCCAAAGTTGTTCCTTTGACTTGTTTCAATAAGGTTCGAAAATCAAGCTCCTCTTCGATGTCCACTCGAAGCGCCAGCGTATTGACAAAAAAACCTATCAACCCTTCTGTTTCTTCACGATTCCGATTTGCTATCGGTGAGCCAATAACCAACTCCCTCTGCTCAGTGTAGCGGTTTAATAAAACCCCCAGGGCCGCCAATAAAATCATAAATAACGTAACCTGCTCTTGCTCTGCCAGCAACCTAAGCCGATGAGTTAATTCCTCATCAATCAAAAATACCTCACAACCACCCGAAATATCTTGTACAGCCGGTCGTGGATAGTCTGTTGGCATCTCTAGCAAAGTTGGAACTCCTTGCAATTGCTCTTTCCAATACGCCATCTGCTTTTTAAAAGCTTCGCTGTCTTCGCGTAAATACTCTCTTTGCCAAACACTGTAATCAGCATACTGAATACTTAACTCACTAAGTTCAGAACCCCTCCCCTCAATCTCAGCATTATAAAACTCAGCCAATTCTCGACCCATAATCGCCATAGACCAGCCATCGAAAACACTGTGATGAATGTTAAGTAAAAACCAATACTCTTCATCCCCTACTTTCAAAAGCAATGCACGAACCAAACTGTCTGAGCTTAAAACAAAAGGTCGATGCGCCGCTTCTTCCAGCCGCTTTCCAATATAATTTGCAACATCCTTTTGTAGTGTATCTCTAATATCCTCAACTTCTAACGATATTGTCCTCCCCTCAGATATCACCTGATACACTTCGCCATTCTCTTCAGTCATGAAATTAGTCCGTAAAACCTCATGACGCTTTAAAACTTCATTTAAGGCATGTTCCAGTGCTGATTCGTTAAGAACACCCTCTAAATGGAGTACTACAGGAATATTATATAACGGACTATCCGGCTCAAGTTTATCTAAAAACCATAACCTCTGTTGTGCAAAAGATAGCCTGATTGGCTGCTCACGACTAACTCTAGAAATCGGAGCTAACCTGTTCTCTTCGCATGAGGCAAGCAAAGCTGAAAGACCCTCAACCGTTGGGTATTGAAATAATTGTTTTAAAGCCAAATCCTTCCCAAGTACACTGCGAACCCTCGATACTACCTGCGTAGCCAGTAATGAGTGACCACCTAACTCAAAAAAATTATCTTGAATTCCAATATGCGTTATGCCCAAAACCTCACTCCATATCGCAACAATTTGCGATTCCAACAAGGTCCTCGGCGCAACATAACTTTTCTCACTCGCATACTCGGGGGCAGGAAGTGCTTTGCGATCTAATTTTCCATTCGGTGTCAATGGAAACTCCTCTAATACCACAAAAGCACTCGGAACCATGTAATCAGGCAACGCTTCGCTAACAAAACTCCTTAAACTACTCGTCTCAACCGCAGTACCCTTAAACGAAACGTAGGCAACCAAACGCTTGTCAACCCCTTTATCTTCACGCGCAACAACCACCGCTTCTTTAACATCAGAATGCTTTAGTAATCTCGACTCTATCTCACCACATTCAATCCTAAATCCACGAATTTTTACCTGATTGTCTATCCGTCCTATATACTCGATATTGCCATCTTCACGATATCGGCATAAATCACCCGTTCGATACAGCCTTAAATTCCGACCCAATGCCTCATCCTCTCTAGTCGCAAAAGGATTCGCAATAAAACGCTCCGCTGTTAAATCAGGTCGGTTTAAATACCCTCGCGCTAATCCATCACCACCTATGTACAACTCACCTACAACTCCTATAGGGACTAGTCCAAAATTAGAATTTAAAATGTAACATTGAGTATTAGAAATGGGTCTACCTATTGATGGGAGAAAATATGCGCTCTTATCAATTTGTGCTGCAGTTGATAGAACACTGCACTCTGTAGGACCGTAAAAATTATATACTGAGTTAATTTTTTTAGAGAAAGCATTATCAACTAAACTTTTATTAAGAAGCTCCCCGCCAAAGATAATTGTTTTAATTAGGCTAAGATTTAAATTCTGATCTTGACTATCGAGCATAAGTTTTAATGAGCTTGGTGTAGCAAAAAGCCTAGTTACTTGTTCTTTTTCAATTAAACGGCTAAAGTCTTTAAAATCAATTACTTGATTTTGAACAAATAAAGTCGCAGATCCAGCTGAGAGAGGCCAAAATAAACTCTCAACCGCTCCATCAAAACTCATCGCAAATTGCTGTAAAAATACATCTTGGGTTGTTAAATTGATATATTCTTGAGACCATTGTAGGCGATCACATATCGATCTATGTTCAATCATTACTCCTTTAGGTTTACCTGTAGACCCTGAAGTGTAAATGACATAAGCAAGATTAGAGGGTCCCACGCCAGAAGAAGGGTTCTCTTCACTGTAACCCCGTGTTATCTCTCCTAACTCATCCAAATATACTACTCTTGCAGCAGTCTCTGGCAGTTCACCTATTAAATGGCGTTGCGTCAGTAATACAGGAGTTCGTGCGTCTGACAGCATGTAATCAAGTCGCTCTTTTGGATAGGTCGGGTCTAAAGGAACGTACGCTCCACCCGCTTTTAAAATACCTAATATCCCAACTATCATCTCTAACGACCGCTCACTGCATATCCCAACTAACGTCTCAGGCTTTACTCCCTCCTCCAGTAAATAATGCGCCAAACGATTAGACGCCGCGTTTAACTCTTCATACGTTAAGTGCTTGTCCTCATAAATTACCGCAACCTCTCCACCACTTCGTTCAACCTGCTCTTCAAACAATCGATGAACCGTCTTGTCCATCGGATAAGGCGATTCAGTATTATTCCAACCAAAAAGGAGTAAATCTATTTCTTGCTGAGTTATAAATGCATAATCAAAAATCATACCCTCAGGATTTTCAAGTACAGAGAATAACAATCGTTCAAAATTATTTCTTAGCCTTATTATATCGCTCTCTGCATAGCAATTTTTGTTATAATCAAGTCGAATTTCAATATTATCCCCTGGAATACCCACTATAGTAAGATCATAATTAGTTTGTTCTTCAACAAAGGCTTCTTTAAAATCTAAACCTTTAGCTTGGGAGATTAATACTTGGCTAATCGGATAATTCTCAAATACAGTGATGTGATCAATTAACGCTCGTGTATTACCAAAACCAATCCAGTTTTTTATTTCTGCTAATGATACATAAGCATAATGCTGCGACTCAACAAGCTGCTCTTGTAACTTATTCAAATAAACCAAGCCAGAATCAGATGGGTTAATTTTGGAGCATACAGGTATGGTATTGATTAATAAGCCTACTTGATTTTCGATGCCAATTAGTTCTGATGCACGCCCAGAAACTACATGACCAAAAACTACTTTATCCCTTCCTAAGTATTGATGTAATAGCAAGGCCCAAACACCTTGAATTAAGGTGTTTAATGTTAATTTATATTTTTGACTCCAAGCAATCAACTCCCTTGTTTTAGGACCACTTAATATAAGTCGCTCGCTGCCAATCAGATGCTGAGTAGCACTTAACTCAAGCAACTGCCTTCTTATCGGTAGACTCGATACTTCTTCAACTTCAGATAACAGTTGCGTCCAATAGTTTTTCGCTTCCTGTTTGTTTTGATTCTTCACCCATAAAACATAATCTTTATACGATGGAATGCTTGTATTATAAAATTCTTTATTCTCCTCTAGTTGATTATAATATGATGACAGTCTCTTCAGAACATTCATAATACTCCAACCATCAAGAATGATATGGTGATTTATCCAAATCATGAGATGTTCGTTTTTAGGGAGATTAATCCAATAGAGCCTAAAAAGTGGTGCGATTTGTAAATTAAATCGTTTACTCCCTTCTTCGGCTAGAAAAAATTTAAGTTTATCTCGCCAATTCTCTGATTTACTCCAGTCTAATTCTTCAAATGGCAGCTTGACCTTACTATAAATTAACTGCAGCGGCTTTGATGTTTTAAGCATCACGCCCGCTCTTAAAACCTCCGTCTCGAAAATAATTTTTTCCCAAGCTTTTTTAAGTTTATCTTTACTAACATGCGAACTTAAAAGAAAGGCTAGTCGAACAACATAAGTCCCATCATTCTGTGATTGTAAATCATGAAATAATATGCCTTCTTGTAGAGGTGTTAGAGGATAAGCATTGATCACATTATGAGGTAGATTGGAGTTAATATCATGCTGAGTCAAACCTGTAAGTGGTAAATCAGAAGGAGTTAGCCATTGCTTTTCTCTTAAAGTATCTAGACAATTGATAAATCGCTCTAGTTCATCTTGATACAGTTCTAATAATGACTTCATCCCGTCCCTATTGTAAGAACTCATATCATAAGTTAACACCATCCTAAACTCTTCAAACTGAATTAGTGAGTTCAACTCTATTGCAGGAGTAATGCGATTACATACACTAACATTATCGCCCACTGGCTCCTCTGCATACTCAAACAGATTATTACCCTCAACGAATTGACCAAGATAATTAAATAGTATTTTAGGCTCTTTAGCTTCCAGAGCAATTTTTGTTTGCTTGTCACTGTAATAACGTAACAAACCATACGTTAATCCATTATGAGGAACCTGCCTGAGTTGCTCTTTAACTGATTTAAATAATGCTTCTTGATCAGAGGCCAATCCCTTAAGATCTAGGTAAATAGGATATAAAGTTGTAAACCAACCAATAGTGTTCTGCAGATCGTATCCTGATTCCACTAGAGATTCTTCACGCCCATGACCTTCTAAAAAAATTGATAAAGCCTCTTCGCCACTCCATTTAATATAAGCACTTGCTAACACAGCCAACAGTATTTCTTTTACATTGAGCCTACAAACAACAGGCAAGTCTTTAACTAAAATTTTTGTTTCTTCTTTTGTTAATCTAAAATCAATAAAATCAATTCCCACATTTTTGCTTTTCAATTCCATTTCATTTTTTGGAATAGACGCTTTTTGGCAGTAATCCAGCCAATAATTCCGAGATTCGGTTATTAAAGTTGGATTATCTTTCATTAATTTCCTTAAAGCTAAGGACCATTCCTTATAAGAAACCTTTTCTTTTGAAAGAACTGGTAATTTATTCTCAAGAAGACTGTTATAGCTCTCTTCAAACTCTCTTAATAAAATACGCCAAGATACACCATCTACTACTAAATGGTGGATTGCTAAAAATAGTCTTGGCATCCCATCAGGAGCCCCTTCGAATAAAGCCACTTTATAAAGTTCACCCTCCTTTAAATTTAAACTGGACTGTAACCTCAATGTGTATTCTTGCATTGATTTAACAAAATCACTTGAACCCGAGAGATCTACCTTAATCAGGTTAAATGAAACTCTATCTTCTAGATACCATTGTTTCTTTAAGTAGGTATCAAAATACATATAAAATACTGCATGATTATTAAACACGTAACCAATTGATTTTTCTAATTTTACTCTATCAACTGATGGATTAATCTTTAATAAAATCGACTGGTTAAAATGTGATGGAATTGGAAATTCCTGTTCAAAAAACCAACGTTGAATGGGCAGCAAGGGTACTTCACCACGCTCATCAATAATACGGCCTTCCTCAGAAGATTTGAGCTTCGCTACGGTTGACAGGTTCTTAATCGTAGGGAACTGAAAAACATCTCGAACCTGAATTTGAATACCATTTTTACTAGCATGACTTACCAGCTGTATAGCTAAGATAGAGTCACCTCCCAGTTCGAAAAAATTATCATTAACTCCAACTTGCTCAAGATGAAGCAATTGCTGCCAAATATTAACTAACCTACTTTCGATTTCATTGCCTGGCGCAACATAACTTTTCTCACTCACATACTCGGGGGCAGGAAGTGCTTTGCGATCTAATTTTCCATTCGGTGTCAATGGAAACTCCTCTAATACCACAAAAGCACTCGGAACCATGTAATCAGGCAACGCTTCGCTAACAAAACTCCTTAAACTACTCGTCTCAACCGCAGTACCCTTAAACGAAACGTAGGCAACCAAACGCTTGTCAACCCCTTTATCTTCACGCGCAACAACCACCGCTTCTTTAACATCAGAATGCTTTAGTAATCTCGACTCTATCTCACCACATTCAATCCTAAATCCACGAATTTTTACCTGATTGTCTATCCGTCCTATATACTCGATATTGCCGTCTTCACGATATCGGCATAAATCACCCGTTCGATACAGCCTTAAATTCCGACCCAATGCCTCATCCTCTCTAGTCGCAAAAGGATTCGCAATAAAACGCTCCGCTGTTAAATCAGGTCGGTTTAAATACCCTCGCGCTAATCCATCACCACCTATGTACAACTCACCTACAACTCCTATAGGTAATACATTCAAGTTCCTATCTAAAACATAAAGTTTAGTATTCCATATTGCTTTACCAATCGGCACTAAATAGTCTTCTTGGTGATTGCATTCATAAAAACTTACATCAATTGATGCCTCTGTAGGGCCGTAAAGATTAATCAGTCTGGTATTAGGTAGTTTCTGGTGGAACAGGTTAGCCAACTGAACCCCCAAAGCCTCACCACTAGTAATAACCTGTCTTAAATTAGAAATATTTAAACTATTTTTAAACGATAAAAATTGTTGTAGCATCGAGGGTACAAAATGCACTATTGAAACATTATATTCACTAATAACATCAGCAAGATAATCTGGCTCTTTATGCCCCTCAGGCCTTATAAAAACTAGTTGGCTACCACTAATAATCGGCAATAAAAGCTCCCACACAGACACATCAAATGTGTAGGGAGTTTTTTGTAATATCACATCTTCGCGCGATAGTTCACAGAAATTCTGCATCCACAAGAGTCTATTGACACAACCTTGGTGAGCACATAACACTCCTTTAGGTTTACCTGTAGACCCTGAAGTGTAAATGACATAAGCAAGATTAGAGGGTCCCACGCCAGAAGAAGGGTTCTCTTCACTGTAACCTCGTGTTATCTCTCCTAACTCATCCAAATATACTACTCTTGCAGCAGTCTCTGGCAGTTCACCTACTAAATGGCGTTGCGTCAGTAGCACAGGAGTTTGTGCGTCTGACAGCATGTAATCAAGTCGCTCTTTTGGATAGGTCGGGTCTAAAGGAACGTACGCTCCACCCGCTTTTAAAATACCTAATATCCCAACTATCATCTCTAACGACCGCTCACTGCATATCCCAACTAACGTCTCAGGCTTTACTCCCTCCTCCAGTAAATAATGCGCCAAACGATTAGACGCCGCGTTTAACTCTTCATACGTTAAGTGCTTGTCCTCATAAATTACCGCAACCTCTCCACCACTTCGTTCAACCTGCTCTTCAAACAATCGATGAACCGTCTTGTCCATCGGATAAGGCGATTCAGTATCATTCCAAGCCACCTGCAGTTTTTCTTCTTCATTTGTCAAGAATTTGATTTTATCTAGAGGAGATGATGGAAAGTGTGTAAACTCTTCTAGTATTGTTACATAATTTAGACCCAACCTCTTAATTGATTCATGTGTATGTAAATCGGTGGAGTAATTGATTCTTAAATTGTAGCCTGTCGCATCTACATGTATTTCAAAAACAAGATCGTAAGGTAATTCACCACTTACTGAATTATAATAAGAACCCAATGAGTTTCTGAATTCAATTAGCGGCTGTCCAATATTTTGGAATACAAAAAGAGCTTGGAATAAGGGTTCCCGATTTAGCTCTCGAGATATGTTAAGAGCTGAGATTATATCGTTTATAGGCGCATTCTGATTTTTAAGACATTTAGAGAATCGACTTTGCACATCTTTAAATAGATCTGATGGAGTATAATTTTGATTAATAACAACTTTAAGAGGAATAGTGTTTACAAAACAGCCTACAACGTTTGCAAACTGATAATCCTCACGTCCTGCAACTGGAATTCCAATGCAGAATTTATTTTGTTGACTATAAGAATACAAAAGAAACTGATAAGCACTCAGAAATATATTGAAAGGAGTAATATTTTCAAGTTTAGATAAGTTATTTATGTCTAACGCCAACTTCTCTTCAATTCTTATATTATGTTGGTTAAAGTTATCTAATCTTTTTTCAGGCCTAATTTTAGTGGGTAATTGCAGAATAGGCTCACAATCATTTAACTCCTCTGTCCAAAATTTGATAATTTCTTGTTGTCTTAACTCTAATAATTTATTTTGTTTTTCCGCATAATTAAAAAAATCAAACTCAACAGGTGGAATCGGTTCAAAAAATTCATCGTAGAAGGCCTGATAGTACTTTGAAAGCTCATTTACTATGACTTTAAGCGACCAGCCATCACAAATTAAATGATGTGCTGCAATGATGAGCAATCCATCATCTTGCCCTATTGATATCCATGCAAAACGAATAAGAGGACCATTTGTAAAATCATAAGGTTTTTTTATTATTTCATAGTATAATTCTTTAAGTTTCGAATCTTTTTCAATATCATTTAGATGAGTAATATCATAAGTATTCCAAGGAGTTTGAATACTGGGCAAAACTATAAACTTACAATCATTATTTATAGATTTTATTAGTGTTCTAAGAATTTCATGTCGATTTATCAGAGCTTGACAAGAGAGCTCCAAGTAATTCAGGTTAATGTTTCCTGAAAAACGGTATGCAATTCCAATGTTATAGTGAGCTTCTTGAGAATTAAGAAGATGGTGGAACCATATTCTCATCTGATTAGGTGAAAAAGCAGGTTGCGAAGACTTACAAACAGAGTTCGAAAATGGCTTCGAGACAAGATTATTTGTAGATATTGCCTCTGATAATTCCTCAACTGTTGAGCAATTAATCACTACGTCAGTATCCAACTGGTAACCAACTTTTGAGCTTAAAACCTGCAATAACTCAATAAATCCTATCGAATCTAGTCCATATGAGGATATAGGTGTTGAATCTCCTCTAAATATATTGCCAGTTTTTTCGCTTAACCAATCTTTTATAAATTGCGTAAGATTGTTGTTATCTTCACTATGTTTTTTTAAAGTTAAATTTTCTATGAAATGATTTTCAATTTCAAGCTGATTAGACTCATGTAATACATCAAGCTTGTTTTGCTGCCAGAGTAATTTACAGGGCTGTCTTCTTAATTTTCCACTGGTCGTTTTTGGCAAGGTCTTAGGTGGGACTAACACTACATTATGAACAGTGAGTTGTAGAGTTTCAGATATTTTTTTTCTGATACTTTTGCAAACACTCTCATAACCTACTTCTAAAGTATGTGGATTAACTTCTGCGATAACCACCAAAGTCTCATCGTTTGCCTCTGTAGTACTAAATGCTACGACATTACCAGCTCGTATCATTTCATGACTTTCGCCGACTGCAAGCTCTATGTCTTGGGGGTAATAATTAACACCTCGAAAAATCATCATATCTTTTAATCGGCCAGTGATGTATAACTGTCCATTACTGTCAATATAACCCATATCACCAGTCTTCAAATAACGTTTTTTTTCGCCAAATGCTTCGAGTATAGGATATGTGTTGTTGGTTTCTTCCTCCTGTCCCCAGTAGCCAACGGTAACACTTGGGCTAGAAAAGCAAATTTCACCCACCTCACTTTCACAGCATAAACCACCGTTTTCAGGATTAACGATAATAATGTTATCAATTGGGGAGCCGCAACTTACTAAAGTATGATGATCATCGAAGTCATTGGATACCTTTTTGATTTTATTCTTGCCTAATTCATTTCTACTAACTTTTTCACCGAAATATCCAGCCCCCCTTTTGACTCCGCTTATTAATAAAGTCGCTTCTGCCATACCGTAGCAAGGATAGAAAGCATTTTTCTTGAAACCACAAGTTCTAAAATACTCAGCAAACATATCCATTGTCTTGGCGCGAACAGTTTCCGCACCGTTAAAAGCCACTTCCCAATTTGATAAATCTAAAGAGCTTAACTGTGTTTGAACAATTTTATTTAGACAATAGTCGTATGCGAAATTGGGAGCTCCGCTTATAACAGGACCTTGGCAAGAAGTTATGGCTTTTAGCCATATTAGAGGTTTTTTTATAAACTCGATGGGACTCATTAGAATGGCTGAGCCACCCGAAAAAAGGGGCTCTAAAATTCCTCCAATCAATCCCATATCATGGTAGGGTGGAAGCCAACTTACGATTGTATCATCAGGTTTAATTTCAAAAGTTTTATTTATTTGTTCCAAGTTATGTAACAAATTAGAATGGCTGACCATTACCCCTTTAGGATTTCCTGTTGAGCCTGATGTATACTGTAAAAACGCTAAATTATGCTCTGATAAATTTGGAGCAGACCAAAAATCCTGTTCTTTGATTTCTAACTCATCAGTAGCCAACCATGTAACCTGGTCCATATCCCATTCAGCTAGCTTAAGCTCTTTATCCCAGTAATGTTCTGTAAAACGTCTTATAACTGGTAAGTTGTTAATTCGTTTGAGACGGCTTAAGTTATTTAATTTGGTTATAATTTTTTGAGTCGACAGTAAAAGAGTTGGCTTTGCATTAGAAATTATCTTGCTTAGTTTTTCTGTTAGAGCCAAATTCTGAGGTGGAATCACTGGAACAGCTACCGCTCCAGCATACAAGCACCCCCAGTATGCAACTATAAACTCAATACCTGGTCCATACATCAATATGATTCTGTCACCGATCCTGACACGACGTTTAAGCATTCCTGCAATCGTGCGAGCCCTTTCGTGAAGTACCGAGTAAGTAATTTCTTCTTTGATATCATTATTTATGAAAGAGTATACAATTTTATCTGGAGTTGATTTAGCTCTGTTATCTAAGAGGTCAATAAGAGTATGACATTTTGTATCACTGTTCGGTAAATAAATCATAATTGCCTCCAAGGAGGTTATTGAATGGTATGCTAAAGCCACCTAAAAAATTTAGGCACCCAAAACTTATGGAAAATTAATTTAACTAGTGTTTTTAATGCTTCGAGAGGAAATACCCTTAGCTAAGTTGATTTTTTTGATTGAAGTAACGATTACCCATCGTAAAATAGATAAGAAAGGACTAGGCATAGAATTTGTGTCATGTGACTCTGATGCTCTAGAATTAGGTTTCATCAGGGGAGTTAATAAGTTTTTACTTAATTCACGATAAAAACTTACACACAGTATCTTACCACAGACTTTTGTTTTGCCAGACAGCGCGATTACTAATTTTATTCCATATGGCAAGCTTGGCTTTTTTACTGACCTGAAATTCGCTTTTTTAACGTAAAACATGATAGGAATGTCTCAAATTAATTTTCACACTGTATCTGAGTATAGACCACAATATTAGCTTTTCAGTAATAGGTAGGAATACCCAATTTTTTTATCCCAACACAATGCTAGTATGAGTCGAACAACTATTATCATAGTCTGTAATACAAAATTTTTGAGAATATGTTCTAAAATTATGACAAAGTAAACGAGTATAACCGGATGAAAAAATGAAGAGAGTAATAAATTTCGGCGCCGGTCCTGCTGCACTACCTGCTTGTATTCTTAAACGAGTCAAGGAGGAATTGCTCAATTGGAATAATACCGGTGTTTCGATTGTGGAAATTAGTCACCGATCCAAAGAATTCATCGACCTAGGTGAAAAAATTGAGTTTGGAATAAGAAAACTTTTAAGTGTGCCTGATGACTTTGCAATTCTATTCTTACCAGGGGGAGGACAAACTCAATTTGCAGTTGTCCCTATGAACTTAGCCAAAGGATTTAGACATGCTAACTACATTCAAACAGGATATTGGTCAAAATTATCAGTTGAAGAAGGAAAAAAGTATCTGAATGTACACTTGGCTGCTACTAATGAACAATATCCACATAAAATTACAGATACTGAACTTTGGGATATCAAAAAGAACGCAGCATTTACCCATTATACCGATAATGAGACTATCTCTGGTCTTGAATTTCCTAGCATCCCAATTTTAGATGGTACCGTTTTAGTAAGCGATATGAGTTCAAACATATTGACGAGGTATATCAATTTCCAAAAAATTGGTTGTATTTATGCGTGCGCCCAGAAAAACTTGGGAATAGCTGGTATGAGCTTAGTCATAGTTCGTAAAGATCTATTAGATAGAGCGCTACCTCAAACTCCGTCTGTATTTAATTACGGCTTACAATACAAAAATCGTTCTTTGTTGTGTACCCCACCTAGTTTTTGCTGGTACATCGCCTCTCTGATAATTGAATGGCTAGAATCCGAGGGAGGAATAAATGAGATGTCGAAAAGGAGCATGGTAAAATCAGACCTTCTTTATAATTGCATCGACTCCAGTAATTTATACGTGAACAATATTAATCATGATTATCGTTCCAGAATGAACGTTACATTTCGACTTGTGGAAAAAGAACTAGAGGCCTCCTTTATCAATGCAGCAAAAAAGGAAGGGCTACTATTTTTGGAGGGGCACAGGAGTCAGGGAGGAGTTCGTGCAAGCCTCTATAACAGCATAAGCGAAAATGAAGTAATATCACTATGTAGCTTTATGGACTTTTTTGAAAAGAGTACTAAACGTGTATGAAAATCATAAATGGCAACCACAATTAGCTATTGAAACATTCTTCTTTGATTGTGATTCAACTTTATCCCTTGTTGAAGGAATAGATGTTCTTGCTTCGATGAATGATATTGAAGAAGAGGTGAAGAAAATAACAAGGCGCTGCATGGAGCAAACAGGATTAAATACTAATGATTACAAAACTCGATTAGATCTTGCAAAACCGACAAAGCAGCAAGTAAAGTGCCTAGGAAAAATTTACTACGAAAATATTACTCCTGGAGCTAAGGAAGTCATTAAAATATTAAAATCATTCAAAAAGAAAATATTTATATTATCAGGGGGTATTCAACAGGCATTGCAGATATTTGCCAAAAAGATTGGAGTTGATGGATCGAATGTATACGGAGTCGAGATTTACTTCGACAGATACGGTAGATATAGCGGCTTTAGGAAAAACCCTTTAGCTGATAAAAATGGCAAAAGAACAATGATTCAGTTGCTAACTAAACCAGATGAGAAAACATTGTTAATTGGTGATGGAATGAGCGATTTTGAGGCAGCAAGTTATGTGACAAGATTCGTTGGATTCAGCGGCTCTAAACAGAATAGTTTTTTGAGAAAGCATGCGGAGTTTTGTATAAATCACAACAGTTTATTTCCCCTTCTTCCATTATCTCTAACTTCATTCGAAGCAAAAAAACTAACATCAAAAGATAGACTTTACTATGAAAAAGGTTTGGCTGACATCGAGAATTTTATCATCGAATAAAGGAAAACAACCATGTTCAAAATTCAAACCCTTGATAACATGTTAAAGAAAGCATCTATTCACCTCAACTCAAAAAATTACAACCTAAGTGAATTCATTGATGACCCAGATGCAATTTTGTTACGTTCTACCTCATTACATGAATACTTATTTGGTAAAAACCTAAAGGCCATAGCACGAGCAGGTACAGGAACAGATAATATACCTGTAAATTATTTAACAAAAATTGGAGTCCCAGTGTTTTTTGCACCTGGAGCAAACTCAAATGCTGTAAAAGAGTTAGTAATTGCTGCTATATTGATGGGATATCGTAATCTAAGCGAAAGCCATTATTTCATAGACGAGTTAAATGTCAATAAACAATCGAACCAGTTAAAATCACTTATTGAGGAAGGGAAAAAAAAATTTGTCGGCCATGAAATTCTAGCTAAAACATTAGGCGTAGTTGGACTTGGGTGTATTGGGGTAAAGGTTGCAAATTCAGCCTTAGCTCTTGGTATGAAAGTTATTGGTTACGATCCGGGCATGAGTATAAACAATGCACTAGATTTAATGCCTGGAGTTCAAAAAACATCAGAGTTATATGACATTTACAAAAACAGTGACATTGTTACACTACACATTCCTTTAAAACCAGAAACAGCAAACTTTATCAATCAAGAAAGCTTACAGTTTTTCAAACATAACACTTTACTACTTAATTTCTCAAGAGAAACTATAGTTAATGAATCGGCAATTATTGAATACATAAAGCGCGGCACGCTTATGGGTTATATTACTGATTTTCCGACTCGAGAACTGGTAAATTGTAAGAAAGTTTTATGCTTTCCTCATTTAGGGGCAAGTACCGTTGAATCAGAGCAAAAATGTGCTCAGATAGCAATTAAAAATCTTCAAAATTTTCTGGAAAAGGGGTTTATTGATCAATCAGTCAATTTTCCAAACATATCCCTAACACCAACTTACGAAAAAAACTACCAGAGGTTACTGATTATAAACTCTAATACTCCAGGGGCTCTTAGCCAAATAACAACGCAAATTGGAAAATTAGGATATAACATCGAACAAATAACTAATAAATCACAAAATGATATTGCCATTAATTTGTTAGATCTTTCAGGTCCTAACATTTCTTTTTCTCAATTTGATAATGTTCTAAATAAAATAGAGTCTCTAATACGGTTGCGAATAATTAACTCTAACCTCAGCTCGACATAGCCATAGCCAAATGTTTTTAAGCGGATGAATTTTGATTATGATTTTCTCGCCTTAAAAACCATTGTCAAAATAGTTTTATAAGTATGCTAGCCAATTACCAAATTGAAATATAACTTGTCAGAAATAGCATGGATTAATAGGGGTAAAATAATACATATTGGGTAAAGTTTTAGTTTGGATTACACCTACTCTGGATTAGAATTAACCTTTAACGTTATCGATCTTTTTATTTATAAATTTTGGAATAGAAGTTTGATTGATGAAACTACCTCATTTTCAGAAACTCCAATTTATTTATTAGAGCACTGTCTTGATTACAATATCAATTTTAAAATGAGAAAGGGACAAATTGATAAAGATGAGTATATTTTTCCGAGAATAACAGAGCAGGATTATTATTAAATGGACAGTGTTGAATTATATTGTGTAAAAGGTGTTATTGAGAAATCCATTGCGGTCAATATCATTCTATGGACATCAAATAAAAAGCCCCAAAGAAGGGGCTTAGTAATTAGAAAAAACATGCGTTTGACCATCTGCTTCCACCGAAAAATAATCGTTTATGAATAGATCACGTGCAAAAGCCTCATAATCAAAATAAAACAGCAAATCCTCCGGTATTGCACTGCTGTAGCAGTCATCAAAAAGCGCACGGGCAAAATCAACTTCACTATCATAAGCACCGTGGTAATTCTCCTCTAACATCCTCTGAGCCTCCTCAATTGAGTAGTAGCTAAAGAGTTCAGCACCTAATTCCCCTTGCTTCATAATGAAGGAGGCAAGCTCAGCAACATCATTGATTCTGTAATACTCGCCAATTTGAGCTCCACCAAATCCTTCAAAATCATGGATCGCAAATTCCTCTGCATCCTCAATGGGGCTGTTAGCCAACATTTTATGAATTTCGTCATAAATGGAGCTTACATCCTGAGTTGCATCAATCCATTCTCCGTGTAGTATGCCATTGTTATAAGCTGCAAGACATGCAACATAAATCTGAGGTGTATCCATTTTAAGACTCCTTACAAAAGGAGTGCTAGTCCCTAAGCAGAAATAAGCACTCCTACTTAGGGTTAAACTAAATTGAGGTGAGGACGTTGATTTTCTAAAAGAAAATTCAATTTTTTACTTAGCTGTTTAATTTCCTCTATATCTTGTGCTGATAATTCATTGCGCAAGGTATGAAGTTCATTAATACAACAAGCTAAATCAAAAAATACGTATTCCTTTCTTGAGATAGTAAAACTCACATTTCCATGATTTTCTCCAAAAATTGGGAAAACCATCCCATCAGGGGAGTCTTTCCCAGATGATTAAGAAATGAGTCATCCATACTCGATTACGACAAGCCTGGTTGATTCGCCTAATTTTTAAAGAACAGCCGTTCGCAAATGAACTTAGATAAAAAGGTTTAAAACAAGAGGTTTTAATGTAGTTTCACCCTGGTGGATGATCAGTGATCGAAACTGAGGTTCCCGACTTAACGTTCTGCCATAAGATTAGAGAATGATAGTGGCTTTTCACAAGACCGATTGAGGTTTCGCCAGGCTCTCACTGGCTCTTCAGTTGTGTTATATACCTAGTAATCTAAACTGTTACAACAAATGAATCAATCAAAACGTGTTATTAATTTAAAAATAAAACACTTTTTGATTTATTTTATCCGCAATAGATCCTTGTTATTGATATGCGAGAGTGTCCTAATTCAAGGCTAATCATTTGACGTGCTTTTCTATCGATGGCTTTTTCTATTGGAATCATGTCCTGAAATTTTTTCCCGCCTTCAAATGGGCATAGCATTCCTTTATTTTTTGGATCAAATAATTGGGTTAGCTCTCTATATCGTCTTTGGGCATAGGCGTGTCTTAAGCCATGCAGTTTACTAACCCCCATTATTTTTGCTTGTTCTTCATAATGACTTAAGTGCTGTTTATAGGTTCTATTAGACGGTATAAGCGATTCCCCAGTCTTGACCTGCTGAGAAACCTTTGTTAACCATTGACGTTGCGCCTCATTTGTTATGTTTAATGTTCTGCCTATGCCTCCTTTTGTCCAACTTGGTTTAATCGTCAAGCTATCCCCATGGTGAGCTTCACTAAGCGTAAATTTCATGGATTCTTCACGCCTTAGGCCAAAAAGCATCTGACCTTCAAGGGATAATCTAATGTAAGGATCGGTGCACCTTGATAGATCAATATGATGAATTGCTTTGTTGATTGAGGATACATAAGAGCGTTGACCGATGTTATAGGCACTATTTTCTGGCTTAATGAGCTTAGGATTATCCAATAGACAAGCTGTTTTGCGTAGTTTGGCCATATAGTTTTTAATTGTTCCTATATTTTTCCCTTCAGATTTCCAGTGTTCTACTAACACGTAGATATTTTTTGCTTTTAATCCTTTTATATGGCCAATTTTATAGCCAAGCTCATGTAAATCTTTCACACATCTAAATAACATGTGACGCATGTCTGATTGACTGGCATAAGAGTGGTTATATGATTTTTTAACCAATTCATTGATTGAGAATTTTGCTGAACGTAATTTTGTATTACTCATGCAGATAGCTCCAAAGCGTGCGTCTGGATTGCAGTCCCATTTCACGCATGATGGTTTGTTTAGACAAGTAAGGAGATAAGATTTGACGCAGTTCTGGATACATACTTTTGGCATAAAAACAGCGGTAGCTCTTTGATGATGGCAAACCTATTTTTTTCATTTCATGGCTGTATGCGGCGCGTACAGAATGATACCCAAAAGTTAAAATCAAACTTTCTTCTTTGCATAGTGTTTGAAGTGCTGTATTAGCTTGGGTTTGTCTATCATTTCTAACAGGAATCCTCCTGTCATGGCTGTTTGTGGCAATATCTCTTGTAATCCATAGTGAATTTTCCTGAATATGAATAGTAGGATTTAGACGCATTGCTTCACTCAGCGTTAATCCAAAATAAATCTGAAATTCGAGCACTATTTTTGCTATAGGATTTGTTAGTATTTCCACATAATTATTTGGAAATACAGTTGTCTTGGAGCGAAGTTGAACGCTTTTAATTCCCAAATGCTGGTTACTAATATTATCAATTGTATGGTCAATACTTTGAAAAAATCTACGAATGAGGGTCATGTATTTCATGATGGTTTTGGGTTTGATCTCTTGTTTTTGCCAATGAGCAACAAGTTGCACCATATGATCATGAGTAACTGCATGCCATTTTGGGGGAGCGTGGCCAATGTGATATAAATCACGAATCATTTTGTATAATACAAAATGACGGTGTTTTTTCGTGCGGAATGACCCTGTGTGATTGTGTTTACAATACTGATCTACTTGTTGTCTAAGCTGACTTTTTCTCATCGGTAACTCTCTAAACTATTTGCCCTGGTATTTTGTTTAGTGTTAGTAGAGCGGCCTGCAAGGTTGCAGTACCAGGCGTAGTGCCTCAAGGCTCAGTTCAGGGGCAAATCAGTTTTAAACTACAAACTTCTATTGACCTGATTACATTGGTACTACTTTTTTTGTGGTGATGATCTCCTTCGGTTTAATGGTTTTAAATACAACAAAGTCTCTACGAACTATTGTTGCGCACTAGGCAATACAGAGATGGTATTGTGAGGTTCAATTCTTAAAGAATTGTATTGCTTTTTATTGCAATGGATTCTGCAAAGTGCAGATGGTGTTTTGTTCTCAACTTATCGTTCTGCCACAAGATTGGAGAATGAGAGTGGCTATTGCATAAGACCTGTTAAGGTTTCGCCGGAATCGCACCGGTCTCGTCAGTTATGCTTAATCTTACATTAGCAAAACGATTTGTGTTGGACAAGGGCTTTTAAATGATTATTTTGAGCAATCGCGTTGCACGCGCTTGCTCAATGATGAATAGTAGATTGAATTTATTGAAAAATTTCGCAGCCCTTCGGCTGCGTCACTGCGGATAAATCCTCAGTGACGCAGCTCGCAAATTTGTTTGTCAGATATTAATCTAAACTATAAAGACAATATTTAGTTGGATAAATTATGGCTAAACAAAGAAAGCGGTCAGTTTTTTCAATTAAAAATGAGTTAATAAAAAAATCACAAGAGGCGGCTTTGGCCGCAATTCAGCTTTACAATAATCCTCTTATAACATTTAAATCAGAATCATTTATTATTCTGATGAACATTGCTTGGACATATCTGTTACATGCTTATTTCAGAAAAAATATTATTGAATATCGATATTATAACAGTCAAAAATCCAGAAAATTATTTATCAAAACTAAACATGGTGCCTATAAATATTGGGAATTGGAAAAGTGTTTAACCCATGAGAGTTGTCCTTTAGAGAAAGCAATCAAAGATAATTTGTTATTCTTGATTGGGATTAGGCATGAAATTGAGCATCAAATGACAAGTAAAATTGATTCATTTTTTAGCGCAAAATTCCAAGCGTGTTGCATAAATTATAATTCTACATTGAAGAATTTATTTGGGAATGACTATGGGCTTGAGAAAATTACTCCGATTGCATTACAACTGTTTTCTTTTGGTGAAAGTCAAGTTGATGAACTAATAGAAAAAAGGAATTGCCTAAAAATCTACTGGATTTTATTTCAGATTATGAAACTGATTGTGATTCTTTAACCGATTCAAGATATAGTTATCGAGTCTTTTATATGCGGATAAATACCAATCATGAAAATCAAGCTGATAGAGCTTACCGATTTATTGATGAAAAATCAGCCAGTGGAATGGCGATTGATAATATTCTCTTTAAATACAAACAATATAAAAAACTAACTCAAAATGAGGTAATAGATATTATTAAAAAACAGGGGAAGAATTTTGATAAAACAGCTCATCAAAATTTATGGAAAAGATTATGGAAAGATGCAAGTACACGGAATATACAGGCAAAGCAATATGGCGAATTAGTCGTCAATAATCAGTGGTTGTGGTATCAAGAAACTTGGATTCCTAAAATTTTAGAACTGCTATCAGGATAGTTTCTTTTTAATTAATTCCGAAATAGTACAGTTTCGATGCACTCAAATGTTAATGTTGTGCTAGTAAATGCATTATATTATTCTAGCGGAACAGGATTATTTACAATCTTGTTTTGGAGTGTTGTTTTATTTTTTAAGGATGTAATTGTGAAGAAATTGATTTTTATCTTATTGTGTTTTCCTACGATGATTTTTGCAAATCCAGCTCAAGAAAGTAAGAATATAGAAACATTTAAACAGTTGTGTAAAAATGGGAAAGATGTTTCTATGCGAGAGCATTATTGCAAACTTCTTGAACAACAAAAAAAAGCAGAAGCAATATTTAAAGATTTTGAGAAAAACAAATCATCAACTTAGATGAGGGATTTTGAATAATTTTTATGGCATTGTCAGATATAGTGGCTTCACTTTAACTCAATGTCATTTCTAAGAGAATTCAATTCACTCAGCCCAAGATAATTCTGCTTAGCGATTGGTTGGTGAGCTTTTGTTTTTGTTTCATATGGATAAAATATGCCTGATCAGTCTCGAAGCATCCTGTAAGCCGAAGTAATTTCAAAGTTGCCATCAGTTGGTCATAAACCTCGATCAATTCAGCTAATTTAATACTTAGTTGGTTACATACAATAATCTTTGGATGAAACTGCACAACAAAATTGATTTGTTTGCCCTTAAATTCTTTTTTCTTAGCGAGCAATCCTTCAAATCGCCTAATTTCAGATACAAATTCATTGGTTATAGAATTGAGTTGTTGTTCCATCTCGCTCAGCATCTTAAGAGCCATGGAATTTTGCTTACGATTTTGCCCAATGGCAATATTCATCTTATGCAAAATAGCATCAATAAATAGCCTATTCCCACTAATTTTTCTCTCAAATAATTTATACACTTCACGTGTACGAAGGTTTAAGGTAATTTCTGCTTTCATATTAATCTCCAAAGTTATCATCGAATTGGTTAATTGCACGAATAGCGCTTTTGATATCCCTGGGGGCTAATCCATCGTTCACAGGTAAGGGTATTCTTACTTTGTACAGCTCTCCGCCATTCACTAAAACAAAGGCTTGCCCTTTGGGCAATGAGATAATGTCATTGACATCAATCATAGGTACTGCGGTGGTTTGTACTCGATCTTCATTGGTGGTATTAAAATAAATCCCATCTTCCCCATGGGGTGTGTCATTGACCATAGAAACTTGAGTGTGTTCGACCACGCCAATTTTTGGTAAAACTTTAACTAATAAATTGGCAGTTTCTTCATTTTTAACACGTAACATGATGAGGGTGTTTAGATTTCCTTCAGTCACTTCCGCTTTGGCTTTTGAACCTAGCGCCACCTCCATATCTTGTTTGGTCTGAGCATAAGCTGTGACTTGGAAACCAGCTCCACCGGCCTTATTTAAAATTTTAACAAACGAGTCTTGGATGATTTCAGAAAGCTCATCGCAATGGAGATTGAGACGGTAATTTGCGTTACTTTCCTTATATATTTTTCCAGCAGTGGATACTAAATCTGACAAAAAGGCTTTACCAACTGCTTGGGCAATATTGGGGTTTGTTAAGCTATCCAGTCCGATATAGATGACTTGTTTGTTTTTTATTGCACTCATCAACTCGATTTCACAATTGCTTTTATGAAATGAAAAGATCTTTGATGCATTACTTTTATTAATTTCTGATAACACAGGGCCGACACTGGCCGTGATTTTATCGTAATAATTTTTATCCATGATGGCCGCATCAAACAGATCAATGAGTACTTGATCATGAAGGCTTTCAACATTACCTGAAGTGATGGCTTTACTGATATGCTCTTGTAAATACTTCACCACAGCTTTTGAACGACTCATTGGCGGTGATGTATTGCCGTATTTATCTACACGGCAATCATTATTAGCGATGATTTCTTCTATTTTTTCATGATAATTTGGATCATGTGAGGGGAGTATGGCATCGGAGTAGGCCATTAGTAGTTGATCCAATCGATTGATGTAAAACCCTATAGAAGTATAAGAAATAAGTTGTTTCATTTCTTCAAGACAGATCGCTACAATGTTCACGTATTTCCAGGCAAAGGCTGCAAACTGTTTTCCTTCGCCCTCAGCTTGAATCGCATCGGTAACACGTGTAGCAACCTCACTGACTTGGTCATAGTTTTTGAGCGGATTGTAGTGAGCAGACAATTCAGGAAAACCTAAATGCACCACTCTAAAATCATGTAATCTGCCACTAGCCTTGCAGGCTGAGTACATATCACGAACTAAATCTAAATCTCCTTTGGGGTCAACGACAATCACTGCATCGCCATTTCTAATATCCTGATTGATTAGGATGCTTGCTAGGCGTGTTTTACCAACTCGAGTCGTGCCCACTACAAAAGTATGACCAACTCGAACTTCCTGTGGGATATAGACAGAACTATCTTTTTCACCTAACCCATGTAGGTATGAGCTGCCACCTACAGGTGGATCAGGTTTAAATGGATTGAATCTTGATGGGGTATTAAACAGTTGGGTCAATAATGAGTTTTCGTGGTTTTTACAATAATCACGTACTTTGCGATAGTACATATTTCGTTGCATAAATGATTCATTTCTAATTTGTTTAATTTGATGTAATCGCTGCGTATGATGAGGCAACCAACGAAACCCTTCCCCAAGGAACAACCATTTTTTGGATAACGGCACCTCGGTAGTGGATAATGCATAATAAGGCATGGTAATCAGCCTTTTGTGATAGCGTTTGATGCGAAAGGCTTGATAGCCTCTTACAAGACCTAATGCCATCAGGCTCTGTGCTGCGTAGACTCCCATGGCTTGAGTGAGTAGGAACAGGTGTGGTTTGGCGACAGTTAGCCATGCCAGTGAAGTGCAGGTTAGAAAGGTATAGAATTCAGTGGGTTCACGTAAAAGGTTTTCAACGGAATATTGGCTCATGATTTATCTCCACCAAACCAGTAATTCAAAAAAGATTAGTGCTGCAATCAGGTAGTATTTTGCTTGCAAAGCCAATTTAATTTGAGCTTCATCAAGTTCATCTTGGCGTCGGTTTATCATGCCTGTAATCAGTTTTGGCCAAGCCCAATACAGAGCTAGATAAAACAGCGTATGGCAGAGTAAAAAGCCTATTTGATGGGTTTTGAAAAAGTTATTTATGGTGCTAAGTTCGGAACTGAATTGCATTAATTGAGGTGCTAATAACAAAAGTAATACTACTGGCAGAATGAATTTGCTTATGCCTATAATGGATTTATAGAATCGTTTATTTAACACGGAAAAAACTCCTTATGATTAGGAAGAACACCCCAGCACAGTCGATGGTTTGGAGGGGATTGAAAATATTTGGCAAGATAAGTCTTCTTGCTTTGCAAGCGATTGTTGTCTTTGCTTCCGATGAAAAAGATAAGCCAAACTATGTTGCGGGGAAGGCAACCGAACTTTATGAAGATGGTGCAATCAGTGGCTCTGAACACGCCAGACATATTCATGGAGACTAGCTTCATTTTACTTTCCCCATGCTGGCTATTTTTGCCCCTTGCTTGATGGTATCCACACCTGAGTTGGCAACTTTGTTACTGTGCTGCGCTGCGTCATTAACCAATGCACCAAGGGCTGCCCCTGCTTCTCCACCAAAATGACTGGATAGTTTTAAGAGTAACATGGGTGCAATAAAGTAGAATAAAACCGCCATATTGCGCATGGCTGCAATGGCATCGTTTTGTCCTAAAGGATCGAGCACACTGCGCTCGACAAAACCCACCAGATGCCACAGGTATTGCAGGAAAATCGCCATTATAAACAGACCGCAAATACTGCCTAACGCCTTAGGGTTATAACCACTTAAAGCCAAAATCACTGGCGTCAAGATAATCAGGAAGAAATACAAAAAGGCCTGCATGACAGGTAGTGTTTGCATTATGGCTTCACGCTTTAACGGCGTTGATGTCCATGATTTTGTTAATTGCCCAATATTTACTAACCCATGAGAAATGGCACCACCAAAAGCCCCATTGGTATTTCCCATTAGGTTTTTCATACTGTTAGCCTGCATGTCGCGACTGTCATTAAGCAACATCTTGGCAATGTAGTCTTCTGAGCTTAACTGAGAACCCCAAGCTTTAGGATGGTTATTTTTGAACGTGCGTACCCTGTCTAAAACCGCGTAGTAATTCAGGTGGCTGTCAAAAACACTGGCGTTATTGGCTACTTGCACCAAATCTGTTTTGAGCTTTTTCCACCATTGATTGCAGGTGGGATAACCTTGCTCTGGCAGATGTTTTGCATCAATATCACCACGTTCTGCTGCTTTTTCGAGATTTTTGTTGGGGGCTTCGTTGAAGGTAAAGCCTGGTACAGGTTGTCTTGCGTAAATTTTATCATAGTATAGTGTTTGATAGACTTTGGAACCCACCCATTTTAAATCCTCCTCACCACCGTATTTTTTTAAAATGTCATTAACCTTGGTTTTGTCGTGCGGTTCATTGTGATATTGACTTCTGGCCTCAAGGAAGCATTGTCTGTGAAAATTCAATGCTTGTTCACGTACATCGGCAGGTAAATAGGTGGAAATTAAATCGCCTTCAATCGCTTGTAAGCTGTCGGTGCAACCGGTCACTTTCATCAAGCCGTAGGTAATCCCTGACATGTAATTTTGCAAGAGTGCAAAACCAATAGGCATTTTGACATTGGGGGTCAGTACGTCTGCAAATGCTTCATCATAAGTAGTACCTGTATCTTTTAAAGTAGAAGTTTTTGTATCTGTTCCTTTTTTTATACCGCACATGGGTTTAAAACTCATGGCTTTTTCTTCCAATGGCACACAGGGGTAGATAAAGATGCCGCAAATCAAAAAAGTAACCGCCAATTCATAAAGAAAGTTATTCAAAGCCTGTTCTGCAGCATAAGTTGTGGATCCAGGCAAGGCTAAAGCTGATTTTAAAAAGCGGTAAGCCACCATGAGAAAACCGAGAAACAGTAGTCCTGTTTGCCACAGGGCATTAAAAATCACCTCATATTGCTGCCAGCCTAAATAGGTGGTGTACAAGGATAAAGGGCTAAATACGATCATCTTATGCTCCTTTGGAATCAGGTTTCGCATAGACTGCGCCATTTTTAACTTGCGATTGTTCATGGTCATCACCAGGCAAGCCTTTGGCTATATCGCTACCTCGCATATCCATCAAAAGACCTAAAGTTTCAGTCATCATTTTTTTACGAACTTCGCTTTCAAAAGCTAAAGAATGAATGTCATCATCGAGTTTCTTTAAGGCAAATTTCACCATATCAAGCGCGGGTTTTAAGTTTTGTACTTCTTGTATTTGTAAACCAGCTTGTAAAATACGGCGCATCATCAAGGCTTTATCGAGCATGTTTTGTACAGCAATTTCCTCAGCCAATTTGGAAACAGTCAAGATTTGTTCTTCACGCGGCATACGTTGTATGGTGATGATGATTTCATCTGTAATCATCAAGTTGGATGCACTAACCATTTTGAGTTTTTCTTCAGTCAACGGCCATTTTTTGTCTACTAGATTCCACAGTGCTTTAGATACATTGGAAGTACAAGTGTTGGAGCTGTCGCAACTTTGTAATAACGCGGATAATCCAATGCCAGCTTTGGCATCGTGTTTGGTTTTATCTGCATCTGTAGCGGTGCTTACATGAATATCACCTAATACTTTTACTGCCCATTGACTGGCATCACCGGGCGTTGGCCAAGTGTGCGTCATGGGTGTTTTGGTATCTGGCTTCTTCTCATTATTAAGCGGTTTGCGATTTAGTAAAATGTTGTAACCCGCAATGACTACATCGTTAATGACTTTGATAGGACGTTGGTATGTTCCACCAGCATTTCCGCTTTCCCGACCTATCCAGGGCAGTCCATATTCGTCTCGTTTTTTAGCAATACTTTTAGCCGTTGAAGTCACATCCACATTTTCAGTTTTCGCTCGTTTTGCTGCCTCAAGCCAGCCTTGACTATCAGACACAGAAAGCATGCTTTCCATAGGCGATTGACCTTCTTCCAGAGTTTTTTTCACATCCTGGCAATCTTTTACTTTGACGCTAAATTCATTTTGCGCGTAGCTGGCCGTATTTTGCAGTACGTTATAAAGCGCAGGCATGGATTGTTGTAGCTTATACAGTGGAAACCCTGCAACAGATCCTTTGAGGTTATCAATAATACCGCCAGGAATATTCATGGCAGAAGACTTCATATCCTGAAAGGTATTGGTAATAGAGACTACAGGATTAAATCCATTACAGGTAAAGCCAAGCCGCCCATCGACATTACCACCAATAGTGATGGTTTGGTCATTATTAACAGGGGGTACATATAGATTGGATGAGCCACCCAACTTGTAATAATAATCCGATTCATTAGGCATAAAAGAACTGGCAAAGAGCATTTTTGGTAGCATTAATGTAAGTAAAGACATAGACAGTTTGTGCATGATTAACTCCTATCGTTTTTGAGGATGCCCCACTTTGGGGAATGACAGTGCGCGAAGCAATTTCCCTTCATGGGCAATACAGCCTCGATATTTTCGCCAAACTACAAAGACATAATTCCCATTACCTGCTTTGTCATCTTCTACACCCATATCGCTGGTATCATTAAAGTTAAGGTTGCGGTTTTTGGGGTATACTTCCTGCCAGATGATGTTTTTGTTGTGGCCATCGAATATGACATTGGCTACTACGCAATTAGCACCACAAGAATTACTGGTGCTCTGTGTCACATGAAGACTGTTTTTATTGGTCACGATGTCTGCTGCATGAAGGGCTGCAACAACGGATGCTCTAAAGCTTGAGGGCTGCGTTACTCGCATAATCCTTGGGATTTCATGTCCCCACGACTGTGTTGTGGAGCCTATATCATGGTTGAATAACAGGTGAGGATGAGTTGCCATATAAGCAATTTCAGCGATCTCTGTGCGGTCTGACACGGCATCAGCCTCACTGATGTAGTAGGGAGAACCAAAACGTGTTTCAGGTTTATGTGACAAATAAGGGAAACGATAAAGACCTGCTGGACTGCCAATTACATCTACAACCCGTGTGCGTTCTTCATTGATGTGCATGGCTGAGGTTTGTCCTGCATCATCGCCAAAACCTAGCGCTGAACCAGTTGCTAGTAGATAGGTTTTTTGATACAAGGCTTGGCTTGCCGGATTTTCATAAAGTGCACGTGCTTCAATCCATGGATTGGTTTCAGGGCGATTGGCCACTGTGACAATTAAGTCAGGTAAAAACTGCTCGCTAGCAGGAACAGCTACCAGCTTAGGCGGAAGTTTTCCTACTGCCCAAGTACAGGAACCAATTACCTTGTAGTGACTGTTGGTAAAGATCCTGCCCAATACCTTGGTGGCAATACCAAAACTGCTAATAGGACTAGGTGGCTCTATGCTTTCTCTTGCATGGATGGATGTGCTAATCATCATAGAAATAAGCATCATGATTTTTGCTTTGTTTTTTATTTTCGAGAAGGTCGGCAAGCAGTTCAGCGGCTTTAAGGACATCATGTTGTTTCTCCAGGGAATGGCGTTGTGCTTTTTCTGATTTTTCAGTCATTAAAAGAGCAAGTAAGTAGCGAGGTGGAATGACACGAAATAATCCTTGATAACGTGAGCCTAATAAAACTGCTTCTGCATATAAGCCTTTTTGTGAATCAATATCTCTAATTAAAGCTTCTTGTTGCGGAGTTAATGATTTAAATCGTTTGACATCGCTAATTTCCTTTTCATCAAGGCCTAATAAAATCCAGGTTTCAATTAGCGATAAAATCTTGGTGGCTTTTTCCGAATTCATATCGGTGACGTTTTGGGTAATAGCAACCAGCCAAAGACCTAATTTTCTGGCTACTTTGGCAACCAGTAAACATACGGCCACCACTGAAGGAATTTGAAATTGCAAATGAGATTCATCAATAAAAAGAAAGGTTGGTCTGTTGTCGTTTTGAGTTGCTTCTGCCATACCCAATATTCTTGGTAATAAAGAAACCATCACTAAAGCGAGCTTTCCGGTATCATCTTTAATCGCGGAGATATCAACATGAAAGATATCAAAATCTCCTAAAG
This sequence comes from Legionella hackeliae, assembly GCF_000953655.1. Taxonomy (NCBI): domain Bacteria; kingdom Pseudomonadati; phylum Pseudomonadota; class Gammaproteobacteria; order Legionellales; family Legionellaceae; genus Legionella; species Legionella hackeliae. The sequence continues at coordinate 2,786,704 of NZ_LN681225.1, forward strand.
GTTCAGTTGGCACATTAAAAAAGCGTGATTTGGCGCTGTTAATGACATAACTGTTTAATCGGTCATGCATATCTAAAATGCGGTCTTTCTTGCGAGCCACCGTTTCTTTATCGAATCGCCGTTTAAAAGCACTCACGACATGTTCAGTCAGCATTTGCGGTATGTCATGGTTAAAAGACGTTAAGATGGCATCACTTAATACTTCAATTAACAATGTTTCATCGGCTAAGGTAAATTGCTCTTCTTCCAACGCATTGGCTTCAGTAATCATGGTACGCAATGCCAAAGCCAGTTCTGCCAGATACGATCGAGATCCATCATCACAGGATAAATCCTCCGAACTTGCAGGCTGTTCGAGATTTGCTTCGAGTGCCATGATTTTTTGCGCAATTAGAGCCGCCTGCTCTACATTTAAATTGTCTGTTATTTCAGGAATGGCTTTATAGGCCTCACAAAAAGGATTTAATGGAACAGCTTCATTTTTCTTATTGCTAAGTAATAACTGCTTTGTTTTTTTGCCATGGGCTTTGGCATGAAGGAGCATACGATCAAAAGAATTACCCATTTCAAAAAGAATGATGCGGGCATTTTTAGTGGCCATCAACGAATTAATCATCCAGCCAGTAGCCACTGATTTGCCGCCACCGGAATTGGCGAACAAGGCCATGTGGGAGTTTTGGCTGATAAAATCATGATGCAACACATCAAAGAGTACTGGTTCTCCCAAACGGTTAAAAAAGGTGAAACAGGGAAGGTGTCTTGCTCCCTGGTTGCGTCCATACACGGGCAGTAAAGAGGCTAATTCAGACGCATACATCAATCGGTCAAAGCGCAAATATTGGCGAGCGTATTGTGGGATGAAATTAAAAGGTAAGGCATTCAGATAACTGTTGATGGGATGAATGTCGAAACCAGAAGAAATCAAAGGCATTTTGCCTTCAATAAATAATTCTTTTAGCTCTTTTTCAATGCGTACTGCCTGGTCTTTCGTGCTGGCACGATAAAAAATAGATTGATTAACCCAAAACAGACGGTTTCCTATAGACAATTCATCTCGTGCAGTTTTGATATCCTCTCTGACTCGTGACGGTTTAAGGCTTGTTCCTACGATGCCTTTTTCAAGATGAATCAGATGCGCATCTAAGGCTTCATCATTTTCAAAGACAACCTGAATAGTGTAGGTAGCACCTTCTGGCAACTTATCTAAAAGTGCGTATCGGTGTTTGGGATTGGCTTGTGGTTTTTCACGAGATAAAAGACCAATTTCAGGTGCTTCTTTCAGACCATCGATATAAAGAATACGATGAATCATCTCATCAAATATAAACCCATGCTCATCACTTTGCGGTTCATGAAACAAAATATTCTGGCTTAAAGTATAGCCTGCTGGTTTTTTGTTTTTAGGGTAAGGAAAGCGAGCCAGTAGTTCTTCAGCATTAGCTGCAAACCACCGTACCAACCACTGATAATAATCTTTACCGGTTAGTTGTTTTAGTTGAAGACCAGGCGATAGTAATTTGCTTTCAATCTGAGCCATAACTTCCTGATGCTCGGCAAGTGCCAGTTCTCTAGTGGTTTGCGTTTTTTGATAGAGGCGATAAAACAAAACCCTGATTCGTCTTCGTCTGCCGCGATAGGGTGCATCGGTTTTTGGATCAACAAACAATCCTTCGGGTCTTGTCATCTTGCAAAACAGATCATCCAACCTTGCCAAATAGTCACGAGTAAAGGATGTTTCAGCAATGTTTGGTGCAATGCTTTGTTGAATATGATTAAGAACAGGTTTTAAACTGTATTCGTCATTGACATACATTTGCATTACCCAAGGATCTTCTTTGTGCAAAGGTACGACCGTGGCAAAAGTATCACGAATTTTGCTAAATACAGCGTGTAAATGTTCGGTAGATGTTGCTTCTGCTGGAATGGATGCTAATTCAAAGCCTGAACCAATGCTGACACCATCATTGAGTAAAAAGAGATTAAGCTCATCACTAAAATCTACCATGGACAATTGATTGGCAAAGGAAGGGTTGTGATTCTCAAATCTTTTTTTTATGTTTTGTTGTGTTAATCCTGGTTTATTGGGTTGTCCTAACAGCCAGTCACTTACTTGGCTGAATAATTTCATTATTTACCTCTTAATAGTGCTCGGAAGCTAGTGCAAATTGATTTTGTTTGTAGAGAAAAAAGGCTGTGGTATAGCCTGGTTTTAACAATTGCTCATCACCAATGACAGCAACATGAGGAAACACATAAATCGGAACTTGTGGGTTATCCAAAGGCTTGAACAAATGTTGGATCTCGTTGGAAGCATCTCGTGTATACCCTGAATAATTCACTGTCTTCGCCTGTCTTTTAGGTACAGACCAGCCAGGCATGGCTTCGCCAAGGCTTTGCTGATAAAGTTGGCTAACAGTCAATCCTCCTTCAGGAATAGCCGTGGAACCAACGGTCTTTGAGGCGCAAGCACTAAGCACTAAGACGCTACCTAAGACTAAAATCATGTGCAGTTTGTTGTAAATGGCCATAATCTAATACTCTCCCATTGGTTTCTTTATCTAGGTTGATGGTTTGTGTGACGTGAAATGAAAGTTGTGTCGGTCTGTATCGTTGAGATGCTGGAACAAAAACCATATCGAAGCTACCTTGAATGCGTTTTTCCAGCCAATCAGCAGCTTTAACTGTTCCCTGGGAAAGCGCACCACCCAAAGCATAATTGCCCATGGAGCCGGTAGGTATGCCTGTCGCACCATTGGCATTGGCGGTATAGCTCATTTGCCACTGGGAAAGTGCATTACCAAACCCTTTAATCCCATCGGAAGCCATGAGTGCCATAAGAACTCTGGGCGCATTGGTAAAATACTGGCCTTTAATGCAGGGATTACCAAAAGCGGTGGTGAGATAACCTAAACTATCGTTATTGACCATTTCAGCTGTTCCAGCCATTTGCTCTTTACCCACGGTCACAAAATGGCCGTCATCAAAAACAAATAAAGCAGAGGTCACATAGGCTCGAACACAGCTGATGTTATCCAAAAAAGAACCAACACCGATTGCATAACCATTAACTTTCATACCTGAAATATTGGGAGGCAAAGGGATACCATTAGCAGCCATTAAATCACCACGATTAATAATGGCTGAGAAGGGAAATAAAGGCTGCATGAGCTTGCCTTCAACTGGTACCTCACCAATCAGTGCTGATAACAAGGTAGTTCTACCTAAATCGCAGCCTGCTGGAATGGTATAATAGGGAATACTTTTTTTATCTTTACTGTTTAAAGCCGCTGTTTTAACTTTTTGGGTTAATGCTTGCTTTTTTTTCTTTAATCCCTCCCAATAAGCTTGTTCATTAGGATTTCGTTCACGTTTCATTAATAAAGTATCGATGTCCTTAACATTTTGTTCTTTGGTAAGAGTCGATTCTCCATTGACGGTGTAGGATTGAGAGTTTTGTTGGGATTCCTGACTGGTTTTGACATTGGCCAATTCGGATTTTAATAGTTCTATTTCTTTAATTACCTCAGGATTATAAGAAGCCTGCACATTTTCCTTTTTGCCTTTGAGTTGCTTGTTTTCCAATTCAAGTCTGGCAAGTTTCTTTTCGGTTTCCTGTAGTCTTGCAGCAACATCACGGATGTTGTCATTAAACTGACTTGCAATAGCTTCGTTCAGATTATTAGGATCGTGGTGAGTGACCTCAGGTTCACGGTCATGATGTTTGCCATTCATCATAATGAGTGCAACAACCGCGATCACCGTGCCAGTCAATACTTTAAGTCCAGTATTCTTTTTCATCGTACATACTCCCGACTTGCTGAAAGTGCTATGCCAAAGGGTCTGTCTGATACCAGAAATACCGTGGTAGACTCTTTCTTACCACGAGGTGATAGAGTGTTGGTGGGGTAAAAGGTAGCGGTTTGCCAGTAACCCATCATTTGGCGAGGATCAACAACTATTTCCTTGTTCAACAGATTTTTCAACTCTACCGCAGTCACATAAAATGCTCCTCCATTCCATGAAATCAATGGTCTTGCTTCAATACTGGCACCGTAAAAAAGGCTTACTTGTTTTCGGGTTTGCATAGGCACACGCCCCACGCCATCAGGGATCACCAACAGTCTTTGTGGGGCATACAAGGATTGGATGGCAAAGCGCGTCAGTGTTACAGCATTTAAATCCAGAGGATTGGCCACTTCTTGAGGAGAGCTGGTACTTTCTTTGGACTCCAAAAGCACTTCTATTGGTTTCACATTATGGGTTTTATCATTAACGCTTAAGTTTAAGATAATGACCTCACCTTGAGGCATGAGTTGCACCAAGAGCCTTTTGTTTTTAAAAAAGTCCTTGCCTTTCAGATATAAAGCGTCCTGAATTTTCAAAACCGCGATTTGGGAAGCTACTTCATTATCTACAATACTAATGGCTTGAGGAAAATGGATGAGCCTTTCCTCATTCAAGGATAGTTCAACAGTGATGGGTGTTTTATCCCAGAAGACATGCTCTGCATCCAGCGCAAGCACGTATTGACTGCTAATTAAGGCAATTATGGTAAGTAACCATTTAGTTGTTGTCATGTTGTGTTCCTCTTGTATTGGTTGCCAATAAATCGGTGATTAGTGTTTCTGGTTGGGTGTAACCATCTAATGCCAGTTGGAACGGATTTTGTAAGCGCGAGAGATTGACCTTGACCACACGTAAATGGTAGTCCACAATCTTGTCTGCAATGACCATGGGGCTATCGTCTTTTAAGCGTTGGGTAATGCGTAAAACCAGATGAACTTCCCATGTGTTATGAGCGATTACTTTGACATCTTCGTTTTCCATAAATCGATAAAGACTTGCTACTTGTATTCGATTAAAAAGCTGAGCATCTTTATACGCTATCAAGGTTTTATCCATTAATGTCTGGTGTCGTGGAGTGAAGTAGTAATGAAAGCCTGAAAGATTAGTAGCAAATTCTTTTTTACCACCTTGTGACCAGGTGTTTAAGGTGGGTAGCAGTGTGGCAACAAAACCCTGAACGTACTCTTTGGGTATGGCGTTTTCCTTGATTAATCCACCATTAATACTCATAGAAGGTGTTAGCCAAAATTCAAAACGATTGGGTATTTTAGACAGCGTAATGATCAGACCAAATACAATCAAAATGAGCACGGATACGAAGGCTAATAACAACCGATTGATATGATTTAAACTGTCCACTTTTTTCCAGTAATGAAACATAGAACTACCTCACGAGTCTTGATTTTTGCCAGACACCTTGATGGTGAATGTAGGGCGATTGTCTTAAACCCCACTTTGCCATCAACAACACAGTTTTTTTCATTAAATAGCCATGCGGTTTACCAGCCTTAATGGCAGCTGCCCGTTTAGGGCAAAAAGTAATGGACACAATAAAACCAACAATGAAACCAATACATCCGAAGGCCAAAGGATAGCCAATAAAAAATCCTGCCAAAGCACATCCCATGCTAATTAGTGGTGTTGTGACCACCACTATCCAAAAAAGCTCCCTTAGGCTTAACCCTTTATAGGCTTCATAATCAAACGACAGATGACGTGAGGAGGGTTGATTCATGAATCCCCCTAAATCTTGAATTTGGTAATCATGCTGTAGCCGACATAGCCTGCTACAATACTGATGGCAAGATAAGTAATCCCCATCACAGCAAATGTACCAAAGGCCACCATAGAACCATCATTTTTCTTGGATTCTTCAATGCCATGCTGAATGGTGGTGATGAATTTAATAAAACTCATGACAGCAGCAATAAAAAGCAATAATCCCAAGCCTTGACGAACATAGTTACCTGTAACTGTCATCATGCTTTTATTACCATCACTGATGTCATCGGCATTAGAGATTTTTGGAAACCAGTTGTCGGCAAACAATGCAGGCGTATAATTTAAAGTAATGAGTCCTGCACCCATTCGTTGCCCCCATTTTTTGACATCTGCAATTGGCTTTTTCATGATTAATTCCCCTTAACGATTAAAATTAGAATGAATAAACAAAATCCGAGAACAATGCGGATTAAGCGGGAACCTAGGAGGATAAGAAATCCTTCTTGTTCTTTTTCTGTATTGCCCATGAATTGATTAATGCACCAAATAAGGCCAATAATGACGAGCATGATGGCGACAAATCGGATGCTGCTTGAGTAGGCACTTGCAGTTGTATCGCCTGCAGCTTGTTTAAAACTGGAAGCAAAAGTTTTGGCAATATCTACTTTGCTCATAGTCACTTTCCTATAAAATCCAACGCTAACGGCTTGATGGTTTTAGGTTCAATGGCTGGTTTATTGATGTAATCAATCAGCGCATTACGAATGGACAGTAAATCGGTACGAAGGCCTGCATGTGTTTTTCCATCAGAGCCTTCATAATTTTCTATATGCAATTGGAAGCGGGTATTCGGTTCAATTTCCTTTTTCGCTTCATCAAGCAAAGGCATGATGGCATTAATCTGATTAATTATTCTGACCAGCGTTTGGTTGAGTGCATCGTCACTCGCATGAGAGGCTATTGGCAGACTTAATATGAGTAATAACAATAATCGTTTCATGTTTTTCTCCTACAAATACTTTTTAAATCGACTTGCGGTGATTGAAACCGTGATGCCTAACAATAGGCTTGCAGGTACAAAAACAAAGGCAGGCGTGATGCTTATGGGCAGCGCAAGCCATAAGCTTAATACCAGTAAAAGGCCTCGCTTGGCGTGGCGATTTAGTTGGTGAAAGACATAGGATGATTCACGGCCTAATGATGCGGTGCGGATAGCGCGTTGATTTAACCCATCAACCAGTCCAACCACGACCATTAATAAAAACAGAGGGATAGCCGAAATCAGAATAACCAGTTTGATGAACATTACTTGAGTAGTTAATCCCATCAGTAACCAAACTTGATTGGCAATTAGGATAAAATCTTGTGCTATTTCATTTAAATCGTTGGTTTCATCAGACATCACCTCATCCAGCCCTTTTTTAATCAGGGAGCCTGTTTGTGCTGCTTTGTTGGCAACATCTTGAGTAGGAATGGTTTTTAACCAGGATTTAATGGTGTTAGCAACACTCATTCCGTTAAATGCGGTAATTGCTTGCGTTTGTTTTTGAGAAAGTGTTGTAACTGAACTAAACGCTTTTTCAAACCCTAAACAGCACCAAAGACTGGATACCCAACCCATAAGGATTAACCAGCCCAATAAAACAAGCAGCATAAAACTCATGACCGTTTTTTTGGAGGGTTTGGGCGTTGCAGTCCTTATTGCCATAATTCTTCCCCAAAGAAAGCAAGTGGGTAATGGGTTTCTTGAAAGAGTTCCATTAAGTCATCCACGTTAGCCGGTAATAAAGACGCTTTAATGAGGCGTTGTAACGCCTGAAGTTGTTCACTGGTATTAATGTTGGCGACAAAGCCCAAGGCTTGTGCTTCTTCCAACTTTTTCGCGTTTTTTTGCAACCAAAGGTATGAGTCCGTATCATTCCCAATGATGAACACGGGGTTTGAGAAATTAACGAGTGTGAGAGTTCGCTTTTCTACTTTGCCAGCAGTGGCTTTACTTGATACTGGCAGCCTTGCATCCAGTTTTTCTTGTAGTTTTAAAGATTCTTCGGTGAGCTGGGCTTGGCTTTCTTTAATGAATTGCTCCATGTTAATGGCATAGCAGGACGTAATCATCAACAATACATAGAGTATAGCTGACTTTTTCATATTAAAACCTCCCCAAATCAACAATGCTGGAATGGCCGTTTTGGGAAAGTAGCAACAGGGGTAGTGACTTTTTGACTTTGAGTGATTGGTAGCTTAGTTCGCCGTGGTTAAGGGTAATACGGCCACCATTTACAAGATGTTGTGGTATTTGATGTTGATTTGCCCAGATTTGGATTGTCGTATCATTCATGTCCAGTAACATCAGATGCAACCGTGCATTTGGTGTTTGCTCTATGGCATCAAAGAGCATCAGCAAAATGGTTTTTACAGAATCTTGTTCTTTGATAAAGAAAAACAGCGTATCGCCTTGGCTTAATTGCACCGGTTTGTGGGCATAGGGTGAATAAGGGGATGGATCAAAATCACCAATCACAGGAACATTAACAAACAACTTGTTATAGGCTTTGTAAAAGGCATTGTTCCAGGCGATATTTTTAGCCACTTTCTGGGCTTCCTGTCTTGCTGCCAACTCTGCAAAATGGTTGCGTTCGGTTTCATTTCTGGCATTAAGACCCAGAATATCAATGGGGGTTTGTCTTAAGCCTTTGTAGTAGAGTTTACTTTTATTTTGCATAAGCAGGACATAACGTTTTTCTTCATCAGATGTTAATCCCCACACTTTAGCTTCATGCAGTTGGGTATCGGTCAGTGTAATTTTATTGATGTCTTGCTCTGAGGTCAGAGCGTCTTCATTAACCGTTAACCCTGTTTTTGCCAATGTTTTATCTTCAATGCCAAAGTGATTTAAGGGCTGTTGATTTAATCCTGGAATAGTTAGATCTGCATGTACTGCATGACAGGCTAATATGGGAATCAGAAAAGCAGAATACTTAAGCATCAGATTCCCCCTGCAACACATCCATCCTCACCACAACATGCTCTTTATTACCGTTTTCCAATTCCATGCGTTGTAGACCGAAGTCAATACTTAATACGGTCCAGCCAGCTAGTTGGTCGCTTTTTTCCAAAGGCACTGTTTTAAAGTTATAAGCCACTGTAGCCACACTGACTTGCTGAATGCTGTCTATACTGATGACTTTAAACGGTAAGTTGCTCGAGGGCAGGTATTTAATGGGATGCTGCTTTTTATCCAAAGACATCACCATTTCACGTAGTACATCCAGCTTTTGTGTTAATTCAGCACGATTATCATTGATCAGGCGATTAAGATCTGTTTCATTGTGATTTTTGAGCTGTTCAATCAAGGAGGTCAGTTTATGAAAATCCTGGTTAATAGCGGTTAAATCTACTGTCTCAACGGGCTTTTTAACTTCCTCATGCAAAGTACCAAGCTGTGCTTGCAAGGTATCAAGACGATGTGAAATAACATCTGAATCATTCGTTTTATTTGTTGGAAAATAGTTAGTGCCAACAATAACACCCACCAAAGTCAAGCCTAAACCTGCTGCCAATAAATACTTTAAGGTTGTTGCGCTATTGATCATGATTTACCCCAATTTCGTACTCCAGCTTTTAATTTGAAATTTACCTGCCGCAATAAGGGATCTTCGATCAAGCCAAAGGACTGTTGGCCAACAAGGACTTCAAGTCCGTCTTTAACAGTCAAAGGGCCGAGATTTCTATCAATCTGAGGTAAGGCTTGGTGCATGACGGTTTGTAGGCTTTCAGGTTGCTTTTCTTTCGATACCAGAGAAAACCCTGAAAACTTTAACCACCATTCAACTGCCTGACTTATGGTTTGTACTTCTTGAGGGAAATGGACTTGTTGAATGGCAAGGAGTGGATTGATCTGGGCTGCTAATGGTTTGTTAGCAACGGTTGCATAGCGGTTTATCTGGGTAACATTTGCAGCAATAGAGCAGAGTGATGTTAGACCTAGTGCGCCAATTAAAGATATTTGAACGCTAGTTTTCATTTTGATATCTCTTTATCGTTGTTTTGAGGATTGGTTTGTTTTCTTAAAAAAATTTCTTTTCGATCAACATCAATATGAGCTGGAGCCTTAATGCCTAAAGCGACTACTCCTCTTCGTTGATAAATGACATGTATTTCAATCTGTCCTTTATCAATTAATATTTGCTCACCCTTTTTTCTTGTCAGTACCAACATTATTTTTCTCCGGTTATTTTTATTTCATGTTTAAGATTGCTTTTATTTTTTTCAGGTATGTATTGGCAACAACAGGGTCACAAGGTTTGTAAGGTTCTCTGTGAAAACACTGTTTTTTTCTGGATGATAGTTGCTTACAACACTCAATAAATTGCGCCAGCGCAGGCGGCATTTCGCGGTTTTTAAGACACTCATCAATTGCTTGCTCAATTAACTGCACATCGAATCCTTCTAGTGCTTTTGACCATTCTTGACGTGCAAAATTTGAATAAGCTTCATTCTTGAATTGGCTACGCCATATGTGTCCATAGAAGGTTGAAAATTTCAGAAACAGTTTGTTGACTTGCTCAATGCAATTTCCAGAGGTTTTGGAACTCCGCGTCACTGAAACTTGGGCTTTCACGCAACTCTGTAGTCCTGATGCTGTTTGTAGATGATGCGTATTTACGATTTGTTTCATGGATTGCATAGTTATTCTCCTTGGCTTCAAGATTTGTTGATGTTGTATCCCAGCATCTCTGTGTTAACCAATTTGCTGGATATTTCCAGGATGGAACCCAAACGCCTTCGACGCGTTTTTTTGTCTCAAGTTGAATTTGTTCGGTTAAGCGGGCTATGATTTGCTGGACTAAACTCTGAGAAGGCTTTAGTTTTTTAAATACTTCAAAAGCGTTTTTTTTTTCTTTTTTCAGAGGGTACAGATCCCAGAAGACATCAAAGGCTTGTGATAAAGAAATAAAAAAATAATTATTATTATCTTGAGGAGTGGCGGGTTCACCCTTTGGGGTTGTGTCGGGATCTAGTTTATTCGTATTGGATTTTGTTGAGTCTAATAGACTTTTTTGTGGTTCTTGAGGTGCGCTATAGTCATGTGGTTTTATGGCGGCTTTATTATGAACAGAATCATGCCTGTCCAGTAATAAACAACGCAAAACAAGCTTCCTTTCCCAAGACTGGATTTGAATTAACCCAGCTTTCTCAAGCCCTTTCAAAGCACGTCGTAATTGATCTTTACTTGGGCTACCGCTTTTAATACCAGAATGAGGTTCTATGTAAAGTGCTTCACTCAATGATTGATAACTAATACCACGACGAATGCCGACTACCCCCGTTTTGTAATCAACGTAGGGTTTAATGCCTTGAAGATAACTTAATTGTTGCAGATAAGGTAAACCACTGAGTGCAGAAAGTTCCTGATGTGTGATAATAAAAAATTCCATAGCATGACCTATTATCAATGAATAAAAAAGAAAAATAAAACAGGATGTGATTTTTAAGTAAATTTATGATTAAATATGCTAAGTATAACTAATTTAAAAAGCACAAATAGTTTTAATTAATTAATTATATAAAACGAAACGTGTTTTTGTCAATGGGTATGTTTCATTTTTTTGAAGGATCATAATGGATATTAGAGAACAAATAGGTAATCGTATTACCAAAGCTCGTAAAGAACTGGGTATTACAATTAAAGAATTAGCAGCAAGAACGGCGAAACTTTCTCCTGCAAGAATTAGTAATTGGGAGCAGGGAACGCGAAGTCCTGGGCCATTGGAAGCTAAATTGCTTGCCGATCAGTTAAATGTGTCTGCTTCTTACTTGTTATGCTTAACAGATAATCCGCAAGGAGATTTGATTCAGAGTCCTAAAAATAAATTTCGGCATATCCCAATATTGAGTATTAAGGATGCGATACATGCTAGGGAAATTTTAGAGCAACAAGAACCTTTTGTTTTTGAAAAAACAATTTTGATTGATTCAATGAATCCTTCGATTAAAAGTCCAGCACTATTTGCGACCTCAGTAGAAGATAGCAGTATGCAACCGGAACTTATTCCAGGAAATGTAATAGTTGTGGACGGTGAGTTACAACCTAATCCAGGTAACTATGTTCTAGTTTATTTAACACAAAAAAAACAAACGGTATTGCGAAGATATGGAGAAGCAGATAGTTGCCACTTTCAGTTATTAGCAAGTAGTGATTTATGGGCAACAGTCAGTATTAAGGATGTTCACGAGGCTCAGATAATAGGGGTTGTTGTAGAAATTAGAAAGTATCTGCGGTGATTTTTTGTAGAGCATTCAAGAATAAGAACTCATATGATGCATTATAACTTAAAAGGAAAAACGGCCTTAATTACTGGCGCTTCCAGTGGTTTAGGTAAAATTATGCCCTTTTGTGTTAGCTGAGTATGGTTAAGGTGATTTTGATTGCCAGAAGTCAGAAAGCGTTGCATGCTGCTAATTAGCAAATTCCCAATTGCTCATTTTATTATTATGGATTGTACAGACTGGAAAGTCAGTAAGAGCTACCTTCCAACTGATTGAAGATTACTATCGAATTGATATTTGTATCAATAATGCAGGCATTGCCAAACTAACACCCCTATCTGAAGGATCAGATCACCAAGATTTTGAACACATAATACAAACCAATCTGATGGGTACTTGGTATGTCACTAAATCTATTGCAGGACAAATGTAAAATCTATTCTAGGGTCAATTATGAATGTATCTAGCGTCATTTGGGCTAATAACTCCGAGAAGAATTGGTTGTTATGCCGTTTTAAAAACGGAAGTTCTTCAAAATAAGCAAGGCACTAGTGGGAGAACTATCAAAGGTAAATATTCGTATCAATTGCATTGCTCTTGGACTATTTCATACCTTTGATCAATTGTAAATTAAATACTGCTGATACAAAAGAAGAGACGGTTCAAAAGATTTCATTACAGTTTGTAGGATCTCCTGCTGATCTTGATGGTTCGATTCTTTATTTAGCCTCTAATGATACTTCAAGGTATTATGGGTACAGGCAGCTGCCTAGTTGTCTATGTCGAACTCTCTTGAGGTGTTACATGACGATATCTTTTCGCAGCCTTATCTGGGCAGGATTTCCTACTTCTTTTAAAATGATTAGAAGAGCCCCGTGTCAAACCTGATCGAATAAGTGAAGTAGTTTGAACACTGGATAAAAATCACTCGAAAATACAGCAACTATATAAATTAATATAAGATAGAGAATGGAAAGAAACTCCATTTTGCTTTTATTATTTAACTGGATGAGCAACTCATAGGATACATTCCGTATTATGATGTGCCCGATTTTCTTACGGTACCTGCAATATCTTGTGATTTTCTAAACATTGCCGCTGTTGATTTCTATCTTAGTGAAGAATAAATTTTAGAATACGGGATTGGTTGCGCGGCACTGATGCAATTTATTCAGCATACTGTTTTTAATCAATTTGATACGACGCTAGTCACCCCAGAGATTAATAAACAGAGTGAAACCGCATGTTATCAAAAAGACGGGATTTATCGCTGAAAAATGTGGATTTATTTTGGAGGCGATACTTAAAAAACATTGTGTGAATTCTTTATTTGCAAAACCATCAACTGGTTTTATTCTTTACTCAAAAAGGAACGAGAAAAATGACTGAAATAAAAAAATCATGTGCAATAGTGAGCAGGTGGTCTCTTCCAATCCTAGAGAATGTAACATAATATGAAATAAAAATGTTTTGTTCACGTTACAGAAGATCTAGATGCAAAAGATCAAAAAAAAAGGAGAAGTCATCGATCAACTAATATTTGCTGATCGCATGATAATATTAAATAAGAATTTGCTATTAAGCATCCCAGCTAATTTCTCATGTACTTTATTAGTCTATCTAAGCCTATATCAAATAGTAAATCAAAAAACTCTTTTAATTTGGTTTATAACCACATTATCAGTTTTTGTTTTGCATGGCGCTCTCTTTTTATTTAATTGTTATCGCCCCTTACGATTAAAATCCTATTTAAAAATAATAATAAGTCTAGTAGTTATTTATGGTGGTTTATGGGGAGCAGCAGCTACGTTGCTTATACCTTATGGACTTTTATTAAACCTAATGTTTGTTATTATCGTTATTGTTGGAGTAACCTCTGGAGGGCTACATATCCTGCAGCCAAATTATTTAGTGAGTATCTTATTTTTTTCATTAACAACCATCCCACTCAGTATCTGGCTATTTTATCAAAAAGGAATTATCTACTGGTTATTGGGAACCGCTATGATAATTTACTTTTGCTTTCTATCTATTGTTTCTTGGATGGGTTATAGGCTTCTTAATAAAAATTTTAAATTACGTTACGAGAATTATGATTTAATTAATAAGTTGTTAGAAATGAATAACTCTTTAGAAGAAAGTGAGTCTCGGTTTCGTTGTGCATTCAATTCCGCTGCTATTGGTATGGCTATAATCTCTCTAGAAGGGCGATGGCTAAAAGTAAATGAAGCACTTTCGGAGATTGTTGGTTACTCAGAAAAGGAATTATTACAAACTGATTTTCAATCTATTACCTATCCAGATGATTTAGATCTGGATTTAAGTTATGTACGACAATTACTTGCCGGTGATATAAAATTTTATCATATGGAAAAACGCTACATTCATAAAAATGGTAGCATCATATGGATCCTACTAAACGGCGGTTTAATTCGAAACAATGAAAATAAGCCGCTCTATTTTATTGCACAAATTCAGAATATTGATGCTCAAAAAAGAGCAGAGCAAGAACTCATGCATATCGCTCATCATGATATTTTAACAGGATTAGAGAATAGAAAAAAATTAGAAATATCATTTGATCATGCTTTAGCCTATGCAAAAAGCCACCAAAAAAAAATTGCCGTAATGTTTTTGGATCTTGACAATTTTAAAAAAATAAATGACAAATTTGGGCATGATATAGGAGATCTTTTACTCATAGAAATTGCACAAATATTAAAATCATCTCTACGCTCAACTGATATAATTGCCCGACTTGGAGGAGATGAGTTCATCATTGCTCTTACTGAACTAGCTAACATATGTTCAGTTATGGAAATAGCAAGAAACATTCTTATTGCCATAGAAAAACCTATAATGATCAAACAACAACGAATTTTAATTACAGGTAGCATTGGTATAAGCTTATGCCCAGATGACGGTAACAACTTAAACACCTTAATTAAAAAAGCCGATGAAGCTTTGTACTATGTGAAAAGTATAGGAAAAAGTAACTTTCGATTATCAAGTTGGTCAGTGTAATCAAAAAAGTTGGGTTTCTCGCATCAATCAATTTTTGTTTTCATACACAGTAAGTATCTGGTCACTCTAAAAATATTGCTTCCCATCACTTTCAACTGTAGCAACCGATTTAAAGGTATATTCAAGCTAGTGATTATGACAAACCCCATCAAAGCCGACTTAAGGCCACAATACACAAAAGCATATTACGCTGCTTTTGTAATCGGGATGAATGGATAATACTGAACCCTTATTGACTCTAAGGTAAATAACACTCTTTTAGTAATATGACAGGTTTGTTTTTGAATATAATATTACACGCTAAAGCGATAGAAGAAAATTCAATAAATTTTCGAGGATGTAAAAAAAAGCATACTTCAATAACCTATTTTCTACCAAAAGCGCTGATGAGAATCAAGATAAATAACAATTGTTCAAATTAGAGATACCAAGAACGGACCTCAAGTCGTTGTGTAACGAGCATCTTCATCTTGAGTATTATAAACTCATCCATGAACTACTACTAAATAGCCCCGCCCCCCCCGCCTTTATTATTTCGTCAAAGCAACACAATGGCATCAGGAATCATTGATGCCTAGGGATGGTAATTTTTTATCTGATAAATTCCAACGTCCTCAACTTCATCACAGAATTTATCTTCTAAGTTTAGCTAGTCTAAAAGCAAAATCAGTGCAAAAGTAAAACTATACTAACTGTTTAAGATCATACTGTGGATCCCAAGTGGACATCAGGTCGAACTCCATAACACTAAACCTACTATCCTTTAGCAAGAAAAGGTTTATGCTTGTATTGATTCATAGTACAAGTTAACCTGATCGTTAACTTTAAGAATTAAAAGGATTTAGCCGTGAAATTTTATCAATCCGCTATAATCTTATCTGCATTTTTGAGTTTACCATACAATGTTAGAGCAGATACTTTAAGTACAGCACCATCCAGGTTTTTTTATATTAATGCTGGCTTAGGCGCTGTTTTCTCCAATACCACTACCAGTAATACTTCAAATTCGAACTCGGTTTTGTATGCACCAACAGAAATAGGCACTAGTTTATTTACTCTGCCTGATATTAATTGGCAAAATAAGTTTAAAAATGGCTATGGAATTAACCTAGCAGTCGGGAAACATTTTAGCCCAAATTGGCATGGAGACTTAGAGTTTTTGTACCAAAACATACAAAGAGAGACTTATGGTACTTATAATTGGCTTGAACAAAACAGTACAACTGGAGCAACCTATGCCCAACAGGCTAATAACCCCATTAGTAAGATACTAACAAGAGCTAACATTTATTCTTTTATGACTAATGCAAGTTATGATTTAATCAATATTGGAAAGCTACAACCTTTTTTTGGTGCTGGTTTAGGACTTGCCTGGTTAAGGTCAAATAGTACGCAAACCAATAATTCCATTAATATCGATGATCCCAATACTCCTCTAGTAGAAACAGCACCAGCTATGCAAAATAGTCCATCTCTATACGGAACAGCCTTTGCTTGGCAGTTTAAAGCAGGTATCAATTATGCCGTGAGCGAGAAAGGAACAGCTATTTTGCAATATCGTTTATTTAAGTCCACTGATTTTAAAGCAAATCAAAGCAGTATTATCACTAATCCAGGTACAGCTGGGCAAACAAAATTCTATGCAGGACAGCATGACATCAAGGGATTGTTAACCCATGCGGTTGAGTTAAACCTTCGCTTGGATCTTTAAATTCAAGGCTGGTTTCGTGTTTCAAGAAATAAAGATAAGTGAGTTAAAGACTCGCGATTTCTATAATTTAGATTTAATAGGATAGTCTTGTAGGATTTTTTAAATTTTGGTAAGCATGTTCTTATAGGTATCGAATTTTTTCATTGGTTCATCATTAAGTCCAATATATTCGCAGTTGAAGGTATCGTTAATTTTCAGTTGCTTCAGGTATC
The DNA here is from genome assembly GCF_000953655.1 of Legionella hackeliae. NCBI lineage: Bacteria > Pseudomonadati > Pseudomonadota > Gammaproteobacteria > Legionellales > Legionellaceae > Legionella > Legionella hackeliae. The sequence goes on from NZ_LN681225.1 coordinate 2,803,489, forward strand.
GTCAGCAGGGCACACACAATACACCCTCTTCACTTAATCTATTTTGAAAATCAGTATCAGACATAAGCACTTGCTCTTTATAAGAAGAGCCAAAACTCTCACGCGAATTTTTTAGTGATTCTAAACGAAATGATTTTATAGTTCCCAGTTTTATTGCCTATCTATTTATCTTCATAAATTGCTCTACACCAACGTCATCGGATGAGATTTAAATTCATCCATGTCAATATTTTTCCAAGCAAGGCGCCTATAATACTCAGATATTGTAGGATCAAGAGCAAACAAGTAAAATTTTTCAAAGCCAAGTTCTTTTGCTTTCTCGACTGCGGCATCAACTAACATTTTTCCGAACCCCTATTGTTGATATTTTGGATCAACCACCAAATCAACTATTCAAGGTCCTAAATCTGGTCTAACATCTTCGTTTAGTTGCAAAGTACGAGAGCCTACAGCAATTTCGTGGTATAGGACAATATAAGTAATACAAAGATCCATCCAGATTTTACCTAAAACTTCATTCAAATCTTAGCGAGCGTTGAAATAATGTCTGAGTATTGTTTTAGGCACAGCTATTATTATCATAATAATACCTGTAATACATCATTCCTCGTGGCAAAGAGTTCCTTGATGAAATACCCTTTGCCAAGGATTGTGTTTGTATTGCCAGAGCGAAGAACGCAAAACACTTTTTGAGGCGACAGTAACCTTATAGGTTGCCAATATGCATTCGGATGATAGCTCTAACACTGAAAATTATTAACCAAGTACCTTTTTGGTTCTTCTTCAGGAAGAGAATCAGGCAGGTGATTCTTATTGTAAATTAAACCAAAAGCTCCATACTCGATGAATTCATCAGCAATCAGTAGCTTTGGTTGTGAAATCGATCTTCTTGTTGCGAATTTAAGAGAGAAATCTCTAACTTATAAATCAGTTGGTGTCCTTGTTTCATAGCGATTTCTCATCTTAAAACGTTGAGACTTAAAAGCAATTATGCCCCATGAATAAGATCACATCTTTAGGTGAGCACAATCTATTTTAAAATGAACTAGGATTTTACCACAGTTGCTTGATAATTTTTACCAAGTCTTTGGTGTATCCTTGGGGTGCAGCACTCAATCAGTTGGAGATTCAGACGACATCCCGATAGCGAATTAAATCATAAATGATAAAATTATATCTCTCTAAATTGAATTGTCAGGATCGTTTTTAGTCGTAAAACATTACCAAGAACAATTGTCCTAAACGGCTAGCATCCTCTTCCTCCAGATAAAGGTTTCCTTTATAAACGTGGACTATTGTTTCAACCGGTAAATCAAGAACATAAGCTAAATGTTCAATATTTGATTTACTAAATCGCAGTAAAACCTCAATCCATAGTTTTTGTTTACATTTGTTTTGAGCAAAATTCAATCGAAAGCCATCGTTAAATTCAACAATACATCCCATGTTAAAACTCCGTGTAAATATTATGACAAATGGTGGAGTATAAATTGTTCAGCAAGATATCCTATCCCCAAATTTGGGTATTTTACGATAATAGCCCTGAACGAAATGCTTTTGAGACTGCTTCGGTAATATTAACGCAGTTCATTTTAGTTCGTATTGATTTGGCATGGGTATTTACTGTCTCACTGGATAAATGGAGGTATTCAGAGATTTTTTTTATAGTCATCCCTTTGGAAATCATAGTTAAGCATTGCAGTTCTCTGGGCGTGAGTTGGGTTAGTGTTTTTTTAACTGCTTTTCGCATAATGACATTGTTTCTGAACTCTGGATCATTAAACAGCGCTAACCATTTTTGATTTGGTAGAGCCGCTTTTATTTCAAGCAACATCGCATCAAGAAAAAGGCATATAAATTGTTCAAACGGATCTCTGACTTGGTAATAAAGCTTTTGGGGATCTGCTATTTTTTCAGAATGGTAAGCCTCTACAATTAAATCACATTCATCGCATTGACGAATCATAGCGAATGTGGTGTTTAATCTGTAACGGGCTTCCAATATTTGAATAATGGGAATTTGCATCGCATCATACTTTATATCTCGCTGAATAAAAAACTCTTTGCCGTTGTAAGTACTGCGGTCGTGATCAACATCTCCACGATACAATCCTTCAGTTCTATACGGAATAGCCCAAAGATATAGATTGGAAATGTAATATCGTTGACCGCCGTGAAAAAGCATTGAAATGGAAAAATTAGATATTTCTTTTGGGCAATTTAATTTCTCAGTTAAGTGATCAATTTTAGCACGAAACCGAATTGAGTCTGATAACTCATTATAATCATTTATGTTAACACAAATAGTTCCATCTTCATCAACGCTATGCATTGCTATACCTGTAACAGCAGTAGTACTTACAGCCAATCGTTTAATATTTGGTTTATTTTTTCCGGTTGCTCCAACATAGCCATGTGGCCACATTGCTCAATACAAATGAGTTTGGAGTGTTTTATATTCTTTGCCATATGTTCTGAACGCTCTGGAGGCATGACATTATCCTCTTTACTGGCTATTAATAGTGTCGGACATTCAATTAAAGGTAATAAAGTTGAATGATCTGGTTTACTTAAAGTGGCGTTGAGTTGATTTTTATAATTCTCGACCCCAACTTCCATTGCCATTTCTTGGGCTAGAGGCAATAACTCCTTATGTTTTTGTTTATCAAAAATTGAATTTTTAAATATGAGCTTGATTAAGAAATCAAATTTTCCTTTACTCATTATATCAAGTGAGCGTTCACGCTCTAATCGACCTTTTTCAGATACTAATTTGGCCGCAGAATTAATTAACACAAGCTTCTCTATGCTATTTGGAATATGCCGGTACAATTCAAGGGCAATATACCCCCCCATAGAAAACCCAATTAAAGTAAATTTTTTAGGGGCCTGTGGAATGAAACGATTAGCAATTTCTTCAATCGAATCGCTGTCAAGCACATCAACGTACCTTAATTTTTTGTTCTGCTGAAGAAAAAGTTCTTGTTGCTTCCAGATCTTTGGAGTTGCTAACGCTCCAGGAATAAGTACTATATCCTTGTTCATATTTTATGATCACATTATTTACAACCCTTATTAAGATATCCTATGGTGACAATAATTCAAGCAAAATTCGAGCATTTGAATCAAATTTATGCAACAATCCTGGAACTGGCAAAGTATGAGAACATTCTGGATAAAATTAAAATAACGGAATCACAGCTTGGTGAACTTCTTTTTTGTAATGAGCCTAATCATTTCGTTGGTGTGGGTTTGGTGGAAGAAAAAATTTGTGGTTTGGTGATGTTTAATTACACCCAAAATAACATTTGTGTCAATGTAACGCGGGGAATTTATATTGAGAATTTATATGTTTCTCCTCCGTATCGGCGTCAAGGAATTGGTTGTGCTTTATTCAAGTATGTTGCATGTAAAGCAGCTGCTCATAACTGTTCAAGAATAGAGTGGTGGGTATCTCGAAATAACCGAGAAGCCAGGCATTTTTATAAAAAAATTGGTGGGGTCGCTTTATTAGACTGGCAAATTTTTAAGTGTGACCAAATGGGTATTAATGTTGAGCATAGGAGTTGCTGATGAACATATCCTCTTCGAGTAAAGCATTATTCGCTGGCGTTTCTGGTACTGCATTACAATGGTATGACTTTGCGCTTTTTGGCTATTTCGCGCCAATTATTGCAGCGACTTATTTTCCTAACGACAATCAATTTGCTTCGCTTTTAAGTGCTTTTGGTGTATTTGCCGTTGGTTACTTATTAGCCCCAATAGGTTCACTATTTTTTGGCTATATTGGTGATCAGTTCGGAAGAAAACGTGCTTTAACTCTCAGTATTCTAGCTATGGCTATTCCTACAGCTCTAATAAGCGTCGTTCCTTCTTACCAATATATTGGAATCGCAGCACCTCTTCTTATTACTTTGTTAAGGGTAATTCAAGGTTTTGTCGCAAGTAGTGAATTTACTGGATCTGCTATTTTTCTTGTTGAACATGCTAAGCCTGAGAAAAAAGCATTTTATGGTTGTTTAACCAGCTCAGCTTACAGTACTGGTTTGATAATGGCTGGCCTGGCAGCTTCATTCTTTACGGCTTCATTTATGCCAGACTGGGGATGGCGAATCGGTTTTGGATTGGCTTTGATTGCTGGTATTTTGATTTTTTATTTACGAACCCATGTTGCTGAAACGCCTGAATATGAACATATTGCGCAACATGATAAACGACGTTTGCCTTTTCTGGCGGCGCTAAAAGAAGCGCCTCTGGCAGTAGCTGGTATTATAGGGATAGCATGGTTGGTGAGTATCATGACTTTTGGAACTTATGTGTTTACCGCTACGTACCTGCATAGCTATTTTCATATTTCACTTGGTTTAGCTACCTTAATTATCACTCTGGCTTTAGCAGTTGACGCCACACTTGAACCATTTATTGCTTTGTTAGCAGAAAGAATTGGGCTGATAAAGGTAATTCGATTAGGTATGGTGGCCATGTTACTTTTGAGTATTCCCATTTTTTACCTACTTGCCACCGGTAATGTTGTTTTGATAGCAATAGGATTGATTTTTATGTCTATTTTGATTGCCATTACTTATGCACCACTCAACGCATATATGGTTTCTCTATTCCCTCATCAATATCGTTATAGTGGGTTTGGAGTTGCTTTTAATGTAGGTATTTCATTGTTTGGTGGTACTACACCTATAGTGATGATGTGGCTGGTGAATACAACAAGTAATTTTATTTCACCCGCTTGGTATTTTATGTTTGGCGCAATCATAGGATTAGCCTCCATAATGGTTTGTGAACAAGGTCGAAGAAAATTGATACTTTTGGAATCTGCTTTAGCCTATTAAAATGAGGTATTTGTAATGTTATTGTTTAGTTCTGCTTTAACAAAGCACAAACTTACTTTTACACGATTAAGTAATTGTATGGAATATATCCCCCTTGCAGCCAAATGGGCTGAAGATGAATGGGGATACATACGAAACAAAGGGGTTGAATATCGTGAAGGTGTAATGCATGCGTTGAGTCATGATGTCTACATTGGCACTTATGCAGGACAACCTGTAGCGATGTTTGCTCTATTGGAACATGAGTTTCCTAACCCACGTGGGTTGAGTGCACGTGAACTAATGTATGTCTATGTAGATAAAAATTATCGAGGGCTAGGGTTTGGCAAGCAGATTATTGAAGAAGCAAAACGGTTAGCAGCTGCGGCAGGTTCGGATTTGATTTTGTTAGATACGTTAAGGCCTAATTTAAATCGATTATATGAAAAGCATGGTGCGAAAGTAGTTTGTGAGGGTAGCTTGTTCTCTCATCCAACAGATGTATTAAGTATGTCAATTTAATAATTTTTTAGGAATTTTATAAGTGGCCAAAGAATTAAAAGAAAGCAACCAGGCAGACTTTGCTAAAGTGCATCAAATGATTACTGAGGCTAAATCCAGAGTTTGGCAACAAGTCAATAAAACTCTTATTCAGTTGTATTGGTCTATCGGACAATATGTATCTAATAAGATAACACATGATGGTTGGGGCAAGGGTATTGTAGAAGAGCTAGCGGACTATATATCAATAGAGCTACCAACAATTAAGGGGTTTTCAGCGCGTAATATACGGAGAATGAATCAATTTTACGAGACTTATCATGAGAATACAGAACTGTCGGTAGTGCTGACAGAAATTACGTGGACAAATCATTTGCACATTTTGTCTAAAACAAAGTCTATTGAAGAAAAAGAGTTTTATCTGCGTTTAGCCGCCAAACATCATACTCTGAACGCGATTTTTCAAGGTTAATAAACGCCGGAACATTTGAAAGAACGGTGCTTGCCGATCAAAAACTGTCAGCAGTGCTGACAGAATTACCTGATAGCAAGGGGAGGTTTAAAGACAGTTATGTTTTTGAATTTTTAAATTTACCTGATGATCACAAAGAAAAAGATTTAAGACGAGCCTTGGTCGCAAACTTAAAAAAATTTCTACTTGAACTTGGCCCAGATTTTAGTTTGATTGGAGAGGAATACCCTTTGCAAGTAGGAATGAAAGATTTTCGTGTGGATTTATTACTTTTTCATCGAGCGCTTAACTGTATGATTGCAATAGAATTAAAGTGCACAGAATTTAGTCCTTCGCATTTAGGGCAATTACAATTTTATTTAGAAGTATTGGATAAAAACATAAAAAAGCACATGAAAATCCAACGATTGGTATATTAATTTGCAAAACGAAGGATGAAGAGGTTGTTCATATGCGATGAATAGACATGCTTCTCCAACGTTAACTGCAGAGTAAGAAACCAAATTAATTAGTAAAGCTGTATTGCAAAATAAGTTACACGAGTTTGCATTACAGTGGGACAATGATGAATAGTAGGTATTCCAAATAAATTATTTTTCAAAAAATTAAAGAAAACAATTGAACCAAAAAACACGATATGTTTAAATAAAATAACAAATCGTGTTTTTTGGTTTTTAATATGTCTACTATCGCTTTACTACCTCGACTTATCCGTTTGAAAGACGTCCCCAAGTATATTGGCATGGACAGAAATCGATTTAATACTTTCGTAAGACCTAATCTTATAGAAATTCCTATAGGCAAACAAGGCGTAGCGTTTGATCGACTTGACCTTGATGCTTGGGTAGATCAATATAAGCAGTGTAGTGGGCGTCCAGGCGGCAAAGAGCAAAGGAGTACAAAGCCATGGGACGTAAACAAACAACAGGACTATTTAAAAGAGGCCAAGTTTGGCATATCGAAAAGCAAGTCCTTGGACATCGCATTCGAGAAAGCACTGGCACAAAGTCGCTCCAGGAAGCGGAGCAATACTTAGCCAGGCGGATCGAAGAGATTAGACAGGCAACGATATATGGAGTAAGGCCAAAACGCAGTTTTAAAGAAGCTGCGGTGCGATTTTTAAATGAAAATCAACATAAGGCCAGCATTGATACCGATGCAATACTTCTAAAGTCTATTTGCCCGTTTATTGGTGATTTGACCTTGGAGCAAGTGCATATAGGAACGTTGCAATCATTTATAAAAGCAAAACAGGAAGCGAAACTTAAAACGAAATCAATTAATAATACACTGGAGTTAGTTCGGCATATTTTAAACATTGCAGCAACTGAGTGGATTGATGAGAATAGTTTAACGTGGCTTCTGGTTGCTCCTAAGATTAAATTATTGCCAGTTAAAGATGCACGAGCACCATTTCCTTTATCTTGGTCAGAGGAATCAAGGTTCTTAGAAGCGTTGCCAGTTCATTTAAATCAAATGGCACGTTTTAAAGTTAATACAGGATGCCGAGAGCAAGAAGTATGTCAATTACGTTGGGAATGGGAAAAACGTGTTCCAAGTTTAAATACGAGCGTTTTCATTATTCCTAGCCATATTAATAGGGATGGTGAATTAAGACAGCTGGTAAAAAATGGGGAAGATCGGCTGGTTATCCTTAATGATGAAGCTAAAGCAGTCATTGAGGAGGTTAGAGGTATTCATTCTGAGTTTGTGTTTTCTTACAATGGAAAGCCAATTACACGCATGAACAATACAGCTTGGCGAAATGCGCGTAAAAAAGCAAATCTCAGTGATCTGAGAGTTCATGATTTAAAACACACTTTTGGAAGAAGACTTCGAGCAGCTGGTGTAAGTTATGAGGATAGACAGGATCTGTTGGGGCATCGTTCTGGCAGGATTACTACTCATTATTCTCAGGCTGAGTTGAGCAATTTATTGGAGGCTGCAAATTTAATTATTCAAAGCCGACGAGAAAGTAAAGAGCTTACTATTCTGAGAGTAAAACAAGGTGGAACCCACACTATCCCCACAAAATCCCCACAGTGTGAAATTAGGGCAGTAGGTTAATTTAAAAATTAAGAGCTAACTATTTGATTTTAAAACGATTAAATGGCGCGCTCGGAGGGACTCGAACCCCCGACACCTTGGTTCGAAGCCAAGTACTCTATCCAGCTGAGCTACGAGCGCAATGAGGGACAGCAAAGAACCGTTGGTATTGCCACAGTGCTGTCTGGACTTAAACAGCATAGGCCAGAAATGGTGGGCCGTATAGGATTCGAACCTATGACACAGAGGTTAAAAGCCTCCTGCTCTACCGACTGAGCTAACGGCCCTAAAGAGGCTGGAATGATACCCGATTAAGGTAAAATTTCAAGTGTTTTCTGTCTTTTATTTTTCATGAGTGCTCGACCAGTATATAAGTCGTCACTGCTTGCCAAAATTGTCCAACCATCAGCGGTTAAATTACTGATTTTTGTTTTTAGCCCCATTTTAGGCACAACAAGTAACAGCACGTCAGCACCCAATGCACCACACCCTTTCGCCGCGAGTACATCTTCTTGCATTTTTAACGCTTGGATATGTCGCAAACTGTGCGGGGCAATGAGATTGCAATTGTTTAAATGTTGCTGGTAATTGTTGATCGCATCTACCAATTCATTGCTATTGGTTTGTTCAAAAGCTCTTTTAGCCTGTTCAGAAATGGCAGACAGCTCATTAATGGAATTAGGTAGGGTTGTACGCTGCAAATGATAATGAGTGGCTAGCTTTTGCCCACTGTGCAGCAATAAAAAAGCAATGTCTTTAAAGCCCCAATCATAGGATTCAATACTATTATTCTGGCGATTGATATAAACACAACGGTTTTGTAGTTGAGCCAGTACGTCATATCCACTTGGCCTTAATCCCTCGCCTCGCCAAGCAAATTGGTAATAGGTATCAAGCAACGCGTCCATGTTAGGTTTAATATGCAAAAGATGACAGCTGGCCAAATAAGCACCAATAAACTGGGCACTTGAGGCCCCTAAGCCTCCTTTCCCTTCATATGGATCACGCCACAATAATCCTTGCATAGGAGTACGATGATGTAACCACCATTGTCCTGCAGGAGAATCGGGGTGAATACCATGCATTAAACTATCTGTAGCAATAGCTAACTCAAAACACGGCGCTGTAGTTAATATAATCGCTGAACCACCAGCAACTGCTGCATATTCACCAAGTAAAAATGTTTTTGCTGGAATACGCCATTTCATGATGTGGTTTGCGCTCGTCTGATTTCAGTTAAAAGTTCACAAGCATTATTGACACTAATTCGTTTGTTAGCAATTAACCAACTTTGCAAACGCTCTTTCAATACAGGCACTTCGTGATCGGTAGCTCCCGCCACCAACAACAAATTATCGATATGCAATTTCATGTGGCCTTGAATAATTCCTTCAGTACATAGGGCTCTAATTGCTCCTAGATTTTGTACTAGACCTACTGCTGCCAATACTCGGGACAAATGATTAGCGGATTGGATACCCATCATGCGTAAACAGAGTTTTGCAGTAGGATGCAACGCCGTTACCCCCCCTACAGTTCCTACAATAATAGGTGCTGTTAATTCGCCAATCAGTACCCCTTCCTGATAACGCCAACGCGTAATTGCTTGATAATGTCCAGAGCGACTTGCATAAGCATGAATACCCGCTTCCACAGCTCGCCAATCGTTCCCAGTAGCAATTAGGACTGGGTCTATCCCATTCATTACCCCTTTGTTATGCGTTGCAGCACGATAAGAGTCTATTTCAGCAAATAAAGAAGCTTCCTGTAGACGTTCACCTAACTCAGGCTCTACATTTCGAATCGTTACTTTTGCCGTAGTCAGCTTCTCATCATTTAAATTCGATAAAATACACATGGTGACTTGTTCACCAGTGATATTTTCAATAGGTATTTTTAAAAACTCCAGGACCTGGTTAATGATATTAGCGCCCATGGCATCGCAAGTATTCATAGTCACATGAATAACTGCCATATCGCCGCCATCATGACGAGGTATATGGCGTAATTGCAAATCCATAACGCCCCCCCCTCGCTTAACCATGGTTGACGCGACTTCTACATTCGCTTTTTCGAGTAAAAATTGCTTATTCTCACTAAAAATGCTGGATAATCTGGCAAAGTCAGTTACTTTTGCCATTTGAATTTGGCCTAGAATACAGTCGCCAGTCACCCAGGTTTTAATCTCGCCGTGTTGTCTTATCCATTTGGCCGTTTTAGATAAAGCCGCAATGATAGATGTTTCCTCCACCGCTAGAGGAACAACATAGTCTTCTCCATCAATGCAAAAATTAGTTGCCACGCCTAAAGGAAGTTGAAAATAGCCAATAACATTCTCAATCAATTTATCTGCAAGAGCTGTCTCTTGTACACCACCATTGCGTAGAAATTGAATATCTTCAGGGGTTAAAGCACCCAACTCCAGTAAGCGCTGAAAACGCTCTTCACGTGCTAATTTGGAAAAACCCTGAAATAATTGACTGGCATTGTTACTTAACGGCATGCCTTCTCCTTAAGCTCAGTGAGTACGCGACTGCCTGTACAAAACATAGCGACCTTTAGTTCATATTCAATGGTGTTCATGAGAGCATACACCCTCTCTGCATTTTGTAATGCAGCATCCAGCATGGGTTTTGCAAAACCCACAGTGCTTGCACCCAATGCGAATAGTTTCGCAGCATCTAACCCATGACGCACACCACCTGAACCCCAAACCTCAAAACGAGGGGACAGCGCTACAGCATTTTCAACACTCTGTACAGTATCTATTCCCCAATTCCGAAAACTAACCGCAGCACGTTGCTGAACGCTACCTTCAACAGCACGATGCCCCTCAATTCGCCCCCAATGCGTGCCACCTACGCCACTGACATCAACAGCTGCAACGCCTATGTCATTTAAGCGTTGTAGAGTGGGCTGTGAAAAGCCACATCCTGTTTCTTTTACAATGATGGGTATTGGTAATTTTTCAACCAATTTGGCAAGAGCATCCCAACAGCCTTTAAACGAAGGGGTACCTTCAGGCTGAATTGCTTCCTGGAGAGGATTACAATGAACAATTAAAGCCTGCGCTTGCAATGCATCTGTTAGACGCTGCAAGGTTGTGATTGGAACATTAATAATCTGTGCAATCCCTAAATTGCTAAACAGGGTGACATTAGGAAAATTTTTTCGCAACTCTTTCCATTCAGAAGCTGCGTCTTCATCGGTTAATTCACGACGCTGAGAGCCAACTCCCATAGCCCATTTACTTTGAGAGCAAGCAGCAATTAAATTCCGATTAATGTTAATTGCATCCCGATGACCTGCAGTCATCGAGCTAACCAGGAAAGGGGTATCAATGTTTTGTTCAAATCGCTGGCTGGAGATAGAAATTTCATCAAAATCCAAGTCAGGTAAGGCTTCATGAGTGAGAGAAATGCTATCCAGAACATTTAATTCGCTAGCTTGATTAGCGTCCATTAAAGCAAGAGCAATATGATCTTGTTTGCGTTTCTCAAATTGGCTGTAGTTGTCTTGCATACCCTAATACTGCATTATAAAAATGGTAAAGATTTTAACATAGTTTAATCTCTACTAGGAACAATACTTTTACTTAATCCCCCACTTGCAATAATAAGGTATAAGATTCCTGTAAGCGCGTATTAAGTCGAGCAAAAAAATACATTAAATTGAAAAACCCCAGAGCTTTGTCTTCCAATGCCGAAAAACGCTTAGGATGCATAGCAATTGCTTTAGTAAGAATATCAAGCAAACTCTGTGCTGAAATCATTTCATTAGGTTTAGCATTACTTAAAAGTTTAATCAGGGTTTGAATATTATGTTTTGTTGTATGGATAGCAACCTTAATATTTTTTTTATCCTCTGTACTTAAAGAGGTCCATAACCACCGATAAGCTTCAATCAAATTAGCTATATATTGTGTACAAAATAAAACTTGTGTCAGAAAAACATTAAAATCCCTCATATTCAAGCGGTGAAAAAGAACTTCATAACGAATGGATAAGACTTGTTTGCGTATTTTCTGAAACTCCATGAGCAACTCTTGTTTAATAACCAGTTGTTGTTGAGGAGATTCGTCAAGCATTGAACTGATACTTTTGTCCATTTTTTCTAAGTAGAGAATAAAAATTTCTTTGACATTGGTTCTTACGGGAAAGAAGAAAAAACCCACTAATACGGCTATTAAAGCGCCAAGAGCAGTTTCTTCAATACGTTCTTTTAACAAAAGAAAATTCCAATCGCCCAGTAAGGCAAAGAAAAAAACCACAAAACCCGTCAGGGTAAAAACAGCAATCAAGTTATTAATCTGAATCAAATAAACAGTTAAAAAAATAAACGTCAATAAAATACTCATAATGAGAATTTCATTAGGAGGAATAATAAAATATAAACATGTTCCGCTAATTCCTCCCAAAACTGTCATAAGAACCCGTTCAATGGAGCGTTTTACACTTTCCCCCCAGGTTTGAGCAGTTAATGCCATCGCTGTTAAGGTAGCCCAGTAGCCATGCTCTAAATTAAATTGTCTGTGGATTAACTCGGCGATAGCTATAGCTATCGCCGCCTGAAACGCCATTCTTGTGGTATTTCTAATTTGCATGACTGGAATCCAACAGTTTGTCAAATTGTTGCACAATAAAACGTAAACTTAAATTTAAATTTAAGACGGCTATCACTAAATTAGGTTCAGTAATTTGTTCCTCATTCACTTTTTGCATGAATTTATCAAAAGAAACTTCAATTTTTTTAGCACTGACTTTATAAGATTTATCCATTTGTGCCGAATAAAACCAGCGTGAGAGTTGTTTATTGATAACACTTAAACTTAGCCTCACCTCTTTCGATAAAAAATGATTATGAATTCTCAAATTTCGATAAGCATCGATCATAATGATATAAGCTTGAGCTAAAGCATACTCACAAATCATTAACTCACTGATCAAATTTTCTTGTTGCTCATCAAATATGTCACTCTGATCAATGCTTTGATTACTTTCCAATAATCGATTGAGACTATCTTTAGTACGCACAAAGGTAAGACGTTGAAAATCTATGGGGGAATTTGCGCGCAAAAGATATCGTCTCACTTCGTTGAATCCTTGCGCTAAACTTTTAAAAAAGCGATTGGAATTATGAATATATAAACGCCTGTAGTTTTCAGGAAAAATAACCAACATTATCAATGCAGAAACAACCAAACCAATTATTAAGCCATGAATATGAGTCCATGCTTCAGCCGACGAATTAAAAGGCAAGATGGTTGCCATAAAGCATAATAGCCAAATCATCAAAGGTGCTATACTTGTTTGCAATCCGAAACGACGGATGTAGTTCACAGCAAATCCTAAAAGGACTAAGGCAATTGCTTTTAAATTAGCCGAATCGCGAATGAGAAGTCCTAAACTAAACGAGGCGAAATACAGAAGATCAAAGAAAATAATCTGCCCTATCCGCCAGAAATAATGTTTAGCAAAAGAACCTTGTATTGACATGGCGCATGAAACGCCTGCCATCGCTTTTGTGGCCATCGATTCGTTGTTAACGAGCAATAACGTGATAAGAATAGCGACTATTGTTTTCGTAGCATGCTTTAAACGAAAATAGCCTGGATCGATTTCCCAGAAAAAAGATTGTAGTCGTTTTATATTGAACACGTTATTAAGTATTTTGCGACGGATGAAAATTCGTATTATGCTAGGCTATTTCTTAAGATGATAGCAAATTATGACTAAGGTAAATCCTTCAGCCCAATTAATTTTTGATAAGGAAAATAACACCTATCAGTGCGAGGGATCTTGGTCCGTACTTCACTTGGATGGCTTATTAAAGCGTTTTTATACTGAAGAACTCCCTAGAGCTGACAAATTAGCCTTTAATGGAGAGCGACTGACTCAATTTGATAGTGCTGGTGCTTTAACACTTTTACAATGCATTAATACATTAAAAACAAAAGGTAAAGACGTTGAGCTCGTTAAATTTCACGAAGAGCAACAGGCGTTATTGGACCTTGTTGAAAAAAAACAAGACACCCTGGATTACAAACCACCGCCTCCCACCAAGCAAAATTTTTTAGCACGCATAGGTGAAGAAACTATCAATAAAATTAAACAGCTTGATGGTTTTATCATTTTAATTGGTGATTTAAGTTCTAAAATTTTCGAAGCCTTCGGCAATTGGCGACGTTTTCAACTCCCAAGTATTATCTCCAATATTGATTCAGCAGGCATCCAGGCATTGCCCATTGTAGGATTACTTGCATTTTTAATTGGTATTGTGTTGGCTTATCAAATGGGATTACAACTGCAAACCTATGGTGCCAATATTTTTATTGCCTACCTGTCTGGTCTTGCAATTTTTAGAGAATTTGGCCCTCTTATTACCGCGATCATCGTTGCAGGACGAACGAGTTCGGCATTTACAGCGCAAATTGGTAGCATGAAAATCAATGAGGAAGTGGATGCGCTTAAAACCATGGGGCTTTCTCCAACTGAACTTCTTGTCATGCCTAAAGTCATTGCCTTACTGTTTGTGTTTCCTTTGCTAATTTTTTGGGCTGATATGTTTAGTATTTTAGGTTCCTTATATATGTCAAAATGGATGCTCAATGTTAGCTACTCCGATTTTATGTTGCGGTTGAAAGATACAGTCGGGATTGACCAACTCATGTTAGGGTTATACAAAGCGCCAGCCTTTGCCTTACTAATTTCTTTGGTCGGTTGTTTTCAGGGCTTTCGAGTAGAAGCAGACACAATAGGTAGTCAGACTACCAAGAGTGTCGTTCAAGCCTTATTTTTGATTATTATTGCTGACGCAGCCTATTCCATTATTTATAGCTGGTTGGATTTATAAAATGAGTGAACCAGTTATTGAGATTACGGGGTTAAAAAATTGTCTGGGTGGCCAGTGGGTCCACTCAGATGTTAATCTCACCGTCGAGAAAGGAGAAATCCTGGCAATTATTGGCGGAAGTGGTAGTGGAAAAACGACCATTTTACGCAGCCTGCTCATGTTGCTAAAACCCACTGCTGGTACTCTGAAAGTGTTTGGCCAGGATATATCGAGTCTTCAGGGTAATCAGGCCAATGCGCTAAGACGACGTTGGGGAATGTTATTTCAGCATAGTGCCCTTTTTTCGGCAATGACGGTATTAGAAAATATAACCTTTCCTATGCGAGAATTTACCGAACTTGAGGAAAATTTCATGGAAGAGTTAGGCATGCTTAAAATTTCTTTAGTGGGCTTGCCTAAAGAAGCTGCCGGCAAATTTCCATCCGAGTTAAGTGGTGGTATGCAACGACGTGCTGCAGCAGCACGAGCAATTGCTATGGATCCTGAATTATTATTTTTGGATGAACCCACAACGGGACTTGATCCGCGAAGTGCGCGGCAGTTTGACGATCTTATTCTTTTTTTAAGAGAGACGCTAAGCTTGACGATTGTCATGATTAGCCATGATATTGAATCCTTAAAACGAACCACAGATCGTGTAGCCTTTGTCGGTGAAGGTAAGATATTGGATATTGGACCACTTGATAAGCTGATGCAAAACAAACATCCTTTAATTGCTGAATACTTCAGTAAACTTTAAACTGAAGAAATATAACCACGGGAGTGTGCTTTTTGGAAGCAAAAACCAACTACACAGTTGTCGGGATTATTGTTCTTATTCTTATAGCAGGCCTGCTTGCGTCAGGCTTGTGGCTATCTGTTGGCTTTGAACAAAAAAAATATCAAACGTTTGAAGTCTACATGCATGAAGCCGTATCCGGTTTAAGTAATGAAGCCGTTGTAAAATTTAATGGCGTTCAGGTCGGATTTGTTAAAAAAATCGAACTTAATCAACAAGATCCTCAGCAAGTGAAACTTTTACTGAGTATTGAAGAGGGAACCCCCATTACTACTAGCACTAGTGCCACCTTAATTTCACAAGGAATTACCGGTACGACGTATGTCGGACTTTCTGCAAGTTCATCTGACTTAACCCCTTTACGAAAAACCCCGAATCATCGCTATCCTATTATCCCCTCTAAGCCTTCGTTATTTCACCAACTCGATAGTGTTCTTAAAGAGGTTTCTGAGAATGTAAACAAAGTCAGCGTTGAGGTCAGCAGAATATTCGACAAAGAAAATGCTGAATACATTAAAAGAACGCTTGCTAATTTTAAAACAGTAACCGATGTTATTGCTAAAGACAGTGAACATATTCATCAAAGTTTACAAAGTGCTGATATTTTCTTGAACAATGCTGCAAAAGTGAGTAAAGAATTTCCAACAGTCGTTGCTGATTTGAAAGTTGGGGTACAAAAATTTAATACAATGGCCAACTCAGTGAGCCATGCTGGAGAGGAAATAGCGGATACCATGCAGGCAGGAAAATTAGCCATTAACAAAATCTCGCAGCAAGCAGTACCTCCAGCGGTGGTTTTACTTCGTCGACTTGATGTTATCGCTGCCAATCTTGAAAAGATTAGTGCCCAAATGCGCCAGAACCCTTCCGTTCTGATTCGTGGTACTAAACCACCCAAACCAGGGCCAGGAGAGTAATCGTGAAAAAATATAGTCTGGTAATACTAATCCTCGTGCTCTTATCTGGGTGTTCAGTGAAGCCACTTATTACGAATCAATACAAGTTAGGGGCGTTTAGTACGAAACAGTTCTCTAAGTCACCATCAAGACACTCCATTTTTGTAAATACCCCCGATGCAGTGGCTGGGTATCAAGATGAGAGCATGTTATATACAGTAAAGACTTATGAGTTAACTCCCTTTGTCCATAGTGCCTGGGTGGATCAACCTGCAGAAATGTTGTTACCTTTAATTGTTCAAAGTTTTCAACGTAGCGGCTATTTTCATGTGGTTGCCTCAAGCCCTGGCGCCGAAGTTGCCGAATATCGGATCGATACTCAGTTAATTGAACTTCAACAAAGCTTTTTAACAAAACCTAGTACTGTTCATTTTGTGGTTAAATCTGTATTGGTGCGGGTAGAAGACAGTCAGGTGATTGCTTCACGCATATTTAGTCACATTGTGCCTTGTCCCGCAGATACTCCCTATGGTGGCGTGGTCGCAGCAAATCAGGCAACACTATTGTTTACTACCGAGCTCACCAAATTTGTAATAAACCACATCGGGAGCCCAGGTTAACAATCATTTTTATCTAAATACACCACAGTAGCGAAACACAGAAAACAATTGTACAATGAGCCGCCATTGTGGCGATTTAACTATTAGTAATTCGAATAAGAAGGAGAATAAAAGGATGAAAGCCAGATCGTTTTGTAAGTTGGGACTTGTTGCCGCCAGCATGGTGCTGCTCGCATCCTGTTCAAAAACCCCTGGTAGTGCTGATGGCATGGGTGGTACTGGTGGAGCATCAGCCCATGGTCTGGGACAATTAGGTCGTTTCGCTGGACAAGAACCTGGTGAATCTTATACGACTCAAGCCCCCCATAATCAAATTTATTTATTCTCTTATGACGATAGTTCTTTTAATCCTAAGTACACTGCTTCTCTTAACGCACAATCAGAATATTTAAAAACTCATCCTGGTGCACGCGTTTTAATCGCTGGTCACACCGACGAACGTGGTAGCCGTGAGTACAACATTGCTCTTGGTGAGCGTCGTGCTGACACCGTTGCTGAATTAATGCATATGGCGGGTGTGGGTAGAGACCAAATTCGAGTTGTAAGTTATGGTAAGGAGCGTCCCGCTAATTTCGGTCATGACGAGGCTTCTCATATGCAAAATCGTCGTGTCGAGCTAACTTATGAGGCTACCCGATGATAAAATTCCATCGCCTTCTACTTTGCTTATGCTTCTCCTGGACTGTTCCGTTCCAGGTTTTTGCCGAAGCACCTGTAGTTGATGATAGTGAGAATTTTGCGATTTTGGACGATCAACAGGCTGTTATTGAACAGCCTGTTGCCAAAGCTCAATTGGAAGATACTGACAATGAGGAAGAGATTGCTCTTGCGCAAGATAATCGCGATAGTAACAATGCTAATGCAGGGTTACTTGATAAATTGCAAGGAATGCGGCAAGAACTTCAGGAATTGCGAGGGCAGCTAGAAGTACAAGCCCATGATTTGAAACTACTACAACAGCAACAGTTAGCTTTTTATAAAGACTTAGATGCCCGGTTACGAAATAATACTACTAATACTCCAGGCAAATCTGCTCAAGTAACACCAACAATGCCTGAAGAGAAACCCACTGAGTTGTCCATAGGTCCTAATGAAACTCACGTTTCACCCCCGTTAGAAACGCCAGAAAAATCTAAAACAACAACCGAAAATGTTGTTACTGCTCCAATAAATACAGCAGCTCGTGGGAACCCGGCAGACGAACAGATCAGTTATATGGCGGCTTATGATTTAGTTAAAAATAAGCGTTTTGATGATGCTTTAAAAGCAATGCAACGTTTCGTCGTTCAATATCCACAAGGTGGTTATACCGCCAATGCACAATATTGGTTAGGAGAGCTATATTTAGTTAAGAACAATTATGCACAAGCGATTGAGCATTTTGAGATTGTGTTAAAGAAATTTCCTTCTTCCAGTAAAGCTGCAGCAAGTACATTAAAGATAGGCTATGCATTAGCAGCTTCAGGTAAAATTGAAGATGCAAGAATGCGTCTACAAGAAGTTTTGAGAAATTATCCCGATACACCCACTGCACAGTTGGCTGCAACAAAATTGGAGACTTTAGGCGTTTCATGAAACATAGTAGTACCCAATTACGCATCACTGAAATCTTTCATTCGTTACAAGGTGAATCAGTTACCGTGGGCTTGCCCACGGTTTTCATTCGTTTAACAGGTTGCCCTCTACGCTGTCAGTATTGCGATACAGCATATGCTTTCAGTGGTGGGAATATTACTCCAGTTAGTACTATTTTGGATCAAGTCGCCTCCTATGAATGTAATTACGTTTGCGTCACCGGTGGTGAACCGTTGGCACAGCCTGGTTGCATCACTCTTCTCAGAGAATTATGTGATGCAGGCTACAATGTTTCTTTAGAAACGAGTGGTGCTCGTGATCTTAGTCAGGTTGATGAACGTGTCGTGATTGTGATGGATTTAAAAACACCTGACTCAAAAGAAAGCGATAAAAATTTATTTAATAATTTAATCTACTTAAAACCAAACGATCAGATAAAGTTTGTTTTATGTAGTCGTGAAGATTACGAATGGGCATGCCAAATCATGAAGGAATATAATTTATCTCAGCGTGTGCAAATTCTTTTTTCTCCAAGCTGGCATCAATTGAATCCAACTCAGCTTGCTGATTGGATAGTTAAAGACAAATTACCTGTCAGATTTCAATTGCAGCTTCATAAAATTTTATGGAATGATGCTCCAGGTCATTGATAGGGTATAGATATAATTGTAAGTTTTATATCGAATGCAACAATTCGTAATAATAAAAAGGTATATACCTAGAGGAGATAGTAATTATGCAGTGGTTCTCTCAAGCACCATCCAATATTGCATTAATTAAATACATGGGTAAAAAGGACGAAGCCAATAATATCCCGGATAATCCCTCTTTATCGTATACCTTAAATCATTTATTAAGCAGCGTGGTTCTTGAAGCCACACAAGGGAAAAAGGATTTTTGGGAACCCTTAGAAATTCCCGGCGCAGGAACATTTACCTTGTCACAAGCAGCACAAAGCCGTTTTCTAGAACATCTTGCCCGTCTTAAAGGGTATTTTAATTATACAGGCGCTTTTATAGTGCGCTCTTCTAATAATTTTCCTCACAGTAGCGGTTTAGCAAGCTCAGCATCCAGTTTTGCAGCGCTTACAAAATGCGCAACTCTTGCTCTTAGCGAATTAACCCATAAACCTTTACCTGCAATAGAAATACAAGCCCAGTGGAGTCGTCTAGGTTCTGGTTCCTCTTGTCGCTCTTTTTTTGGTCCCTGGGCCCTTTGGCAAAATGATCACGTTTCTTCCGTTAAATTCCCTTACGAGGAATTGGAACATCAGGTGATTATCATTAGTCACGATGAGAAAAAAGTTTCCTCAAAAGAAGCACATCGCCGCGTTAAAACCAGTTCTCATTACCCTACCCGCACTCAACGAGCTGCTGAGAACCTGAAAGTTTTACTTACGGCACTTGAATCAGAAGATTGGAAAAGCGCATATCAAATTTGCTGGCGTGAATTCCAGGATATGCACCAATTATTCATGACATGTGCCGAACCGTTCTCTTATATGACTGACAATACACACAAAGCGTTGCGCAGTATTCAGGATTTATGGCAACGTGAAGGTGATGGACCTATAGTTACCATGGATGCGGGTCCTAATATTCACCTGCTTTATCGTCTTGATCAAAGCGAAATGGCATTACAATTTAAACGCGATCAGTTAGTTGGTAATTATGATGTCTTATGATTTTCAAACAACAACGCACGGTAAATGGATTCTTGCCGGAGAACATGCCGTATTGCGAGGCCGAGGGGCGCTTGTCTTTCCTATCGCTGAAAAAAAATTAACCTTAAGTTATAAAAAGTCTACTTCCAAACTTAGTGCTGACTATGTGGGACAAAACAGTACAGATATCCATTTACTTTTCTGGAGTGTTTTAGAGCACGGTCAACAATTACTTGGTCAATCGTTAAATAATTTAAGCGGTCATTTTCATTTACATAATGATATTCCTATCGGAGTGGGCATGGGAGCTTCCGCTGCGCTTTGCGTCGCAATGGCCCGCTGGTTTGCAGCCCAACATAGGTTGGATAATCAAGAGATTGATAATTTTGCCAAAAGTCTTGAGAATTTATTTCATGGCAAGAGTAGTGGCCTTGATATTGCCGGTGTTGCCGCAGACACTGGTATTTATTTTAACCAAGGCTCGAGAATACCAATCCAACAGGTCTGGAAACCTAACTGGTTTCTCTCCTCTTGTGGACAAATTGGTGTTACTTCACATTGCATTCATCAAGTTCAGGTGTTTTGGGATACTGATGCAGCAAAAGCAAAAGAGATAGATAGCCAGATGGAAGAATGTGTCAAGAAAGCTCAGTTCGCTTTGGAGAATGACTTACCCATTTCATTAAAGATCTTGACAGAGGCTATTCAGGATGCTGCAAATTGCTTTAACGCTTGGGGACTTGTCAGTGAAAACTTGCAACAACATATGCAGAAACTTCTAAATGCAGGTGCTTTAGCGGTAAAACCGACAGGCTCAGGTGGCGGTGGTTATGTTTTAAGTTTGTGGGCAGATAAACCGCCCAATGACAATATTGAGTTCATCACAATCTAAATTGTGATGAACCAGGTTTTGAAAAGCAGGTTAGCTATATTTTTTTCACAAACTGCGACTTCAATTTCATGGGCCCAATACCGTCAATTTTGCAATCGATGTCATGATCACCTTCAACCAATCTAATGTTTTTCACTTTGGTACCTACCTTCACAACTAAAGAAGAGCCTTTAACCTTCAGATCTTTAATCACTGTAACGGTATCGCCATCTTGTAGGAGATTTCCATTGGCATCCTTAATAACTCGAGCGTTATCCGAGCTACTCTCAGCAGCCTCTTTGTTCCACTCATGCGCACATTCTGGGCAAATAAAAACCTCACCATCTTCATAAGTGTATTCTGAATTGCACCGCGGGCATTTGGGTAAACCACTCATGATTAAGTCCTGTTTACGAAATAATTCTGTGATTTTACCCGAATTGTAAAAGCTCTGCCTTGTTTTTAAAAATCATTTGGCTTTCAATTTGCTATCACGAAACTGTTCACATAGTTATCCACCAAATTTGTGGATAACTAAATATAACAGAATCGGTAGAAGAGACTTAGAGTCCAAGGGGGTTATAATCCTCAAACTCTTTATTCGAAGTTGTCAAAAATCCCAGTTCTTGTTTAGAGAGTTCTACCCGCTGCAACAAAGAAGGAATTTGCTTCTGCCATATCTTCAAGTCGTCAATAACTAACGGATGGATTGAGCAGATAGATATGGTTTCATTGATAGGAGTATCGGTGATATAGTACTTGATAAGTTCTGGGTAATTTGCAGTGATTTTTACTAAGCGACTGTCATTAGTTACAACAAAGATAAGATTCCCGGGATAGCTTTTGCATAATTCTTCCAAGGGTCGCGAAGAATTGGTAGCAAAAAGATACATCGAGAGAGTTTTCTCTTTTATTCCTTTATCTTCATGATCTGAAAATATATAGGTATTAATTGTGAATTCTTGTAAGGTTTTGCTAAAAATACCTCTAACTACATCTCCGTTATGATCTTGAAAGAATCCAATTGAGATTTCTTTAAACGCTAATGCATTGTTAACTCTTGCGGTTATTTTTTCCGCATCCAGATAACTCAACTCTCTGGAAATAACCTTTGACCGAAGTATGGGCAATAATGAATTCACCTGTTCTTTAAATTTAGTTTTGAAGAAACCTGGCTTTGCGGTACCTCCCAGTTCAGTTGAAGAAGGTGAGACAAATCGTTTCCATAAACCGTTGTCTTCAGCAAAGAATAAAAAAAATTTGGATACCACAAGCATTTTAGCTAACTCTTCAATTGAGAGATAACTTAAACACATTAAAATTATTTCCTCAGGTAGCTCTGTGATACTCATTGTTGCAACTTAACCGTTTATAATTGTCTATAGAGAAGATTGAGGGGAGAGTTTTGCATTGTTCATTATGCAAAAGAGGTTTGAAGATAACAACCTAATCAACAAATTGATAGTATACTTCACCTTCCTTCACCATACCCAATTCATAGCGAGCTTGCTCTTCTAATGCCTGATCACCACTTTTTAATTCTAGAATATCAGCTTCCATTGCTCGATTTCTGGAAAGAAGTTTATCATTTTCCTCTGATTGAGCTTCCATTTTTTTTTCAAGATTAATCCATTGAGAGACACTACCATCCCCCAACCACAATTTGTATTGCAGGCCGATTAATGCTAATAGCAAGATAACAATGATTGTTCGCATGAAGGAAAGTTGAGTAGAAGTTTTCTCCTATTATATACATCTCAAGCTTCTTTGCGAATCATTATTCCGCAATGGCAAAGGTCATGAACGAATAGGTATTCAAACTTAATTTTTGGACAAAAAACTCTACTCATTTCTTTTTTTGCGGCATAACCCATTGTTTCTTCGTTTCGTTATCAGTGCCAGTTGATTTTTTATTGGGTATAGCGTCCTCAGCCTCCGCATTTGCTTTAGTCATAGTATTAATAAACGATGCCGAATACTCCGAAGCATTAATTGTTTTTTGTCGCCTTAAGTTCTCTATTTCTGATTTAGCTTCCGGCACAATACTTAAAATGACTTGTAGAGATTCCTCTTTTGAGTTTTTTACAAGAATATCCAGCAATGAAAGATCATCATCATTTTTTGTTTTAATAGCTTCTAATCGGGCCTCTTTGGGGAGACTTTCCAGTGTGATTATTAGGCCTTCAATAGAAATAGATAATATCGCCATACTATGAAGTATTGAATTACCACTCAGGTGATCTTTTGTATTAATTGCTTGTAATCTATCTTCAGGAGGAAGAAGTGATAACATTTCTGAAAAGGAGGCATATTTATCGTCTCTATCAGCCAATATATGGGTTAAAGGATCACCGTTACAATTTAACTCCTGAACAACCTCTAATCGATGTTTTGGCTCTATTAGAGTTAATATTTCTAATACCCGTCGATGATCATCAGGATCTCTCGCAGCAATATGCACTATAGAATTTTTATCATGATTCTTCTCTTTTACAACTTTTAATAATTCTTCTTCGGACAAGTGATGTAAATATTTTTTTATAAACTTTAAGCCTTCATTTACATCCTGCACAATGGTAAAGAGCACCAAACATTGATTAGTTTCACTGTGTCTTTTGGCAGAATCCAATTTAATTTCCAGAATTTCATTGGCTATATTCTTATTAAGAATATTGGTGACATGGGAAGCCGCTCTTTTTACACATAAGCCTTTATCTATTTTTACGAAAACATCCTCTAAAGACAGAGGTTCATTCTTCTGAAGAATGTGTAATCCAAAAATTTTATGTTTTAAATCTTCACTTGATAAACCCTCGATAAGTTCTTTAAATTCAACGATTGCAATTATAGCGACTGAGGTTCCCTCTGCTAATTTATAGGCTAAATTAGCAATGGCTTCCTTTAAACTCAGTGACTTATGAGGTAACTCCATACTTTTTTCAATATTTCTGGCCACAATGCTCACCTGTCTTACATTGGAATCAGAATAAGTATAGTTGATGATGAAAATTTGTTTAGTTAACTAACTCTATGTGGAAATAGAGTGTAACCCAGGAGGAATTTGGGCCAGGATATAGCTCTCATCCTTAGGCCCAATATTGATTCCTGCTAATTTACTGCAAAAAAGTCGTGAGAGCATTTTTACCGGCATAAGGCAGAAGTGCCGTTTCATTGATACGCAGTAACTGATTGTATTTGGCTACTCTGTCAGTGCGGCATAAAGAACCTGTTTTGATTTGACCACACCCCGTAGCTACCGCCAGATCGGCGATAAAAGTATCTTCAGTTTCACCAGAGCGATGAGACATAACACATCGATAATCATTAGCCTGAGCAAGCCGAATGGCCTCTCTGGTTTCAGTGAGCGTACCGATTTGATTTGGTTTAATTAATATAGCATTGGCCATTTTTTGGGTAATGCCTTCTTGCAAGATATGAGAATTAGTGACAAATAGATCATCCCCAACCAATTGGATACGTTTACCCATACTAGTAGTTATTTCTTTCCAACCATCCCAATCATTTTCATCCAGACCATCCTCAATACTTACGATTGGGTAATTTGCTAATAATTGCGAATAATAAGCTATCAATTCTTTGCTACTTAATCGTTTATTTTCTGACGTTAGATGGTAACAACCGTTATGAAATAGTTCCGAGGCGGCAACATCGAGTGCAAACACAATATCTGAGCCTAATTTAAAACCCGCTTTCTCAGTTGCTTCCACAAGCAGATCCAGTGCTTGCTGATTAGATTGTAAATTTGGAGCAAATCCCCCCTCATCGCCTACGGCAGTATTCAAGTTTAAATTTTTCAATACAGCCTTTAAGACATGAAAAATTTCAACCCCCATTTGCAATGCCGTTGGGAAATCTGGTGCTCCAATAGGCATCAACATGAATTCCTGGATATCTACGTTGTTATCCGCATGTGCTCCCCCATTTAACACATTCATCATGGGGACAGGCATAGACATCAGTTGTCCCTGGTTCAGAGCAACGAACAAGGGCTTTTTGATAGCATTTGCATAGGCTCTGGCACTCGCGAGCGAAACAGCTAAAATCGCATTGGCCCCAAGCCGAGCTTTATTCACGCTGCCATCAATTTCACACAAACGAGCATCCAACCGGTCTTGCTCACTAACAGAGAAACCTTTTAGCGCTTGATTAATTTCATCATTAATATGAGTTACAGCCTGCCTCACTCCTTTACCTGCGTAGCGAGCGTCATCTTTATCTCGTAGTTCACAGGCCTCGCGGCTACCTGTGGAGGCACCAGAGGGTACGCTTGCCCGGCCAACTTCCCCATTCGACAGCGTAACTTCAGCTTCAATTGTTGGATTACCGCGTGAATCAAGAATTTCACGTCCTTTGATATTGGCTATTTGCATGGTTGCTCTCTGCTAATTTCTGTACTCTATGGAGGGTACAGCATAATGAAATTTGTTGTCAGCTATTGTTTTGCCAGAGAGGCAGGTTGTCAAGTTTAAGAAGTAAATAACGCTACTTCTTTTTATGGCGCCCACCTTTAGGCACAGGAACCATGGAAAAAGGAGAAAGTTCAAAATTTAAATTGTCTTCTTCCGCTGCAACTACTTGTTCTTTTTTTGCTAAAAAAGATAACAGCTCTTGATTTTTTAATTGCTCGATAAATTGGTCGTAATGTTTTCCCGAGGGGATACGAAATACTGTCTGGTTATTCGAGGATGCTTGCGTGTAATTACTCACATCAATCTTTTGTGTTTGTAGTTGATTCTTCAAGAGGGTGAATTCAGCATTAAGTACAGCCAGATATCTATCAATTGTGGTTGCATTATCGTTTGATGAAGAAACCTTACTGATAATGGTAAGCATTCCCTTTTCAAAATCATTGTCTATCTTTAATAATCCGGCATTTTTTAAATCTAAGAGTTTTTCCAATAAAACTAACCAGCCTTTTGGTTCTAGTTTCAAGGAAAGTTGCGGTTGCAATGAAGGGGTAATGGTATTTCCTTCAATAGTTACATCATTTAGCGTTGTTGCCATCATTACTCCAAGCCGGGCGATAAGTTCGTAATTTTATCAAACTAATCAAAAGTTGCCAGCAACAATGATGTTTATTTTGTTAAAAACTAGCAAACTTACTTGAATTCCGCCAAGTGGCTTATTTCACAATGCTCACTTTTATATATAATGTTGAATTTTGTTGAAACTGATCGCCCGCGCGAATCACTTCTGTGTTTGAATCAGCGGGCGCATCACCCTGTGGGCTTGATAAAGAAACCCATTTATTAAGAGGTACCATGACAGTTGTCATGACTTGTTGTTGATCAAATTGCTGATTGCTGACGCGGCTATCTTGCTCACGAATACGACGTACCGTTAATTTAACTTTTTGTCCTTGAAGAGTTGGTTCTACCAATAACCCATCTTGAACCAAGCGACGATCATAACTAATTCCAGGTCCCCACCAACCTATGCCGACAGAACTGATAACAGGTTGGTCCTGACCTGTACTAATAAAAGCAGATTGGCCGTTCATAACTTGCACGGATTGACGGCGTTGTTGATTTTGCTGCGAAGAAGTACTTATTACTATGGTGTTTGAATTTTGGGTGCTTAGCCAATCGGGGTCACCCTGGAAAATTGTGATTTCAAACGTTACCGGTGGCTGATCGATTTTATTTAATAAAACGCGTAATTGAGTGAGTGTTTGGGGGGTTACCTTAACAACGAGTGTTTGCCCGTTTCCAGTAATTTGCTCACCATCTTGTAGCAGAGGCTGCACCAATTGAATTACTGTGTCTGCATTTTGATAATTCAATTGAATTACTTTAGTCATCAAAGGTAATGCAAGTGCATTTGTCGCGATAAAAAACAAGCATAGAAGCCATTTTCTCATGATTAACACTCCTTGTTAATATTCAAAGTGTAGCACTATTTGTATTCCTTAAAAATTTTTCTTGGTATCGCTTTTTGATTCGCTGGAAATACAACTTGTACAAACTTAAGTTTGGTTTATAATCTCCCAATCTTTGTTCAAAGATCTAATTCATATGGGCAGCATATTTAACATGTTTGGGCCTTCACCTATACGGCCAATTGAACAGCATATGCGTAAAGCACACCTCTGTGCCAAGCAGCTACATCCTTTTTTTGAGGCAGTATTGCAACAGGACTGGAAAACAGCTGAAGCCGTACAGATAAAAATTTCAAGCATTGAAAAAGAAGCCGACATTATTAAGCGTGATTTGCGTCTTCATTTACCCACAGGTTTATTTTTGCCCGTTTCTCGTACTGATTTGCTTGAACTATTAAGCGCTCAAGATCGCATTGCAAACAAAGCCCAAGATATCGCGGGATTAATCGTTAGCCGAAAAATGATAATTCCTGATGCACTGGTTGCTGTATTTATGCCTTTTCTCGATCGTTGTTTAGATGCGTCTAAGCAAGCCTGTAAAGCAATTAATGAACTTGATGAATTGCTTGAAAGTGGGTTTCGCGGTAGTGAAGTCAAAATTGTTGAAGAAATGATTATGACCCTTGATGAGATTGAACATGACAGTGATGATAAACTGGCAGACATCAGACACCGTATTTTTGAGTTGGAAAAGGACTTACCGGCTATCGAAGTAGTTTTTCTTTATAAATTAGTTCAATGGATTGGTGACTTAGCAGATCATGCCCAAACTGTGGGTGGTCGGCTCCAAATTCTTATTGCCCGGTAGTAATTCCTATGGATTATCCTTTTTTATTGTTTATTCTTGCTGTTGCTTTTTGTTTCCTTATGACCTGGGGTGTAGGCGCTAATGATTTAGCAAACGTTATGAGCACCACAATGGGGTCTAAGGCAATTACTGTTCGCCAAGCAATGATTATCGCTATTGTATTTGAGTTTGCAGGCGCCTTCCTTGGCGGCAGTGGAGTAACTGAAACCATGCGCGATGGGATTATCGACAGTAGTCAATTATCCAATCAACCCTTAATTCTTATTGAAGGTATGCTGGGAGTATTGGTTGCTTGTACTGTTTGGATGAACCTGGCAAGCTACCTGGGCGTTCCAGTTTCCATTACGAATGCCTTAGTGGGTTCTATGGTTGGGTTTGGAACCGTTGTTTTAGGGACTAACGCCATTCATTGGCAACAGGTATATCATATTGCTATTGGATGGTTTACTTCTCCCCTTATCGCAGGTATTACCGGCTATGCTTTATTTTTAAGTATCCAACAAACCATTTTTATAAAAAGTGATCCTTTAGAAAAGGCTAAATGGTATGTCCCTATTTATCTCTTTTTGGTGGGTTCAATTTTATCCTTTATTACGGTTTTTAAGGGATTAAATCACTTTGATATTCACTTGAATTTAAAGCAGGACTTGGCGGTCACCCTGGCTTCAAGTATCAGCTTAACTATTATTGGCATGATAATTATCAAACATATTCCAGAAATGCCTCGTATTCGTCGACGTGAGCGCTTTCTGCAGGTTGAAAAATATTTTGCAGTGTTGATGGGATTAACTGCTTGTGCGATGGTTTTTGCACATGGTTCAAATGATGTCGCCTTGGCTGTGGGTCCTTTGACTATCATTTACAGCCTTATTATGCATGCAGACCAACCCTTAGTCGCGGCCAATTATCCTGCCTGGATTATTTTTCTCGGCTGTGCAGGAGTTATCATTGGCTTTCTAATGTATGGACGAAAGGTTATTGAAACTGTTGGTAGCTCAATCACAGCGCTAACGCCTAGCCGGGCTTTTGCCGCAACGCTTGCGGCAGCAACCACTGTCGTGGTAGCAACAAGCACAGGTATTCCTGTGTCAGCAACCCAAACCCTGGTGGGTGCCGTTTTGGGAGTAGGTTTAGCGCGAGGCATTGGTGCTTTAAATCTTATTGTAATTCGTAATATTTTCACATCATGGATATTAACATTACCGGCAGCGTCCTTGCTTACGATTCTTTCGTACAAAGTCCTACATTACCTTATTGGTTGATAAACTTCATTCAAGAACAAATCAAGAAGTCAATAATTACGATTCTCGACATTAATCGTAAATCAATGAAAATAACTCGCACACATTAACAACTTAAATTTTTATCCATGCACCGCTTTTTAGGCATCCGAGTTACCCCTTGGATGCCTTCCTTTCAGACTTAAAAAAAACTTGTGAAAACAGTGTGAAATTTGACTTCGCTCTTAATTGTTTCTTAATTATTTTATCGTATAATATGATTAAATTCTTTACAAGGAATACCAAATGCCAATCAAAATAGTCTTTTTTGGTCCAGAAGCTTCTGGTAAATCAGAGCTAACCAAAAAACTTCAGAAGCCTGAGAGCAGGTTTGAAAGTGAATATCAGGAAACAATTGGTGTTGATTTTGTACCAATAGACGAAATTCAATCCGAGAAGATTCAAATCTGGGATATAGCAGGAGCTGAAAGGTTTCAACTTCTTAGACCGGTTTATTTTAGGGGTGCTAATATTGTTTGTTACTGTGTGGATTTGTCTAAAGGCATTAATCAAAAACAAATTGAAAACGACATTAAGCAAGGTTTAGCCCATGCTCCAGAAGCTAAATTGATAATCATAGGTACTAAAGCCGATTTATGTATGCGTTCAGGTGAGAATCCGGAAGATAAATTGAATTCCCTGCAATTAAATGATGTTCCACATGAAAGAATTGTCACTTCTGCTTTTGACAAAACTGGATTAGTAAAAAACACTGAGTCTAAGGGAAAGACAAGCCTGTACGGTTTAATACACAAGGCAGTCAAAAATATATTGGAAGAGTCAAACCGAAGACTGACCCAACCACGTCCTCACGGTATTGTTCAGCCAAGTTCTCAGGATTTTCCTTCATCCTACACAAGAATGTGGTCTCAAGGTTCTTCTAACACCCTGGATGCTGCTCTCATCCTCTTAAGAGATTACAGTAAGCTCTCAAGCAAGCCAGGATTTTTTGAAAATCTCCAATCTTCGGCGAAGTTATTTGCTAGTGGTCATTGGTTTCGAAACAACCATAAGGCCGTGTCAGAAACTCTGAAGAAATCCTACAATAGTCCACAAGATTTACTTGAAGCACTTCGGAATAACTTAATTGAACAAGGGAACCCAATTAATGCTTCAGGAAGCTTGGCAAGACGAATTGATTTCATTCAACAACAAGCCAATATTTCAGTGATAAATTTTGACGACATCAATCGTGAAATACAACAAAATAATTCTCAGAAATTAGAACCTAAACTTTAATCCATTCATTCTTATTAGGCCTCCAGGCTCGTCCTTGGTGGCCTCCTTTCTCCGGACCTAATAAACTGTATAAAACAGCGCGAAATTTCGACTTCATTGTTAGTTATTTCTTCACTATTTTAACGTATAATAAGATAAATTTTTTTACAAGAAACACCAAATGTCTATCAGAGTAATTTTTTTTGGATCACAAGCTTCGGGTAAAACAGAGCTTATCAAAAAACTAAAGAATCCTGAGAGCGAATTTGATAGCGGATATTGTTCAACAATTGGTGTTGATTTTTTAACGATAGGCGAAAATGAGTCCGAGAGTATGCAAATATGGGATTAAGCAGGAAGTGAAAATTTTCGAGCTATTAGAGAATCTTATTTTAGAACGATGAGTATTCTCTGTTACTGTGTAGATTTATCTAAAACAATTGATCATGCAAAAATTGAACACGATATTAAAGAAGTTGCTCCTAAAGACGCTAAATGGATACTTATAGGGACTAAAGCCGATCTATGTAAGCGTTTAGGTGGGAATCCGGAAGAAAAACTAAAATCCATACAATTAAAAGCTATTCCTACACACGAAAGAATTGTCACTTCGGCCCTAAATAAAACTGGATGAGAGAAAAATACAGACTCAAAGGAAAAGACTCTATACAGCATACTATACAAAACAGTCGAAAATATATCAGGTATGACAAATCCAAAACTCAACCAACCTGTTCTCCCCAAGAATGTACAGCCTATTTCTCAGGGATTTCCTCCGTAATCGTTAAATCAATCAAATAACTCGCACACTTTAACAACTTAAAATTTTAATCCATGCAGCTCTTGTTAGTCATCCGAGTTCCCCCCTTGGATGCCTTCCTTTTAGACTTAAAAAAACTTTTGAAAACAGCGTGAAATTTTAACTTCGCTCTTAATTGTTTCTTAATTATTATATCGTATAATATGATTAAATTTTTTACAAGGAATACCAAATGCCTATCAAAGTAATTTTTTTTGGATCACAAGCTTCGGGTAAAACAGAGCTTATCAAAAAACTAAAGAATCCTGAGAGTAAATTTGAGAGTAAATATAAGAGAACAATTGGTGCTGATTTTTTACCGATTGGAGAAATTAAGTCGAAAAGTATTCATACATGGGATATTGCAGGAGATGAAAGGTTTCGAGCTCTTAGACTCTCTTATTTGAGAAATGCAAATATTCTTTGTTACTGTGTAGATTTGTCTAAAGACATTGATCATGCACAAATTGAAAAAGATATTAAGGAAGGTTTAGCTTATTCTCCTCCAGAAGCTAAATTGATAATTATAGGTACTAAAGCCGATTTATGTATGAGTTCAGGTGAGAATCCGGAAGATAAATTGAATTCCCTGCAATTAAATGATGTTCCACATGAAAGAATTGTGACTTCTGCTCTTGACAAAACTGGATTAGTAAACACTGAGTCAAAGGAAAAGACAACCCTGTACGGTTTAATACACAAATCATTCGAAAATATATTGGAAGAGTCAAACCCAAAACTGACTCAACCACGTCCTCACGGTATTGTTCAGCCAACTTCTCAGGATTTTCCTTCATCCTACACAAGAATGTGGTCTCAAGGTTCTTCTAACCCCCGGGATGCTGCTCTCATCCTCTTAAGAGATTACAGTAAGCTCTCAAGCCAGCCAGGATTTTTTGAAAATCTCCAATCTTCGGCGAAGTTATTTGCTTGTGGTCATTGGTTTCGAAATAATCATAAGGCAGTGTCAGAAACTCTGAAGAAATCCTACAATAGTCCACAAGATTTACTTACAGCACTTCGGAATAACTTAATTGAACAAGGGAACCCAATTAATGCTTCAGGAAGCTTGGCAAGACGAATTAACTTCATTCAAGAACAAATCAAGGAATCAGTGATTAATATTGACGACATTAATCGTCAAATACAAAAAAATAATTCTGAGAAATTAACACCTAAATTTTAAGCCACTTTTTGAAGATGCGATTCAATGAGGTTCATCTTTAATTTTGAAAATTAAATGGGTCAAAAAATGGCCCATTTAACAGTTAAATCACAATACCTTGTAACATCAAGACCTTAGAAATTTTCCCAAATTTCGCCATCCCCGGCGTCCGGGTTTGGATTATCACGAAGATAGGCAATTCGCTGATGCTTTTTTATTTCTTTTAACTGTGACTCTGATTTTTTATGGTTTGCATCAAACTCATATAAAAATTTATCATAAGGACTGACATAGGCTTTATCAATGTCATTGTTACTATTCATGATTAATCCTGTTTTACGTATTATACTAAAGAAATAATTTTATCGGGTTTTTGAACAAGTTACCATCAAGAATTAGTATAGTACGAGAAAGGAACTCCTATGACCATAAAAAAAGCGGAATTACATACCCATTTGGAAGGCACTATTACACCAGAGTTAGCAAAAAAACTGGCAAAACGAAATAATATTTCCTTACCAGACTCTCTCATTGCGACCGATGGACAAAGCTATCGCTATAAGGATTTCCTTGATTTTTTAAAAGCTTATGACGCTGTTGCCGCAGTCATCAAGCATCCTGAGGATTATTACGATATTACATTTGACTATTTAAAAGCGAATGCTTTGGAAAATACACTCTACGTTGAAATGATGTACTCTCCTGATCATGCCGAAAAATCAAGCAATATCCCGTCTAGAGAACATTTAAATGCAATCCAGCAAGCCATTGATGATGCAGAGGAACAATATAACATCATTGGTCGTATAATTATTACTGCTGTCCGTCATTTTGGCTCTGAATCTGCAACTAAAGTCGCTAAACAAGCTATTAAAGAAGATATACCCTGTGTTGTCGGGTTTGGGTTGGGTGGTGATGAAATTCACTTTCCCCCTAAGCTGTTTGCCGAAGCCTACAAAATTGCTGCTGACGGCGGTCTCCACTGTACCGTTCATGCAGGCGAATTCGCTTCCGCCAGTGGTATGATGGAGGCCATGCAATATTTACCCATTAAACGGATTGGACATGGCGTGCAAGCTATTCATTCTCAAGAGACGATTTCCTTACTTAAAGATAAAAATATTTCTCTTGAAATTTGCCCTTCCAGCAACATCGCCTTAGGTCTTTTCCCTGACTTACTAAATCATCCTTTACCTCGTCTGCTTGATGCGGGTATTTCCATCAGCTTAGGTTCAGATGATCCTCCTTTTTTCCGCACTAATTTAGCGAATGAGTATCGACGTGTACAACAAGGTTATCGTTACAGTGATCAACAAATGACCCATTTTACTGCCATGGCAATTGATGCAGCCTTTGCTGATAACGATACAAAACTTAAACTCAAAAAGAAGTTAGAGGATTAAAGGAACGCTGAGACTAAAGATTAATCTTGGCCTTTTCTCGATGCCTCGGACAAGCCGAGGCAAGTAGGGGGAGAGCTCAGGCACGTAATAAGAGTCGCCCTGATTTCAGGCAACGGCTTCCATATACTGGCGAAGCTTTTTCATTGCATTTTTTTCTAACTGACGTACACGCTCAGCAGAGACGCCATATTTATCAGCTAAATCATGCAAAGTTGCTTTGTCTTCTGCTAGCCAACGTTGCTGTAAAATATCTTGGCTACGCTCATCCAATCGTTCCAGAGCCAGGAATAACTGCTCCCGTCCATGCTCATTACTTGTTTCTTTTTCAATCAATTGAGCAGGATCACTGTGGGCATCATATAGATAATTTGATGGTGATTTAAACGATTCGTCGTCATCATCAGAAACCGGGCCATCGTAAGATGCGTCCATTGCATTCAAACGCTGCTCCATGATTAACACGTCTTCACGGCTAACCCCTAAATCTTTGGCAACAGCATCTACTTCTTCCTTGCTAAACCAGCCCAAGCGGTTTTTCATATGACGAAGATTAAAAAATAATTTGCGTTGCGCTTTGGTGGTAGCAATTTTGACGATACGCCAATTGCGTAGAACAAACTCATGAATCTCTGCTTTTATCCAGTGCACAGCAAAAGAAACGAGGCGTACCCCCATTTTAGGGTCGAAGCGCTTTACTGCCTTCATTAAGCCAATGTTACCTTCCTGGATTAAATCATTTAACGGTAACCCATAGCCTAGATAACCACGCGCAACACGTACCACATAACGTAAATGAGCTAGTACTAAACAACGAGCGGCCTCCAAATCACCTTCTGTTTGGAAGCGTTCAGCACAGTCATATTCTTCTTCAGCAGAGAGCATTGGTACTTGATTGACGCGATGAATATAAGCATCAAGGCTGCCAATTGGAAAATTTAATGACGCTAACTGTAACTGCTGATTCATACATCCTCCATTACCAACATCATATTCGATAAAATGCATCAACGAGGTTTGGCAAAACTTCCTTATTATAACTAATTATAGGGCTCAATTGAAGCAAGTTGGCGATTTACTGATAATCTAGCACCCAACCATCCTAGTAACGTTGAAACTAAAACCAATAAATAAGCTTGTTTAACCGACAAACCCATAATAGGGTAATTCATTTGGTAGGCAGACGCCAACTGCTTGATTGCTACTGCAAAGCTTAGCATAAAAATGTTAACAAAAAGCACCGCCAGTATTGCTCCCGCTAAACTGTACCAGATACCGGAATATAAGAAGGGACGTGCAATAAACGAATCAGTAGCCCCTATTAGTTTCAGCACCTGTATTTCCTCATGGCGATTATGAATGGCTAAACGCAAGGTATTGCCAATAATAAGCACTACAGCTGACGCTAAAAGTGCCATAACAGCATGAGCTGCCTTATTTGCAAAACCAAGAATAGCATGCAGCCGTGTTAACCATTCCATATCTAATTTAGCTTGCTCAATCTGCGGTAAGGCTTGTAAACGGGTGTACAATTGTTCTACTTGAAAAGGCTGATTAATAGCAACAGCCGGTACCACTTCAATGACAGCAGGTAAAGGATTCTCAGGAAGATAACGCATAATATCATGCATACCTTCCTGCTGTTGCAATTCCGTTAATCCTTCGGCTGGCGTTTTCAAACTTGCTTTACCAACGCCTTCGACAGCTTGCACCTGTTCTAGTACAGCGATTTCTTGTGCAGAGGTTAATCCAGGTTTTAAATAAAGTGAAATATGGCCACCTTTTTGCCAGTTATTAGTCATTTTCTCAAGATTGTCACTAAAAACCCAAAATAGTGCCGGTAGGGTTAATGTAATCGCAATGACAATCACGGTCATCATGGTTGCCATTGGTTTTCGGCAAAGCAAATTAAGGCTGTTACTGGCAGCTTGCAGATGATAGGAAGCAAGTGAGCGTATAATCTTTAACACATTCTACCCCCTTTTAACATAACAATGCGGTGTTTCAATCCCGCAATTAACGCTAAATCATGGGTAGCAATAAGGATGCTGACACCAACCTGATTAAATTGCTCAAATAACTTCATAATTTCCGAAGATAAACTTGGATCTAAGTTTCCGGTAGGTTCATCCGCTAAAAGTAAAGCCGGTTTGTGAACAACAGCCCGCGCAATGCCTACTCGTTGCTGTTCTCCACCCGACAAATGAACAGGCAGCATTTTTTCCTTATTTAACAAACCAACCATATCTAAAGCAGCATGAACTCGCTTGGTAATCATTGGAGGAGTCAGACCCTGGATTTGTAGTGGCAAAGCAACATTATCAAAAACCGTACGATCGTTTAACAAATTGGGCGATTGGAATGTAATTCCAAGACTGCTACGGTGCGCGGCAATATCGTTTTTCTTTAATTGATTTAAGCGGACACCATTGATCACAATCTGTCCGGATGAAGGAACTTCAAGCATGGCGATTAGCTTAAGCAGCGTACTTTTCCCAGCACCAGAATGCCCTGTAAGAAAAGCCATTTCACCTTTTTGCAGTGAAAAATTAACTTGGCTTAGTGCTTCAAACCCGCCCGGATAACGTTTAGTAACTTGGTCAAACTTGATCATCATTAAAAATTGCTCTAACAAATTGTGATGCATTGAAGGGACGAAGGTCATCAATTCCTTCCCCTATCCCCAGATAACGAAATGGTATGCCTAACTCATTGGCAATTGCAAACAATATCCCGCCTTTCGCCGTGCCATCCAGTTTCGTCATCATTATTCCAGTTAAGCCAACAGCTTCATGGAATTGGCGAGCCTGATTAAGGGCATTTTGTCCTATGCTGGCATCGAGAACGAGCATCACCTCATGTGGGGCCTTTGGATCCAATTTTTGCATTACTCGCTTCACTTTCTTAAGTTCTTCCATTAAATTGCCCTGGGTATGTAATCGCCCCGCAGTATCAGCGATTAAAATATCTATACCGCGAGCTTTAGCAGCCTGTAAAGCATCATAGATAACAGAAGCACTGTCAGCGCCTGTATGCTGTGCAATCACGGGAATTTGATTACGCTCTCCCCACA
Source organism: Legionella hackeliae (assembly GCF_000953655.1). NCBI lineage: Bacteria > Pseudomonadati > Pseudomonadota > Gammaproteobacteria > Legionellales > Legionellaceae > Legionella > Legionella hackeliae. The sequence goes on from NZ_LN681225.1 coordinate 2,840,231, forward strand.
CTTGTAATTGCTCGACGGCAGCAGCTCTAAAGGTGTCACCTGCAGCTAACATAACTTTCTTCCCTTGCTGCTGAAATTGTTTTGCCATTTTACCAATGGAGGTAGTTTTTCCTGCGCCATTAACACCAACAGTCAAAATAACAAAAGGAGATTTATCCGCTGTTTCAATTTGTAACGGTTGTTCACAAGCAATGAGCATGTCTTCCAGACGTTTTTTGAGAGTCAGGAAAACAGCATTACCATCCGTTAATTGTTTTCTAGCCAGGCCATCGATTAGTTGCTTTAAAATACTTTGTGAAGTTTCAATCCCTAAATCGGCACTTAATAGCAGCGTCTCCAGATCCTCAAGAAGCGCCGCATCGATTTCTTTTTTGCCTAACAATAAACGACCGATACCCTCACCAAACTGCTGCCGTGTTTTGCTTAACCCTTTCTTAAATCGAGCAAAAAAGCTTTCTTTTGATGTAGTCTCTGTGGCAGGAGCTTCTATTGGCGGCAGGATTTCTGCGGGCGTAATAACCTCTTCAGCCGTCTTGGAAACTGACTCTGTTCCATCTTGATTTCGCTTAAACCATTTAATCATAAGTGTACAAAACTAAGGAAATATGAAATTCTATCACTTTTTTTGCTTCGGAGTTAATCCAATGCGCATCGCTTTAATGATTTTCTTAACTGCGCTTTCCTGCCAAGCTGTAAGTCAAGTGCGAGAATTTGTTTTGGACAATGGCCTTAAGGTCCTCGTCAAGGAAGATCATCGAGCGCCGATTGCCGTATCTATGATGTGGTATAACGTTGGCTCAGCAGATGAACCCGGGGGATTAACTGGTGTGTCCCACGCCTTGGAACATGTCATGTTTAAAGGTACCCCTCTCTATCCTTTAGGGGTTTTTTCAAAAACTATAGCGGCAATTGGTGGGCAAGAAAATGCCTTTACTAATTTCGACTACACAACGTATTTTGAAAAAGTAGCCGCGTCGCAATTACCCAAGGCATTTGAATTAGAAGCTGACCGTATGCAAAATCTTTTGCTAGATAAAGAAGAATTTGCCAAAGAAATTAAGGTCATTCGAGAAGAACGTCGCTTACGCACTGATGATAATCCTCAAGCTCTGGCCTTTGAACGCTATTTAGCTGCAGCACACTTAACCGATCCGTATCATCATCCGGTCATTGGATGGATGAGCGATCTTTATCAAATGAGTATTGATGATCTTAAATACTGGTATCAACGGTTTTACGCCCCTAACAATGCTACGTTGGTGGTGGTAGGTGATGTGGATGCAGAGAAAGTTCATCAATTAGCTAATCAATACTTTGGTAAAATTACTAAACACACTGATTATGTGCGACGTCTTCAAATAGAACCTCCAGCTCTCGGTAAAAAATCTGTAGAAGTCTATGCTCCGGCAAAGCTTCCTTTACTCATGTTTGGTTATACTGTGCCGAGCGTAAAGACTGCCAAAGACAGTTGGGAGCCCTATGCTCTTGAATTAATCACTGGTATTTTAGATGCAGGAGAGAGTGCAAGGTTTTCTAAAAATCTCGTTCGAGGTAGCCATGTCGCAAGTGGTGTAGATACTTATTATAACTTGTATGCTCGCTATCAAACCCAATTTATTCTTTTTGGAACCCCGTCACAAACACATACAGTTGATGAACTTAAGACAGCGATGGTGAAAGAGATTGAGCGTTTAAAAAATGAATTGGTTAGCCCTGAAGAGCTACAACGCATTAAAACTCAGCTTATAGCCCAAAAAACGTTTGAAAAGGATTCAATTTTTGGTCAAGCCATGGAATTAGGTATGGTAGAAACGATTGGTTTAGGTTGGCAGATAGCGGATGCGTATACGGATAAAATTAATCAGATTACCCCTGAACAAATACAAGACGTTGCCCAGCGTTATCTCAAAGAAACGGCTGAAACTGAAGCCTTATTAATTCCTGTGCCACAAGAGGAAAGAGCATGAAACGATTACTTACATTAACAACTGTCTTAATTTTTTGCTTCTCACAATCATTGTTGGCAGGTTCTTTTAAAACACAAAAATGGCAAACAGCCAATGGTGCTCAAGTAGTATTTTACCAGGCCCAGGAAGTGCCGATGTTGGATATTAATATTGCTTTTAGAGCAGGTTCAGCCTATGACGGTAAGCAATACGGTTTAAGTGCTTTAACCACTGACTTACTCAACCAAGGAAATGCTGGTTTAGATGCCACTGCGCTTGCCGAAAAAATAGCGAATGTCGGTGCACAATACAGCAGCGATAGTAGCCGGGATATGGTGATCTTAAGTTTAAAGACCCTAACCACACCTGAAGCGCTTCAACAAGCCGTCGATACGTTTACGTTAATTATCAATAAACCTGATTTCCCTCAGGAATCATTTCAGCGTGAAAAAAGTCAGCAATTACTCGCTATTGCCCAAAATCAGGAATCACCCGATGATGTTGCTAATTTAGTTTTTTTTAACAAATTGTATCGAAATCATCCTTATGCCCATCCTGTCCTTGGTACAGAAGCGAGTGTTAATGCCATTGAACTCCAACATGTGCGTGACTTTTATAAACGATATTTTGTGGGTTCAAATGCTGTAATCGTTATAGTGGGAGCTATTGATGAGCAAAAAGCTCATGAATTAGCTGACAAGATAATTCAGCAACTGCCCAAAGGGCAAGTCGCCCCCATGATTCCCAAAGCGCCTCAGCTTGCAGCGAGTGAGAAGGAAGTTATTGATTTTCCTTCCTCGCAAACAATTATTCGATTGGGGCAAATAGGCATCGATCATCACTCGCCAGACTACTTTCCTCTCACTGTAGGGAATTATATTTTAGGAGGTGGCGCCCTAGTTTCTCGTTTAGCCAATGAAGTTCGAGAGAAGCGTGGTTTAACTTATGGGGTAACCAGTCAATTTATCCCTATGCCAGGAGATGGTCCTTTTCTTATCAGCTTGGCTACACAAAATAAGCAAGCATCTACTGCTTTGAAAGTAACCGAAGATACTGTCGCTAAATTCATTACTGATGGCCCTGATGAGGCTGAACTGGTTGCAGCCAAGCAATATTTGACGGGAAGTTTTCCCTTATCACTCGCTAGCAATAGCAGCATCGCCGGTATGCTTCTTCGCATTGCTTTTTTCCATTTACCCGATGATTATCTTGATACCTATGTTGCAAAAATTAATGCAGTAAGTACTGCGCAAATTAAGCAAGCATTTCAAAAGCAAGTTGATGTTAGCAGAATGCTTCTTATATCTGTGGGGAAAGCGTGAAACAAACTGTACGTATTATTGGTGGGCGCTACCGTGGCAAAAAACTCTCTTTTCCCAACGTAGAGGGTCTGCGTCCAACACCTGATCGCGTAAAAGAAACTCTCTTTAACTGGTTAATGCATGATATCCATGGCGCGCGCTGTCTTGATGCTTTTGCTGGGAGCGGTGCTCTTGGGTTTGAAGCCTATTCGCGCGGGGCAAGCCGAGTAGTGCTTGTGGAGTCATCGCCAAAAGTTTATGCGAACCTTCAACAAGTAGCCTCCGCCTTCGATTCCAATGCACTCTCTGTTGTGCAAGCTAATGCGGAAGACTACTTTATAAACAGTACAGAACGTTTTGATATCATTTTTTTAGATCCACCGTTTGCCAAAAACTATCTCCCAAACTGCCTGAAAATCTTATCGCAATCCGATTTACTTATTCCCGGCGGCTTGGTTTATCTTGAATCACCTGATAAAATTTCGCTTGACCCAGTTCATTGGGCGGAAAAAAAATCCAAACAAGCGGGACAAGTAATCTATGGCCTCTATGAAAAAAATTAACATCCTAACCAAGGCCTTCTTTTCCTTGACAAGCCGTCATGCTCCTGTTTCAATCATTGCAGTGCATATCGTTTATAAAGTCAAAAAGATGATTAACAAACCCCTTGTGTTTATTATTGCTTCCATCCTATTGGCAGGATGTCGCGGTGGCGTCATTTATATGAAACCACCTCTTAATGCACCAAGCGATGATGCTACTATTAAACTTGCACAAGCGGCCTCATCAGTCAGTGATTCCATGTTAGAAATGCAACGTGTAGAAAAGGTTATTCTTCCTAAGAATAAAGATAATACGTTAACCATTCCTAATGCTTATAACTTGCAAACACGTGCCTCAGTGGATTGGTCAGGTCCAATAGAGGAAGTGACCTTACGTATTGCTAGAGCTGCGCATTTTCGTTTACGTGTGCTAGGGAAGGAACCCGCTGTTCCTGTTTTAATTAGTCTTAATGCCAAAGATATGAGCTTGGCTGAAATTCTGCGTGATATTGATTATCAAGCGGGCAAGAAAGCTTTTATCTATGTTTACCCTAACAGTCAGGTTGTTGAATTGCGCTATGCGAAACTTTATTCTTAGTCTTTGTGTTTTATTTTCTATTTTTTTAACGGCTTGCCATCGTACCGTCATCCTAGCTGATACGGGTTCTCTTGCAGGCCTGAAAGCATTGGCCAATACCAAAAGTGCCAAAACTCGTAGTAAGGCATCGATCGGAAAAATTCGAGAAATGGCCCTGAAAGAAACAGCTTTAAGTCTGGGAGCCCAGGGCGGTTTAGCTTGGCGCGCCAAGTTAATAGACGAGCAGTTAACAAAACAAGCTCGTAATCTAGACGCTATTTTTGATTTTAATGCATTGGTACTTGAGCATAACATATTGCCCCCAGTGTTGCTTGAAGGTCGCAACACCTTAAATTTGGCAGATACACAAACCATTCGTATTTCTGATAGGACCTATAAACTCGCCAAACAAGCTCGCTTTATTACAACACCTCCTAACTGGCGACAATATTTGTGGATGGACTATAAGAAACCTGATTGTCCCAATTCGACATTATTACCCAAGACCAAGCAAGAAAGAATGCTTTGGTGCCGATACGTGGAACAAGGTTGGCAAAATGGTATTGAGCAAGCAGGAATTATTCTCGAAGAAAGTTTAGCTAGAATTAAAGAAGACTATGCTGGAATGATTCTCTACCGTAAGTTATTGGCCATGAATATGGTATCACCGCCCTTTGTTTCGCATACTGATTTAGGGATTACTGGTGATGGATCAGAAATGCATATTGACGACAGAGTCCTACGTATTACTGCATTACCTGCCTTGAATGTTGATAGCAAGGAGTGGATAGCAGCGGTTTCCAAAGATGAAGGTGCATTAGAACAATTTAGAACTATGGAAAAATTGGCACAAAACACTAAAATTACTATTACTAGTAAAGCGTGGCAACCTGTCATCGCTCCCATTAATGATAAGAAACCTTGATTATAAACTATGAGTAGTAGTATTAATATTCACCTAATGCCTGATGAACCAACGCGCTTTACGCCGGTGTTTATGGATAAAATGTTAGAGCATGCAGAAAGTCTCTCTGCCTCTGACATTACGATTCAAACCGGTGAACCTATTTTTGCGGAAGTTTATGGGCGCTTGTACAAAATTACCAATCGCCGTTTGTCGAACACTGAGTTAGGCGATTTAATCAATTCGATCTATGGTCCAAACGCTACAACCCAGCTATTGTCTGGGAAAGATATCGACACTCACTATGAGTTCCGTCCCAACCGTGGTGTTCGCTACCGTTATCGTGTGAATGCGACTTCCTGTCTTGTTGAGGGACATGATGCCATCCAGATTACTTTAAGAACCATTCCCACAACACCACCCAAGTTAGAAACCATGGGTTTGCCTGAGAATATTCTGGAAGCGATAGCGCCACAAGAAGGCATTGTATTTATTACAGGAGCCACAGGTTCAGGTAAATCTACACTGCTTGCATCAATTATTCGTGAACTCATTGAAAAGGAAGAATCACACCGTAAAGTGCTGACCTACGAATCACCGATCGAATTCGTTTATGATGAGATTGAAACAGTTTCAGCGGTGGTGAGTCAATCGGAAATTCCACGTCATTTACCCGATTTTGCTGATGGAGTGCGAAATGCCTTGCGTCGAAAACCTCGTTTAATCATGGTTGGAGAGTGTCGGGATGCTGAAACTATCAGTGCAGCTCTTGAGGCAGCGTTAACAGGACATCCGGTTTATACTACGCTGCATACTTCGGGTGTTGCAGAAACCATGCGACGTTTAGTGACATCGTTTGCTGGGGAAGAGCGCTTAGGTCGCACTATCGATATCCTTGAAACCATTCGGCTTTGTATTTGGCAAAAACTTGTACCCACAGTTGATGGTAAGCGCGTTGCATTACGAGAATATCTGGTTTTTGATGAAGAAGTTCGTGATACTCTACTCGAGGGCGATCCTAATGAAGTGACGTCCATGACTCGTAAGCTGGTCCGCCAACGAGGTCAACTAATGACAGTTGATGCGCGCTCAAAATTCGAGGAAGGCTTGATCAGTGAGCGCACCTATAAATTAATTATCGCCGGCACTAAAGAATATCAACGATAGTTTATTGATTTTTTAAAATTTTAACTGCGATAGAATCAAGAGGGTACCCTGTTTCTTGAAACATCGTAGGTAATGATTTAAATAAATTAAAAGTCCATTTATTGTCCTGATACCTTGCTGTTCCTGAGGTCTTCCCAGCATCTCGTTCTAAAAAGAATTTAACGGGTTGACCATCGTCAGACATACCTTGAGCAATGTTTGCCATAGCATGAATTGGATTAGATGCATCAGGCTTCAGTAAACATATTCCTTGATATAAACCCACGTCTTCAAATTTACAATTTTCGATTTGAAATTGTGGATGAGCTTGTAAATTACGAATAACTTGCTGAATATCAGCTAATTGCGTTCCCAACTCCACAACATATAATTTCCTGGTTTGATCATAGGTCACTACAACATCCTCTGCAGTCAAAATATCATCATCCAGACAAATGACTGCAATGAGTGTTGCTTTTTCAATATCGGTTGGTTGAATATTTGAATTTGAACGTATCAGTAATTGATACTTAACTTCTTTTTTACTTTCAGGAAGTGACTCCAGTTGAAAATCTTCAACTTGATCTTGCATGCAAACTACATGCTCCGTAGAAGCAATACAAGAAACAGGAAGTTTAGGAGCATTTTCCTGCAACCTAGAAAGAATGAACGTCGTATCTGTTGATTTTTGAACATCAATCATAGAAGAGTTTGTCACTAAATCCACACCGGTGAATACATAGCTGGAATACCCCATTTCGCGTGCAGTTCCAGTTGGAGGCAAATTATCATGATTTTGTATATACTCATCAATCATCTGCTGTTCTTTTTTTTTATGTACTTCGAACAACTTTAATCTTTTCTCGCGATAATATTTTTTTTGATAGACATTTTCTTTGTCGTAAGGTGAATTTTTATTATGAGCTTTTGGCCTCAAATTTCTTGGCATAACAATAAACTAACAGATTAAATTCTTGGCACTATAAAGGATAATACTTAAGAAAAGATTAACTTGTCGTTTGTGCACGAAGTAATAGCAAGTTTTAAGCATTATTTACTCTTAAAACCACCCACTGTTAGCACATTGATCAACCAGACTTAATTGTGCAATATATGATGATGAAATTGCTTACCAGGAGAGCAAAGTGGTTTATATTTATTTTCGTTCAGATAGCCGACCGCCAGAAGAAATATTTAAAACTGGATTTACTCCTCGAGTAGATTATGATGATTCGTGGTGGCTTGAAGCGATTAAATATCGAGGTTACAAAAATAACTGTGGTATTAATAACCAGGCTATTGATGCTAACGCGGAAGCTTGCATCTGCCTGACCACAAAATTAGAAAGTGCTCCGATTTTTCCATTAAACGATGAAGACACTTATCTATATGCGGTTATTCTTCCAGATCCTACCCCTATCGACTATCCCTCTACGATCGATAGCCAGATGCCTATTTTAGTTAAAACCGCCGAAACACCTACTGATACAAAAAATCTAGTTATTGATCTCCATAGTTTTCAAGCAAAACAGGCAAAAAATATTTATCATTTCTTTGCCAAGCATGATGTAGAGCATGAAAAATTAACCACATATGCAGGATGGCCTTTATATGCCTATGAGGCCATTGCTTATCAAGTTCCCTCTTCTGCAATAGTAGGTGCTGTGAAATGCTTTCGTTCTGCTCTCAACAATACGATAGAGGTTACTTGCGACTATATTGATGAAAGTCCTAAAAAGTCCTTGGATAGAAAATTTAGTTTAGATAAAAACATTATCCTTAATCCGCATTTTTCTTCAGCCTATAATATATGGGTCGGCTCACATCCTGCGAATATCATGAGTTTAGATTTATGTGCTGTGAAAAAAAAGGCTGTGCAGCTGTTTGAGGAGGCGGCGAATAAAACATTAGAAACGCCGAATCTTTATTATGGTCTTGGAGGTAAGACATTATAACGAATTAGGAAAAAGAAGTGGGGCAAATGCCCCAAATTTAATTGTATCAGCTATCCCCTTTACTTGCCTTGGAGTCACCACCATCACTGAGGTTTTTACCCCCACCTGACAAGCCAACTTGAGGACCGCCACCTTTGGCCATATCTCGCATTTTGTTGAAGCCTTTTTGACCGTAGCCGGACAATTGCGAATCAATCTGTTGAGCAGCCTTGGTTGTACCACTTTCTGCTTTACCTACTTGCCCCTTAGCTTCTTCACCCCATTGGGCAGTTTCTTGGCCGACACTTTCGGGTTGCCCACCAATCCATCGCAATACTTTATCAGGCAAAACTACGATAAGCGTAAAGGCTTTTTGTACGACAATTAGATACATCGTGGTGTAAATCAGAATCGAGAAAAAGAAGCCATAAATACCCGCCCAACCCGAATAACCCTGGGTGGTGTCGATATTACCGGCTTGCTGGACCAGATCTTGAGCAGAACCACTAAATTGCCATGTAGAACCACTGGAGTTACCCTGAATAAAGGACATTGCGTTTGCAAATCCGGCATTGATTATCCAAACTGACACATAAGTTAAGGCTATTGCAGCGATATAACCAATAATCATCATTGCTGGACGCAAGAACACATTGAGCAGAATCATAATTGCTTGCTCTCCCTTACCAAAGGCATCATGTCCCTCTGGATGAGTAACTCCAAGCGCTACGATAGGTGCCGCAACCATTGCCTCAATAACCACCATCAACCAGGCAATCGAGCCAAAGGTAAAGATCATATACGGCAAGAATGGAATATAGTAAGCCGTGACGAAGCCAATGCTCAACATGACTGCCATCCAGGCAAACAACAATGGAAAGACCATGGAGATAAGCGCAAAGATGAATATACCGAACAAGGGAATTAATGACGTTGTAATTGCTGTGGTCAATAATATAATCCATAGTTCATTGGCAAAGTTAATATAATTCACCCCCATATTCGCGAGCGCTATCACCGGGTTAACCGACGGTTGTTGAATAATAGCCACTCCTGACTAGAATATAGCTCCCATACCCATTAAAGGTACTGAAAGGAAAGCCATGACAACCATATTGATAATCTGACCTACGATGTTCAAGAAGAAATTAAACATCGTCTTTATGATCAGATTATAAAAAATGTTACCCATTAATCTACCAATACATAAGCCCAAAATACTTCCACAAGGGAAATCTTGATGTGGCAAACTAAATTTTGAAAGGTCAAAATTCATATTGAACTTCATGGTAAATTTAGGCGGAGTCTGACCTGGTTGTTGGGACAAATTCACCATTAATGAGTTTGTAATAAATCCATAAACCGTAGACGAGACTGCCCCGGTTTGAGCTCCAGTTGAACCAGACCCCCCGGTGACAGTAGAGATACTGCTGCCAGCAGGGAGACTAAGTTTATTAGAAGTAACATTAGACCCATCAAGTAAACCAATGACTTGATTTACGGAAGTATTATCTCCATTCATCCATTCACATAAAACCCCATAGTTAGCACCACATTGACCGGATGATGCAAACGCATTTTGCATACAGGACGTACTAAAGTAAGTTCCAGAAGGAGTTGGAGTACAAACAGATTGGTCACTGGGAGGCGTACCTAAACCAGTACCACTATCTGTCTGCGAATTCGCAGATTCCATAGCGGACGCGGAGTTCAATTTTGCCAGGTCGAAAAAGTAACTGCCCGCTAAAATCCAACCATAGTTGTTAGCATCTTGAATAAAGGCCCTTTCTGATGCAGCATCAGAACCTTTTTTACCTTCAGTTTGTAGACTTAATGCAGGCTGCATAATGCCATTATAGTCAGAAACTGCTCCCTGAAACTCCGTACCATTGAAAAGAGGAGACGAGGTATTTGTACTCGTGGGATCAGAACCCCAGTTTTTACAGTTTTGATTTTGTACATCTTGGGTCGTACATACCGTCTGATTATTCGCGGCCAAAGGCACACCAAATTGTTGCACGGCATTTGTTGAGAAATTAGAAGACTGGTTATCAGTATTATTATTTTGAGGATTTAATACAGGATCATTGTTAACCATCACTTGGGCAACCATTGAAAGGTCAGTATACATTTGCTGGATAGCAATTGCCCGTGAAAATTGTGTGGTCTGTAACTCGCTCTGACTAATTGAGAAACCGCTTGTATTACTTGATGAACCGGTAACAAGATTATCAGCCCCTGTAAACTTATTCCAAGTAATGGAACCACATATTCCATTAAGTGCTGAATAAGGAGCATCAGTAAAATTAGGCATTGGTACTGTATATTGGGTTTGAGTAGAGGCTGCGCTATTTTGCTTGGCAACGACATTCACACTACTTAGAAAATCTGGAACTGCTGTATCACAAAAGTGCTGCATGTTAGTAGAAGGAGTGCCGGAACAAGCGCCAGAATTATTTTGCTTACTGTTGAGGTAATTTTGGCGTTGATTTTCCAAAGCAGTTTGTAGTCCTAACATACAAACTTGACCCGATAAAATAATGCCTGCACCAGTCGCAATTTCATTGTTGCTACCTGCGCTTATAGATTGTTGGGGATTCATTTGGGTATTAATAATGAGACCACCGCGATTCAAATAACTTAATGCGGCTTGCCAAACCTTATCCGCAGCTCCTACCCCTTGTATGACAATCCACATAACAAATATCTGCATTAAGCAGTAGCCAGAACCTTTAGGAATTAATAATGCGAGGCCCAGCGTAGAACGCATGGGCACCCAAATGGAGGACCATTTCTGCCCCAACATTTGCCCTTCGTGTGCTGTATTCATTGTAGACACCAACAAGGTGTACATAATGATAACACCACCTAAAGCAAGGACAGCGGAGTTAAATACACCAAACATCGTACCCATAATCTGACTGCCGGTACCATGTAAAACACCATCAACAACACCAAAGATATTGCCTAAAAAAATTACAGAATAATCTTGCGGCGGTGGGGCAAAATTAAAATAAGAATTCGTTATAGTGCCGTCAGATGCAAGAGCCAAAGCTGGAACTAACAAACCCAGCAATATCAAAACTATTTTATTCATCGCTTATCACCTTTAAGGCCTTCTCTGTACCACTCACTAATTGAGCACCCAAGTTTTCGCTCTTTAATTTGAAAATACCAAAAGTGGTAACGAAACGCTAAGACCAAAGCAACCAACACCAAGACCAAACTGACAATTAGTGCACGATAAGTACCATAAAATAAATGGTAAACAGCATAGCCAAAAATACACACAGCAGCCGCACTCATTAGCAAACTTAAACGATATAAGGCAGATTGTTTAGCTTGCAAGTCCTGTTCACTTAGATTCATTCTGGCAATTGCCGCTTCGAAAGACTCACCCTGTCCTGTTTGCTGTTGAGGAATAAACATTTTTTGAAAACCAGCCACAAGATATGCTGTAAATGCTCTTACTCGATCGAAATCAATCCATGCTCGAACATTAAAAATTCGCTTTAAAATGCTAGCAAGTCGAGTGCTTTTTTTGATTTTCATAAAATTTACTTTTTGATAATGGACTTTTACTCTTCATACTATACTATAGTAGTTAGATTAATCGCAGTCCATCAACGAAGTTATACCGTAAAAAAAGAGTAAAAAATGCCCGATCTTAGTCATGAAGAATCCTCTAGATACTGGTTTGAATACGTTGACCCGATGATTTATCGGGTTATTACATTTATGGAAAGTGTAGAGGACTGGACTCTTGATGGAAATCCAGAGTTGGAAGAAACAATAAACCGTCTTGGTAGAGAATTAGATGACATAGAAAAAATCGATATGAGCACCCTCGCTCAGGAAGATATTTTCATTCGTATAGTAGGTAATATTAAATCAGGGAGAGGCCTGCGTCTTTTGCAAGCAATTGACACTGTTCATCCGGGTAGTGCATCTCGAATTTTAATTCACGCAGAAGAAACCAGCACAGGCAGCCATGATCCCGCTGGCTTTTTTCTGAAACGAAATATTGTTTTTGAGCGGCTGCGCTTGCTCGCTCGCGTTTTTTCTGAGTATCGTTTAAAACTTGTGGCTCGTGCTCTTGAAGGGGAAGAATAAATGAAAGTACTTAGTCGTCGCGTTGCCTTATCCAGTGTTTTGTTTTTGGCTACATCAGCGTCACCCGGTTTCGCATCCGTAGGTAGTGTCAACCCCTTGGATCCGATAACTGACACCATGAATGAAATCTCCGAATATTTACTTAATTTAGGAAAATACCTCGGTTATAACTTAAAAGATGCCCCCTCATCCCAAGTCAATGAGGTCTTGCTTCAAGTCACCACTAATGCTCTCCAGAACGTATTGCTGCCTACAGTGAAATCCTTGTACGGAGCACTTCCTGTAAACATGGCAGGTCTTACACAAAACACTGGACAAGAAAACTCCTTACCTTTCTTCGTTCCTACTAACAACACTATGGCTGTACTTAATAATTCCGGGAATAGCACCTTTGTATCTTCCAGCTTCGACAATCCTTCCAATAATGTATCTGTTTCAGCCTTAATTGATCAACCAGGTACAACAAGTACCAGCAATACGGATTCATTAACGTTCCAGAAAGATCCTGTAAGTCAATCCATTGCTAACATGCTGATGACACCTGATTATTCCTATTGTCTGGACAATGCTTCTAAAAATTGGGTTGGATGTACTTATCCTGCTGGTGTAAAAAATGAAAACCAGGTTATGCTAAATGTTCTTGGTGGCATATTACCTGGCACCAATGATTTTTTTAAAGGGGCCTTTAATCTACCTGCCATCACACAGCTAAACAGCAATAGTCTGATTGCTCCTCTTATGTATTCATTAGAGAATACTATCCAACAAGCCACACCACTTACTGCAGCAATTTCTCCACCACAAGACTTTCAGCTCACAGGCCCATTGACAGCTCAAACCTCAGCCCAGCAAGCCAACAATTTCATTCGCTACGCAAGTGCTATGGTGGCGCCCATTCCTTTAGCAACACGTAGTTTTTATGACAAATTATATCAACAGTATACGAATTCGAGCGGCACTCTTATATCAAGATTCCAGGCAGGTTCTGCTTTGGCAAGCTATCTCATAAATCTAAGAGTTTATGCGGCGCAAACCTCTGTAGGTATTAGCAATCTCTACTATATTTTATCAAAAAGAATGCAACAACCTATTGTCATTCCTGGTAAAGAAAATGTTCCTCCAACTAGCCAAGCTTTAAGTGAATACACCATGGCAACCTGGAGACTGTTTGATCCCAATCAAAACACCACTCAGCAAGGAAATACTCAGTGGCTATCTGGTCTTGACAATGCTTCAGCAGCAACAGTACAAAAAGAAATTGCCGTTCTACTTGCCGAGATCAACTATCAATTGTACCTTAACCGACAACAAGAAGAGCGAATTTTGTTAACGAATAGTATTTTATTACTACAAAATTCACGCACTATGCAGCTGAATGGTTTCCTACGCGCTTCAAGTGACTCTTCATCAGGCGGTAGTAATAGTGACAGTAGTGGCAATTAATGCCCTGAGCCGTTTTGCCCATAGAACAGTAGATGCCCATCTACTGTTCTTCTATCTCCCGTCTTTGCGAAAGTGGTAAAGCAATACATAGAGTTTAATCAGGCTCCGATTTATTGGTTATTCCAAGCCCCTTATTTCCTCTCAACGAAGTATTATTAAATAGATTGTTTTCAATTTTTTCCAGAGCAGTAGTAGATGGATATTGACTGCTTCCAGCTATTCAGGCGGAAATAAAAATTTCTATGAAGGTATCACCGCATTTATTCGCATTGATACATTTAATAATGGCTTTATATTCGTCTGTAGGCATTTTTTGCCAACTGATAGAAATATCTGATTCATTTAATCCCTTTTTGACTGCAGCCTTATAAATCGCTCCTTCAACTTTCAAAATCCCTGGGAAATTTGATTTATTAAATTCATCAGCCCATGAATCCAAATTAATGCAGCTGATTAACAGGAAGAAAGCGATTATTGTAGATCTTGGCATAAAAAACTGAATCCCTTTTAAATTGTCGCAAAACTATTTTCAAAGTGTGTATAATTATTTTTTCAGTGCATTCGCCACAAGGAAAAGCCATGCTCAAACGTGATATTTCTCGAACAAATGTATTAATTGCAGCTGCAGGTGGCATGATTGGCTCAGGTTGGCTATTTAGTCCCTTTATCAGCGCACAAATGGCCGGCAGCAATGCACTCATTAGTTGGATTATTGCTGCTTTATTCATGCTCTTTATCGCTTTACCTTTATGCGAGCTTGGAGCAATGTTTCCTATTTCTGGAGGCATGACCAATTATCCTAGCTTTACGCATGGGAATGATGTTGGCTTTCTGTTTGCCTGGACATCCTGGCTATCTTATGTGGTCATGACACCCATTGAAATTCAAGCCATTTTGCAATATTCCAGTCATTTTTTTCCAACATTAATTGTTAAAGATGCCTCCGCATTTACCTTATCCGGAATTGGCTATGTTGTGGCCATGGGAATTATGCTGTTTGTGGTATTACTGAACTCTTACGGCATCAAATTGCTGGCAGAGTGTAATAAATTTGCAAGTATTATTAAATTCTTAGTGCCCAGCATTGCTATTGTTGCACTGCTTTCCAGCACCTCCTCAATGAGCAATATTAGTTTAAACTTGACCACTAAAGAGGCTTGGGTGCAGATTTTTACAGCACTTTCGGCAGGTGGCGTGGCTTTTGCGTTCACAGGTTTTCAAAATGGTTTGATGTTAGCAGGTGAAGTACAAAATCCACAACGCAATATCCCAATCGCTATCCTTGGCGCTGTCCTGGTAGGGTTTGTACTTTATTTTATGCTGCAGCTCAGTTTTTTAGCTGCCATTCCCCAATCCTATCTGACGCATGGTTGGCAACAATTAAGCTTTCCTGGTGATAGTGGTCCTTTGGTGGGATTAACCTTGCTGGTAGGATTAGGCTTTGTTGCCATGCTATTGATGTTTGATGCAGCCTTCTCCCCTTTTGGCACCACCCTGGTTTATACCGCTGCAACTTCACGTATTCTTTATGGCATGGCGTTAAATAAACATTTGCCTAAATTCTTTTTAAAATTAAACAGGCATAAAATTCCTTACATTACTCTGTATGCTAATCTTTTGGTGGGGATTCTTTCTTTCCTTCCTTTCCCAGGTTGGCAAAAAATGGTGGCCTTCCTTTCATCTTGCAGCATCTTATCCTATGGAATTGGTCCGATTTGTTTATTAGCTATGCGTCAACTGCAGCCTAATCGAGAGCGTCCCTTTAAACTTTGGGCAGGCATGTTCTTTTGCCATATCGCGTTTTATGTTTGTAATTTAATGTTGTATTGGTGTGGTTTTGATATTTTATGGAAATTAAATTTAGCGCTTTTCCTGGGTTTTATTATTAATCTTATTTATCAAAAGCGACGTTTAACAGACTGTAGTCCAAGCCTTTATTGGTTTGCTTTCTATATGATCTCCATGCTCGGTGTCTCCTATGTAGGCTCTTTTGGAGGAATAGGAGGTTTGCAATTCCCCTTAGACATCATTCTAATTTTGCCTCTTAGCATCATTCTTTTGCAGCTTTCACAACGTGTTCTCATAGACAGTAAAGCTCATGAGCAATTGACAGCAAATATGGACTTGGTGGAAAACTAACTAAAAGCGCAAGTCCCGATACAATCGGGACTTTATTCTGCAAATAAATTAAGCCAATAATTAGCAATATCAATACGGCGCGTTATCCACACATCAGGAAATTGCTTTAGATAAGTAATAAATTGTTTAACAGCCATGCAGCGGCCAGGATGACCACTCATTCGAGCATGTAAAGCAACCGTCATCATTGCCGTGCGTTGTTCTGCATAAAGATAATCGAAGGTATTTTTTAGATGCATAAAAAAGGCCTCACCATGACTAAAGCCAGGGGAAGTACCGAAACGAAAATCATTACAATCCAAGGTGTAGGGAATAATCAAGTGATTACCTTCAAAATAAGGTAAATCGTCTGCATAACTGTCTGAGTCATACATAAAGCCACCGATTTCAAGCAATAGGTCTCTTGTATTCTCACTGCGTCGTCCCGTATACCAGCCCGAAACAGCGTTTCCTGTTAAGTGCTCTATTGTATTGCGACATTGCAAAATATGATTTTTCTCTTCCTCTTTTGGAATGAGTGCATAATCTATCCATCGCCATCCATGTCCAGCAAGCTCATGAGGTGACGACTTAAGATAGAGAGCTAACTCAGAATTTAACGTTAATGCAAAACCTGTAATAAAAAAGGTTAAAGGAATATTCTCTGCGTCAAATAAACGGATTAAACGCCATAAACCCGTGCGACTACCGTACTCAAACAAAGACTCCATACTTAGATTACGCATACCCTCTTGCTTTTTAGCGAAAGGAAATTCGCCCCCATACTCTTCAGAAACTTTATCGCCATTGAGTGGAGTCAGCTCAGCGCCTTCTTCGTAATTTAAGACAAAATTCACTGCTATTTTGGCATGATTAGGCCAAAATATTTGCAGAGAATGGGGTCCATAACCAACAAGTTGCCGCTGCATAATTTATCCTAATTCAAAGGTAGTGATGCCATAAATTTGTTCAATAGGTAAATGAGGTTCACCTTTTAAGTACATGCGTGCCGTTTCAAATACTTTTCGAAGTTGATGGCGTTCGACCAGAGCTTTGGCGTGAGGGTTATTTTCAGGAATATCCAAATAAAATTCTTTACCCTTCGCATATTGAAGCAAATTTAAAAATAATTCTTCAGCAATGGCTGGGGAGTCAGCAAATAAAGGACCTATTTTAAATCCACTGCGACAAGCTCTCATGACACCATAACCTACAAGTCTGCCAGAGCTAACATATCCAAGACTGGCTCCTTCGGATTGATTAATCCAGCATTTTAAAAATGCTTCACGTAAGGCAGGAAAGTGTAGCCTGTCATATTCAAGTAGTTGGGTAAAATCAAATGTTGTCAAAGGAACAATAGCAGGATTATTTTGTTTACCGTGCAAAGGGGCAAGACCTACATAACGTCCATTATTATGTGCAATTCGATAACCAAGTCGCGCATACTTATCCACCATATTCACGACACCGTCTATTCCTGCATTGCGAGCACCAACATACTCTAGACGAACTTTGGTTAATGCTAATCCATAACCCTTTCCGCGGAACTCCTTGTCAACAATATAAAAACCACAAAAAGCAAAATGTTCATCATAGACAACGGCTGAACCCATAGCGATGATTTTTCCGTCTAATTTCCCCACAAAAAATCCATGTGGATCCGTCTGGTAAAAACACGCTGCATCCTGCAATCCTGGGTTCCATCCTTCTTTGGCTGCCCATTCTATGGCATAATCGACATCAGCCTCATTCATGCGTTCCACCGTATAGTTGTCCATGCTAACTCCCGAGCTTAAATGTCCATTTACTATAATTTAAGTATAAAGCCTTTCGATAGAACTGACAGAGAAATGGCAAATAATAGAAAAATGACTACTAGTCTAGGTGAAAAGGAGAGGTGCCATGACCAATTTACCTAATCAAACGATAAGCGCTATTGTCAGCAGTGAAAGCGTGCTGGAAGAGATAATTACTAAATTGACTGAGAAAACTGTTGCTCGTCACGATATCAACGTTCAAGGTTCACCAACAAAAATCGCTGAAAAATACGGTAAATCTTATGTTGATCCAGATATTATTAAAGAAAGTAGAAATCCACCGAAGAAAGAACATTTCCTGGAAGATGACTTTGGATGGGTTGTAGGCTTTGTGCTTTGGATTACAGTAACCTCTAAAAAGCAAGCTGACGAAGCACTGTCTATTTTAAAGGGATATCATGCTCATGAAATTACAGTTAGCTAAACAGGAATTTATCAAACCGAATTAATGTTAAAATGGCTATTAATAGAAATAAGCTTGCGGCGCTAATGCGAATAATAGTCATGGGCAGTTTTTCTGCCAGCTTGTCTCCAAGAAAAACTGCAGGCACGTCGGCAATTAGCATTCCTAACGTTGTTCCAATGATAACCATAAAGGGGGCCTGGTAATGGGCAGTCAATGCAATCGTTGCTAATTGGGTTTTATCACCCATTTCTGCTAAAAAAAAGCTAATCCATGTGGCTGCAAACACACCTAAATTCGGGACTATCCTTGTAGTATCATTTTCAAGCTTATCTGGAATAACTATCCAGATAGCCATAGCAAGAAATGACAATCCTAACAACCAGCGCTGATATTCTGGGCCC
Organism: Legionella hackeliae; assembly: GCF_000953655.1. Lineage (NCBI taxonomy): Bacteria > Pseudomonadati > Pseudomonadota > Gammaproteobacteria > Legionellales > Legionellaceae > Legionella > Legionella hackeliae. The sequence continues at coordinate 2,858,879 of NZ_LN681225.1, forward strand.
AAAACAGAAGTTATCCATACTCCTAATGCACCCGCGAGAGAATGATTTACTAATGTCGCAGCTAAAATTGCCAAGATAATTGGAATTGGGCGTTTAAATCGAGTGGCCAAGATAAAAGCGAGCAATTGAGTTTTATCACCAAACTCAGCTAGAGCAACTATACCTGCAGAAAAAAAAAGTGGTTCCAAAAAAATCCCTTATTAATGGGTTAACCTTGCAATTTTAAACATTTCGTACTGTCTTCCATCGTTAACATGGATTCGAATTCAAAAACACTTTCCGGTATTGCCCAAAAATGAAGAACATGGCGTTTCCTCTGGCAAATATTTCGAACTTCATTAATATAATACGCTTGTATCTCAGAATCCCAGTCACTAGTGGCTTCAAGTTCCACTTTAAGTTCTTTAAGTGCAGTTACCTTTGTAGAGGATGGCGCAGACGTCCAACGTGTACCTTGTCCTTCACTGATATTTTGAATTAATTGTTCGACCATCTTTGTCAAATTTTCCTTTTTTAAATCTGCAATTTTTTCCTTAAGAACCGCAGGGACAGATTTTTCTGTCGGAGTCGCTATTTTTGCCTTCAGGTCATTCATATTGGTAAATAAGGTGCCTAAATTCAAAATATCCTGAATACCTGATATCTTGCCCAGATCAGCATAAGTTATCAGATGTTCATCTTCAAAAATAACTTCATTGTACAAATGCTTAATGTGTTTGAATTTTAACCGATCACCATTTGGGAGACTCATTGTATCCTGTGAATTATTTAAGATTTTGAACTGAACGCGAGCCAAAATTTCTTCAGCATGGCCATATTCTTTTCTTAAATCTGTGTAATAAATTTCCCCGCCATCCGTACCTAAAACGACTTTAACCCCAAGAAGTAGCATGACAGCAAGGGGATAATCATGTCTTTTTTCAATGACACCAGTCTCTTTATTACTTGATAAACAACATTCAATGAAGTATCCCTTTTGCGCGCATTTTATCATGCTCTCAATGCTCATATGCGTGCCATGGCCAATTCGAATTGTCTTATCCTCTAGACCTGATTTTGCTCCTAAATGAGTCAATAGCTTTTTAACATTTCTTTTACCTTGTTCAGGTATAATTGTTTCACCCATATGAAAGCGAATAACGCGAGCATTCTTAGCCAAGCTAAGGTAGCTATCAATATCTTTACTATCAAAACCCTGTTCTATGCCACAATAATCCACGGAAGTCGAAGTAGCTTGAATTGCTCTGTGGTGTCCTCCACGAACATAACCTGCAGTTCGAAAAAATTTTTGAGTTTTATTCTTATCTTTTACTGCACGAGGAGGATTAGCAAGGTGTTGGACATCTTTAATTTCATCTTCATGAATCGCTGCGTTTTCTATCTCAAAGGGCTTATCTTTACTTCTCAATGCAACATATATCTTGCCAAAATCAGGTAATAAATAGCGCAGTGTGGGATGCTGCTGAACATAGATAGAGTTGAAATGATGATGAGGGTCAAACAACTGTTCAGGTGAGTGATTTCGCGGCGGAGGAATAATTAACCCAAGCTTTCTTTTAAGAAAATGTCGCGTTAACGCATGTGCCTTTTGGGTGACAATATCACATTGTATGCCAGCAATCTCTAATAATTGAGATTGAAATGTCTCAAATAATTCCTGGTAATACGGAGAACTTTTAAGTTTTTCGTCTCTTTCTGCTTGTTTATCTTTTTTAGACGCAAAACAATCGATAAAAAAAGCCGTTTCAGACTGAGAAAGCGGTTTACTACGGCAATCAATAATTTGTTGAGCAGTAAGAGACATTGAAATCACCACAAATAAAAAGTGACTCTTATTATGACCGAAGAACATTAACCAAATATTAACAAATTGGACAAAAAACATTACTTCCTTATGCCATGTTAATTCTAGTGAACCATGAAACTTTCAGTCTTAAGTTCATTCCATTGTATATTATCCAAAGCCGTTGATTTTTTTTTCACACTAAAGAATCCTTTGTTTATAACGACAGAGGATTGATGAATAGTTTTATTGGCTAACGTTTCTTTTGTATCAATTTCAATGGTGTTGATAATTGCTTTAGCATTTTTTGTGAAGCATGCTTGCAATTGGGGGTGAAGTGTACCTTGCTCTTTAATGTACTCTTCGTATACTCTTTCGAAAACATCATGATGTTTTTTTTCTAAACTCCGTAATTCATTTTGAATTTCTCTTGCTTTATCGACTAACTGAGCCGCTTCAGTCTTGAAAAAAGCGCAGAATCTTGCAAAAAAATTAGAAATTTTTACCCAAAAGCCATCATAGAGGTATAAAAATTCGCTGACTTTATTATCCAGTGATTTAATTTCTTTTAATTTTTCTTGCGTATCAAAAACAAATGTCAGTAAATTTTTATACCTCTGAATACTCTGCAAGAGTGCGTTACTAGAAACGCTGACTGTCTCGATAACCTCAGCAGAAATTTCCTTAACAAATTGCTCATATGACGTTTTATCCACAGCGAACTTATCATTAAATGATGTAACCTCTTTTTCCACCTCTGTTAAATCCTGCTTTAAATCTTTTGACACACCGACAATTATCCCTTTCAATTGATCTTTGCATTGACTATCCCAGGTTGCTGGAACAACACTACTGACAGTATCTTGCCAATTTTGTGGAAGTGCGAGACGTAATGCTGAAGTAGGTAGGGCAGTAGCCCAGCTTGCTCCATATTGAACTGACGAAATAATTTTTTGAGATCCATTAGGATTTTTTAATTGCTCAATCCTCTCTAAGAACATCTCTCTGACCTCACTATCAAGATGCTCCATTAACTCATTAAAATGTTTGTCATGCTTTTCAATAAATTCAAGAAAATACTTTCTGCCTAGAGCACGATGCGCATTGTTCTCCAAAGCAATTAATAATGATTGGGCATTTTGCAATCTTGATTTTATTTCCATTCTTTTCTTAAGCACTGCACCTAATCTATTAGTATGCGACACCATATTTTCTAATGAGAATACTTTTCCTAACAGTGCATCAGGAGTATTTACCGGGTTAGTTTCAAGCAACTGTAGATAAGATTTATCAAATAATTCTGCCAGGTTTTTTGGAACTGGTGATAAATTCTTCGCGGAATTTAGTAATTTTATTTGATTAAATTTTACTTCTGTCTTTATCAGCAAACATCCTATTTCCTTAATTAATGCATCTATATCAACAAATGACCCTGCTAATTTCTTACTCCAGGAGCTAAGGCTTTGTAAAAAAATTTCTAATATTTTCAGAAGCAAATAGAGGGAGCTACATAAGGCTTTTATTTGAGCGGGATCTTCTTTGTCTTTTGTATAATTATCCAGCCAAATATTGCAATTCTGAGTCAGGGAATTTAATTTTTTTTGAGTGTCAGTACGATTTTGTAAATAAAGACCTTCAATATTTTTTATGATGGACTCAAGGAGTTCTTTTTCTTCCTGGTCTACCGATTGTAAATAATCTTGTGCAACAAATTTGCAGTATACTAGAGCACCCAATTCTCGCTTCTTAAAACAATCTAATTCTTTGTATCTGGATGAGGTCGTATCGCAAAAATCTTTTTTAATTTGCTCTATTTCAATTCCAGTCTCAAAATAACTGCTAATTTCAAGTACCGTGAGCAAAACGGCTTCTTCCTTCTTCGCTTCACCCAAACGCCAACGATTAAACTGTTCACTAAAATACTCTTTCTTCCCTGTCACGCTATCTCTCCATCCATAAGGAGTCATTGAATAGAAACTAATTTGTGGTCCGTCAAATTTTAAAACGATTATTAGTTGTAACATAAGAATGGCAGAAAACTCTGCCACTCCCAATCTATTTAGTTACAAGAATTTTTATAGGTTGCAACCAGGCTCTTACTGTTAGAAACGGGGAGATCTGTATCAGCACTCCACATAATTGCCCCTTTTAATTGTTTTTCCTTAATAAACTCACAGACCTCCTTAACAACCTCTGGAGACTCATAGCCGATAAATTGTTGGGTTCCAGCATGATAAAGATACGAACCCGTAATAAATGGCTGATTCTCGTCATTAGTGGCTTGAATATGATAAATTGTATAGTTTAATTCATTAACCAGTTTATCCACAGAACTATAAGGTAACATACCGTCTTGTTTGCTGTAGATCGCGGGAAAATGACTGGCCCCTGTCCACGGTTGCTCAAACCCCGGGTAATTACTGTCCTCTCCTGGTTGAACACCGGAAAAACCTCGTCCATAGGCAGCAATACCTATCTGCAGTTTTTCTTTAGGCATACCATAACCCAAAACTTGTGCAGTAATGAGATCAGTAGCGTAGCCTATCCCAAACTCATCCTTCCGACTGGTTTGAGGCTGTACTAAATAGGTATGGACTGCGGTATAGGGATCGCTGCTTTGACTCCAAGGGCCATGCAAATCATAGGTCATTAAATTAACACTATCCGCATAATTGGCGATTTGCTTAAACCAGCCCCCTTCCACGGATTGATTTATTTTTTCAAGATATTCTTTATTTACAGTAATAGTCACTGAGATATACGCGTCTTTCCCTAATTTATTGCGGCTTGCTTTGACGAGATCGAAAAGATGTTTATAGTCACTTATGGTCTTTTCATCAGCCGGTAACTGTCCCCCGGTTTGTAAATCAATGGGAGGCTCAAAATCATAATCAATACCTTTTAAATTCTTAAAATGATCCATCCATGTTTTAAATTGATTTAGAAATTTCTCTTGATTGGCAAAAATTGCTGCAAAGGTTGCTGTACTGACCCCTTTATTCTCTGGGGTATTTGCCCCACCCACAGCAATGATGCGTTTCGCTTTATATTTATTTGAATTGATAAAAGCACCAAAACTATTAAGCTGCCCTACCCCTTTTTGATCGGTGTAAACAAACAATTCTTTTTGCCCGGTATTTCCATTGGTTTGCACTGCAGCACAGGCGCCAGGACTTATTTGACAAAACGTTAAAAAATCTTTGGTTTCTGGTGGTAACGACGCAATCCAAGAACCCTCCAAAGGAAGCTCTCCCCATAAATCATCAAAATGCATCAAACCATTCCAGGCAGCAGGAATTTGGTATTGGGCCTGACTTGGATCATGATTATTCCATACTTGTAAAAACGACCAAGCCACTACATCTGCTTTATTAAATTGAGCAACCATGTCTGGATTGGAAACATAGGCTAACTGACCATAAGGTCGCCCATTTTTGTAGGCCCCGTCATATTCATAGGCATTTTCGCCATACATAGACCAACTGGTTGTATAGAGTGTTAATGCGGCCTGACTCGCCAAAGGGGATAACAATGTAATGAAACCCAGCAGAAGATTTTTAAACGTGTTCATAATGATCTCTCACAGAATAAAGTGCTTAAATTTTATTTTTTAAGAATCATATTTAACCACTGTCATTTTTGACAGGGGGCGAGCAAGCAACGATTGTGGCCACAGAATCATGGCACTAGAAGCGAGGGTTGGATCCCACGGACAAGCCGCGGGACGTTGGGCATGATACTACTCTCTTACAAGAGTTCTTCATGTAAAAGTTATATCTTTCAGATGTTTTTTTATAACCCTACGCCCCACGGCTTGTCCGCTGGACGTTGGGCATGAATACTACTCTTTTACAAGAGTTCTTGTAAGAGTTATATCCTTCAGATGATTTTTTTATAACCTACGCCCCACGGCTTGTCCGCGGGGTCCATGCTCAATGAGGGTCAGCTCTCATGATCAAGCCACGCATGGGCATTAATTTCTATAAGATGAGCAATTGGTGTTGAAGAGCCTTGGCAAGAGATTGATATTTATTTTTGGTACCTAATTTTTTATTAATTTTCTGAATATGAAAATTAATAGTTCTTTCAGTTAACTCCAAAGCTTGAGACATTTGTTTAACCGAATAATCTTTCGCGATTAATAATAAGCATTGAATCTCACGCGGTGTTAGATTGAAAGTAGCTTCCTCACTGACTTCATTCAAAAGATGAGGTTGTATGTGATGATAGTATTGATGGGCGGCAATAAAAAACTCATATTGCAATTTGGCATCCTTTAATCTGCACTCTTCCTTTTGCATTTGCACCAACAATAAAATAGCAAAATTATTTTTAGGACCATGGATAGGAATTGATAAACCCGCTTCTACACCAAAGGAAATTGAATCCAAACGCATTCGTCGCTCTGCTTCACTTTTAGCCTGCACCAATTGTTGCTTTAAGTTCCAGTAGATGGGTAAATGAGTGGTGTAGACAAAATTCAGCGTACTATCAATATCGTTATAGTGCTCTTCCAAATAATGTCGGTGCCAGACTTTAAAATTTTGCGAACACATCTCATATTTTAATTTATTGGCAGAGTGTGGATGATAGGCATAATAAGTAAACGAAAACATGGTTATACTTTTAGTTTTTAAATAGTTCTCCAACACCTCATCACACTCTTTAAGAGTCCTTGCCTCTATAAGTTTCTGCTCTAACTGCTCTAACAAGTCAAACATCTTTAGTCACTATCCGATAAGTCATAATAATTAAGAGACAATTTATGGCTAGCACATAGGTAAAAAATGTGGAATACCCTAAATATTGCTCCAACATTCCACTTATTGCTCCCCAAAAAACATAACTCAACGCCATAATTGAAGTACACACAGTGTACATAGACATTGGATACATGCTTTTGTTGGCAAGTCGGAGCAAATAGCCCATATATGCACCATTTGTAATGCCTAAAATAAATTGATAGCCCATCAAGACCGTATACAGTAATAATTCATTAGTTCTTCCCCAGGCTAATAATAAAAATAATAGGGGACTTAAAAATAACAACGGAGTCAAACATCGTAGACATTGAGCGAGTGAAAAACGAGTGAGTAGAAAGCCTGAAATAAAAACCCCAGAAATTAATGCCGCACTTCCATAGATCCCATAAATTTCTCCAACCTGAGATAAATTAAGACCCAAACCAGTTTTATCCAGCAGAAATAAAGGAATAATTTTTTGCAATTGACCATCCATAAAATTATAGAGAAAAATGTACAACAGAGGCACGTACAATTCCTCATGCGACCCTATCTCCTTAAAGATTGCTCCGTAATGAGCTGACGTGGCTTGGGCTTGCTCTTTTTCTGGCAATTTTAGTGAATGATAGAAAGTGAGTAAGACGCCAATAATAAAAAGACTTAGAAAAAAGAGCTGCCACACGTTTATTCTAAAATGGAACGCAACTTGCCCTATCACCACTAACAATACACCTTTTATAAATAAACGTCCCATTTGATAAAAGAAACTGCGGGCTGCGACATAGCGTTTTTGTTTTTCCTCATCTAAATTAAGGAGGTAAACTCCATCAGAGGCAATATCGTGTGTCGAGGAAATAAACGCCAACAGGATAAAACAACATGAACTCACTATCAAAAAATGAGGGCTAGTTACACTAATAGCTAATGCTAAAAATAGTATCGATAATATAAACTGCGCAAATATTGTTACATTTTTTTTGCTGGCAAATCGCTCTAAGAATGGCGCAAACAACGGTTTGATAGCCCATGGAATCATCAATAAGCTAGTAAAAAAGGCTATACTGACATTTCCTAGATTATATTGCTGATAAATTATCGTGCTAATTAAGCTTACAACTACAAAAGGAATACTCTGAAAAAAGTAGAGACTACTAACCCATTGGAGTGTCTTTATAGAAGTGGAATGATTCACACGAATAATAAGTCATAAATTTTGCATATTGTACATCAAAACAACAAAATGGGATAGTAGAGAGTAATATGCCTGTTTAAGCTATTAAAGATAAGAACATTGATTTAGCCTATGAAGAAATAGCGATTTAAATATACCAGAAGCAGATTTCTAAGAGTTAAAAACAACAATAGAGATAGGATATTAGTTTCTCGTTGTAATAACGGTATCATGCAAGGAGGGACCATGCAGAAAATTATTCCTCATTTATGGTTTAATGACCAAGCCGAAGAAGCAGTGAATTTTTATACTTCGATCTTCAAAAATTCAAAAATTTTAGGGATTAGTCATTATGGCGATGCAGGCTCTCAGGTTTCGGGAAGACCTAAAAATTCCATTATGACAATTCGTTTTCAACTGAAAGAACGGGAATTTGTTGCTTTAAATGGTGGACCTTATTTTACTTTTTCTCCTGCCATTTCGTTTCTTGTCAATTGCAATACTCAGGAAGAAATTGATACATTATGGGAGCGACTCTCTCACGATAAAGAAAGCGAGCAGTGTGGTTGGCTTAAAGATAAGTTCGGAGTTTCCTGGCAGATTGTTCCTCTTATTTTGGAAGAAATGATGAGCTCATCAAACACCGAAAAAAGGGAAAAGGCAATGAAAGCATTGCTTAAAATGACCAAGCTTGATATCCAAACACTGAAACAAGCTTATGAAGATTAATGCAATCACCTAAACAAAAAAGGAATTTTTATGCTTGTTTTGTATTCCTATCCTGAGCTTTTTGGTGTGCCAGATAATAATCCCTATGGTTTAAAGGTCGATACTTTTCTAAGATTAACCCAAATTCCTTATAAACTTAAGCATGTTGTCGATACAAAAAGTGCCCCTCGTGGCCAATTACCCTATATCGTCGATGAAGGGCAAACTGTTACCGACAGCAATACCATTATTGAATTTCTGTGCCAAAAATATGATATTGATATAGATAATGACTTAACTACCGAACAAAAAAATTTACATTTTTTGATTACCCGAATGCTCGATCACCATTTGTATTGGGTAATGTCCTATTCACGTTGGCAGGATGAGCGTTTTTGGCCCTTGTTTAAAGCAGAGTTTTTGCAAAAATTTCCTTCATTTTCAAAAGAAGCGCTTGAAAATGGGAGACATTATAATATCGAAAAATATTACTACCAAGGAATTGGTAGATATTCACAAGACCAAATTTATCATGCCGGTATACAAAATTTAACGGTACTTAATTCCATTCTTGGCAATAATCGTTTTTTGTTTGGAGACAATATCCATAGTATTGATGCCTGTTGCTATGGTTTTTTAGCCAACATTTTATATTTTGAAATTAACACGCCGCTAAAAGAATTTATCCTGACTCAAAGATCACTAAAACAATACATTGATAGAATAAGACAATTATTGGATTATTAATCGATTCAGAGGAGTAAGAGGTAGATAGTATTCTTGTCACAGTTCTATTATACAAAAATGGACGCCTCTTGAGATGCTTCAGGCTTCTTAACTTAATAAGCTTGCTCACCACATCTACAGTCTAGCTCCTGGAAAAATCCTGTTAGCCGGACAAGAAATACTATCTATGATTTAAAAATAATCTACTATAAGGAGAATGGCAACTTTAAAATTGTTAATAATTTGCAAATTCACGTTCTAGTTATGAGACGTTGGAGACTGGTTGGACATTACGGATTCTAGTTTTGCCAATACAGCCTCTACCTGAATTAATTTCATCGCATCTGTTCCATGAACTTTCGCCCCCCAAACATCCTCAGCATGATTCTTTTTAAGAATGGTTTTGACAGCTTCAGGATAGCAATCCACTACCAAATGTCTGAAGGTATATGGGCCTGAAATTTTGGAATTGGTTACAGCATGTAGTGCAATGACTGGTGTCCCCACTGCAGCTGCCATATGAGACGGTCCTGTATCTGGACACAGTAATACATCTGCTTGGCTAATCACCGCTAAGAGTTGCTTAGGCTTAGTCTTTCCCACCAAGTCTATGCAATGAACGTCTTTCATGATCTCATTGGCTAGTTCTCTGTCCAGTAAACCAGGTCCTCCTGTTAAGACCACTTGGGCCTGCCAACGAGATTGGGCTTCTTTTATCACCGCAATATAACGATCAACAGTCCAACTCCTTTCAAATTTACTTGCCGCAGGATTGACCAAAAGAATAGGGCCGTCAGTGGGTAAATGCTGGCGAGCCCAGTTATAATCAGCGTCAGTGATAGGTAAATCCCAGTGCACTGCATGTTGCTTAACCCCTAAAGCCGTAGCAAACTGTAAAAAACCATCCAAGGTATGTCCATTTACAGCGCTGATAGATTCATTAATAAACCATTTATGACCGTCTTTAGCTCGATAGGTGTCATAACCAATTTTTCGCGAAGCACGAATTAAAGGGTACAAGAGGTTGGCACGAAAACTTGCCTGAGCGGCTAATAGGACGTCAAAAGAGCGAGCTTTTAATTCCTTTTTAAATCGCCAGTAATCTCTAATAGCATTCGGTTTATTGATAACAATAAATTCCACACCTTCCATTCCTTCCACTAAATCATAGGCAGGACGAGAAATGACCCATGTAATTGTGGCACTAGGAAAATTGGCTTGTAAAGTACGGATTAAGGGAACCAGCATTAGTACGTCTCCTAATGCTGATAAACGCACGACACAGATTGATTTAATCATCTTTTAAAACAAAATGCGCACTGCAATAAGGGCAAATTTCAGAGCCAGTTTTTTCAATGGGTAAATAAACTTTCGGATGTGCATTCCACAATTCCATTTCATCCGTTGGACAGCTTAAAGGCAGATCTCGTGAATGAACAACGTAATGTTTTTTTGTACTCGCTGGTTTTTTCTTGGTCTCAGACATCATATTCCTCTGGAAACTCTCACATAATCTTAAAAAATTTTAGCCTTTATTATCCATGATTTCCTTAATAAGCGCCATGATTTCACGTTCTGTCGTTGTCATATCCTCACAATTAAAAAAGATACCATCAGACCACGATCGTAACCATGTGAGTTGTCGCTTAGCCAATTGGCGTGTGGCAACAATACCTTTATGTTTTAAGGTTTCAAAATCATAATCTCCGGCCAGATAATTGATTACCTGACGATAGCCAACACTTCGCATGGATGGACATGTCGGGGGTAGCTGCCATTTCTGTAGAAGCTGTGCTACTTCTCCGACAAGATCATTATTTAGCATGTGTTCAAATCGCAAGGCTATACGCTCATGCAACCATTCTCTGTGCTCAGGAAATAATATCAGGTTAACAAAATGATATTTTACTGCTCCTTTTTGCTCAGACCAAAAAAATGACAGTGGTTTACCAGTCAATTGATAAACTTCCAACGCTCTTTGAATGCGCTGTGTGTCATTGGGATGAATTCGTTTTGCTGATAAGGGATCTACCTTTTCTAACTGCTGATGCAGGTACGACCAACCGTGACGCTCGGCTTGCTGCAGCAATTCCATTCTAATTGCTTCATCAGCCTGAGGCAGCACAGACAACCCCTTTTGTAATGCATTAAAGTACATCATAGTGCCACCGACTAATAAAGGAAATTTTCCTTTTTGGAAAATTTCCTCAATTAATTCAACCACATCCTCACAGAACTGTGCCGCAGAATAACTTTCGATTGGATCTAAAATATCAATCAAATAATGGGGAGTAAGTTGAAGCTCTTCTGCACTGGGTTTGGCCGTTCCGATGTTCATTTCTCTATAAATCATGGCAGAGTCAACGCTTATGATTTCAAAAGGAAAAGTCTTAGTCAGCTCACAAGCCAAGGCTGTTTTACCGGAAGCAGTCGGTCCCATTAAACAAACAATTGTCTTAGTCATTTAATAAGTCCCTACAAAGTTCAACTGACAATTGTTTGCGCCACACATAACGTTCGTTGCTTTCACTCAAACTATGCATATAGGCAATAAGCGTTTCCTTTTCCGCTTGTGAAGCATGACTTAAATCAAAAATTTGATGTTTAATCAATAACTCCATTAGATTTAATTGTGTAAATTGATGTTCTTTAAATATAGCACTTAGGAATTGTTTAAAATCCAGATGCGGAAGTACTACGGGTAAGCTTCTAATAAATAAAACATTTTCTCCAACCCGATTAATTTCTATACCCACTTGCTCTAAATGACTTTTAATCTGCATAAAATGCTTCTGATGGATTTTATCCACCTCGTAACTTACCGGAACTAATAAGGGACGACTTGCGAGAGGTAAGTTGAGTTCCGATAGCATTGCTTTTAGCCAGTGACGTTGTAAGTAAACTATATCAACCAAATAAGGGTGTTCTTGTAAAAAAATTACAGCGAAATGATTATTTAACTCAACCCATCTGCAGTCTTTCATATCCTCTTTAATAGCACTACCTATGATAGAGGGACTGAAATAGGGAGAGGGCTCGCTAACCTGCAATTGCTCAATATTTTTTTCTTCTAATATTGGGTATTGATCCGATTTTTTAGACGTTTGAAGAACATACTGAATTTGCGTGCTAATGAAATCATGAACCAATCTTGGTTGCTGGAAACGTACTTCATGCTTTGTGGGATGTACGTTAACATCGACTTGTTCAGCTGAAATTGTTAAATACAACAAGCATGAAGGATAGCGTCCTGGATGAAGGACACCTTCATACGCTTGTTTAATTGCATGATTAAGTAGTTTGTCCTTAACCATCCGCATGTTAATGTAAATCCATTGCTTATCGTTTTGGCTACGCTGGTAACTTTCGCTTCCAATCCATCCACAAAGGCGCATTCCGGCGTGCTCTACATCAATGTAATATGCTTGCTCAACAAATGTTTTTCCTAATATTTTTCGAATACGCGCCAACCTGCTTTTATGACAGTGCGCACCCGGTAAGCTAAAAATCTTTTTGTCATTGTGCGTTAAATTAATTGTTATCTCAGGAGCACTTAAAGCAAAACGTCTAACCACTGTTTCTATTGCTTGAAACTCGCTGCGTTCAGTTTTTAAAAATTTTTTCCTGACAGGCGCATTAAAAAAAATGTCGCGAACATCAATTGTTGTACCCTGATTTCTTGCACAAGGCTCCAGAACAATCCCCTGTCCATCACTAATTAGCTTCATTGCGTGCGTTTGTTCCGCTGGTTTCGAACTAATTATCATGCGTGAAACTGAGGCTATGCTGGCTAAAGCTTCGCCGCGAAATCCCATGCTCATAATGGCATATAAATCACTAAGCTTACTTATCTTACTGGTAGCATGTGGAGCAATTGCCAAGGGCAAATCATCCGCTAAGATACCAGTACCATTATCGCTAATTTTGACTTGATTCAATCCACCATAGCCAATGTCTATATTAATTAGGGTAGCCTTGGCATCCAGAGAATTTTCTAATAACTCTTTCACAATTGAAGCAGGGCGTTCGATGACCTCACCCGCTGCAATTTGATTGGCTAAAGCCGTTGGTAGTTGCTGGATTCTCATACAGTAGGAATAACAAGTCGCTGCCCTGCTTTTACTTCACTTCCTGGCAAGTGATTCGCTGCTTGTAATACAGCGACGGAAACATGATATCGTGCTGCAATTTGCGGTAATGATTCGCCTTGTCGAACCAGATGGATATTTCCATTTCCGGCCAACGCCTCTATGCGTGTGCCATGAGGTGGATAATCCCAAAAATAGCGTTTTAATCCTTCAAAAATAGCTTGAGTTAATCGTTGTTGATAGGCAGGGCTTGTCAGGTTACGTTCCTCTTGAGGATTAGAAATAAAACCTGTCTCAATTAAAATTGAAGGAATATCTGGTGATTTTAAAACCATAAATCGTGCTTGTTCCACTTTACGGTTATGTAAACGCGTAATTCTATCGAGATTTCGTAGTACGCGCTCACCCATGTGGAGACTAGCACCAATGGTTGCCGTTTGGGACAAATCAATCAATACTGTTCGCACCAAACCACTTTGATCGTCAAGCTCTGATAAATTAACGCCACCCAACTCTGAATAGTTTTCTTTCTCCGCAAGCCATCTTGCGGCTTCACTGGTAGCTCCCGATTGGGATAATGCAAAAACGGAAGCGCCACTTGAATGTTGGTTAATGAAGGCATCGGCGTGAATCGATATAAAGATATCACCATTGTATTTTCTAGCAATTTTCAAACGCTCACGTAATTCGATGTAATAATCACCATTACGGGTTAAAACTGCCTTCATACCAGGCTGTCTATCAATAATTTGTTTTAATTTTTGAGCAATAGCCAGCGTCACATTTTTTTCTGCTGTTCTTCTTGGACCACTGGCTCCCGGATCTTTACCTCCGTGACCTGGATCTAATACTACAATAACATCTCGTAATGTTTTTCTGGGCGCATGCTTTATAGAAACTGGCGTTCTAGCTACCGTGGCCCCTTTCTTCTGTCCCTTTTTTTCCGATGCCAAAGAGGGGGGATCATAATAATGGGGAACTGGATTATAACCATGGGGTGTTGGATTATAATCATGGGAAACCAGATTTCCATTAGTTGTTAAATTTAGAGAAAAACTATGCTTTGCATTGGCAGCCTGCTGTAAAAGTTTTGTTTGCGTCATTACGACCTGATTTACCTCAAAAACCAAACGCAAAGTGTGTGCATTTGGACGACCGCTACGAATATATTTAATGAGTTGGCTTCCGGGATTGACTTGATTGACATTCAAAGCCAGCTCTGTATCATCAAAATCAATGACAACACGATTTGGATTTGTCAAAGTAAACACCCTGTGTGACACTGCTTTATTCAGTGTAAAGAGCACTGAGGGATTAGCCCCCTGTTGCTTCACGTCGATAGAAAGTAACTTCGCAGTAGCCATTACCATTGAACAGCTTAACATCAATAAGCAAAATGCGAACTGGCGTATAATCATTGGTTACCCGCAAAACAAGATAGCAGTTTTTCCCCAACGAGGCTTGCTGCTTTCATTGTCAGCAAACGCCCGCTCCCGTGGATCACAAATGAAAAATTCATATCAACCTTATTCAAGAAATTCCTGGCATGCTCTGGCCATTCAATGCAACATATAGAATCTTCGCGAAAATAATCTCTAAAGCCAATATACTCTAGCTCAGACTCCTCGTGAATACGATAGAGATCAAAATGATGGACTTGAAAATCCTTGCATTGATAACTTTCAACCAATGAAAACGTAGGACTTTTTACCGCAGTTTTTATACCCAGGGCTCGAAGCATTGCTCTGATAAACGTTGTTTTACCGGCGCCAATTTCACCACTAAAGCTTAAAACCAAGGGAGAAGTAAGTACTTGCGCCAATTTTGCCGCAAGAACTTCACTATCTGACTCACCGGGAAGAACTACATCAATTGTTGTCATTCACTCACCATTGTCGACACGGCATTTACTTGTTGACGTATATACGGCATTAAATCACTCGCTAAAAGACCCCGTTCGCCTTTTGCAATAGCAGCAGCATCTGCTGCAGTAGCATGAAGCCATACCCCTAATTTGGCTGCGTCGGAAAGTGATAAACCCTGGGCGAATAATCCTGCGATAATTCCATTCAAAGCATCGCCCATACCTGCACTGGCCATTCCAGGATTTCCAGCTGCGCACAAATAAGTTTCTGATTCGTGCGTAGTGATTAATGTTCCAACTCCTTTTAGAATAACATTGCCCCCATACTGGGCTTGAAGTTCATTGATAGCTTTGTAACGATCTCTCTGGATTTCGGCAGTGGAACAGCTTAAGAGGCTAGCTGCTTCACCAGGGTGTGGTGTCAATATCCAATTGTCATCATGTTGGCGATTGTTCGCTAAAATACGTAGAGCAGAAGCATCAATCACCATAGGCAACTGAGAAGTAAGGGCTTTTGTAAATAACGCATGAGCCCACTCATCTTCACCCAATCCTGGACCAATTACACAAATTGTTGCGCGACTTATTAAAGGCAGCACCTCGTCGACTTCTTCAATACCATAAATCATAGCTTCAGGTAGAGCAGGTAAAACATGGCCAGCATGTTCTGGGCGCGTTGCTATAGTTACCAGACCCGCCCCAACTCTCAAGGCCGCGTTTGCAGTTAAAAAGACAGAGCCAGGCATACCATGACCGCCACCGATGATTAATACATGACCATAATGACCCTTATGGGAATTTTTTAGGCGAGGAGGCAAAAGTGTGTTACGTAAGCTTTCATTCAATACTTGTACCGCTGGTTGGATCGATGATAAACAATGTTCCAGTCCTAAACTATCACAAACAATTTTGCCGCAATAATCCGGTCCGTCTAAAGTCATTAAGCCTAATTTTCGGGCAATGAACGTCATTGTTGTCGTTGCTTTGACACAAGCACCCAATACAGCGCCAGTATCAGCATCCAAACCGGATGGAATATCAAGAGCCAATACCGGAAGTCCACAATCATTAATTTGATTAATTGCAGTAACTATAGGACCCTTAACTTTTCCTTCCAAACCGATTCCTAATAAGGCATCAACAATCAGTTCCACTTCGGTATCAATTGTTTCTTCCAGTGGTTGACAGTTAACGCCAGCAGCAATTGCAGTTAATGAAGCATGACGTGCCGCTGGAGGTAATTCTTCTACTGTTTTATATTGATGAATAACTACTGTGTAGCCTTTTTCCTGAGCCAAACGTGCTAATACATATCCGTCACCGGCATTGTTACCACTACCACAAAACACAGCAATGTTGCGTACAGAGGGGTAAAGTTTAGTTAATGTACGAAAAGCACTGTGACCCGCACGCTCCATTAACTCATCTTCAGATAAACCTAAATCCGTAATGGCTAATTGTTCACATGACCGAATATGCTTGACCTGATACAGAGAAATCTTTGCAGTAGTCATAGCTTTTATGCTCCCTAAACAATGCCTTGATGTAGGTAATTGGGTACTCGTGGATACATTAAATGCTATATTACTCGTTAAATGTATTCCCGATGCTCAAAGCTCTATTCTTTTTTTACAAGGGTTAATGCAGGTTTTTTTCCTTTTGTCTCTGGACCTGATGAAGCTGGTGGAGGAGGCTCATGAGCTTCTTCAGGGAATTCCATTCCCTGACCATTTTCCTTGGCATAGACTGCCAAAACTGCAGCAGGAGCAATAAAAATTTGCATGCTATGACCTGAAAAACGTGCTGTAAATACGATCCTGTCATTCTCAAGATGTAATCCACGACATGCTTTAGGTGAAATGTTTAAAACGATGCGTCCATTATTCACATATTCTTGCGGTACCTGAACTCCAGGATAAGTTGCATTGACCAAAATATGCGGGGTCAAGTCATTATCGACAATCCAGTCATAGATAGCACGAATTAAATAGGGCTTGTTCGAGGTCATTTTCATCATTAAGCCGCTCTTAATTGCCTCTCAGCCTCAGTCAAGCTGGCTTGAAAAGAATCACGTTTAAATAAGCGCTGCATATAAGCTTGCAAGCTTTTGGATTTTGCAGGAACTTCTACACCTAGTTGGGGTAAGCGCCACAATAAAGGAGCAAGAGCGCAATCGAGCAGAGAAAACTCATCACTTAAGAAATAAGGTTTATCAGCAAAAATGGGCTCAAGACTTGTAAGACTCTCAAGTAAGTATTCTCTTGATTGTTCAATTTCATGACCTGCTTTAATGTTTTGCAATAAACAGTACCAATCTTGTTCAATGCGATGCATCATTTTGCGGGCTTCTGCACGAGCAACAGGATAAACAGGTAATAAGGGAGGATGAGGAAAACGCTCATCTAAATATTCCATGATAATACGAGCTTCATACAGAACTAATTCTCTATCTAAAAGGGTAGGAATGGAGCCGTAAGGATTAACTGCTAGCAAATCATTGGGCGCTTCACCTTGTTTAGCATGAAGAATTTCAACGTTCACTCCCTTCTCTGCTAAAACTATACGAACCTGATGACTGTAAATATCATCATTATCGGAATATAAAGACATAATCGTGCGCTTTGCCACAATAGCCATCAGCAAACTCCTCATCAATCGTTCAATTCATACTTGCAGTATGTCAAAGGGCATTATTTTACCACAAAAATCCACCCTGTGATTATAGATTCAGACAATTTTCTAATTCAGAAAATTGTTATGTTTTTTAGAACCCATGGCTTTAGTGTTTACACCTAAGTTCTATTTTGATACCACTGCAAATTAATAATTTTAATGGATTTTTTTCCAATAGACTCGTTTTAGTTGATAAGCAACCAGAAAAAAAATACACAGGAATACAATTACAATAACACCAAGACGATAACGAATTAATTTTACGGGTTCAGCGACATAAGTCAAAAATGTGACCAAATCTTCCAGCATACTATCGAATTCACGTGGATTCATTTCGCCCGGCTCAATTAACAGCAAATGAGCTATCGGCGATTTTGGATTCGTTTTTTCGCGAACAGCAATTACTCGACCAAGTAGCGGTTCTAAAATATTTGGCATAGCTACATCAGGAATTAACAGATTATTGGTACCGAAGGGGCGTTTTTTATCCTCATAAAAGCTTTTTAAATAGGTATAAATCCATTCAGGCCCCCGCTCTCGCGCAGTTAATGATAAATCAGGTGGAACAATTCCAAACCATTGCAATGCATCCGTGGCTGCCATACTTATTTGAATTGGATCATGAATTTTTGCGGTTGTAAAAACAAGATTATTGAATAATAAATCCCTATCAATTTCACCTGTGAAGGTTGTTAAACCTAAATCCTCTGCCATACGGTTATAGCGCATAAAACGTAACGAATGACAACCTGAGCAGTAGTTCATATAGATTCTCGCCCCACGTTGTAATTTTGCCGAATCTCGCACATCAATATTGACTGGCAACATTTCAATCATTGTAGACGCATGCGTCAGCGAAACGATTATGAATCCTATGAGAAAGGATAAAAGCTGTTTTCTAGTCATGCTGGTATCCTCTCAGGTACTATTTTATGAGCTTCATAGCGAGTATAAAACGGCATGAATACGAAATAAGCAAAATACACTGCCGTAAAAATACGCGCCAACACCTGCTTCCAGGGTGTCATAATGACCGTCCCAAGCCAGCCCAGCATAATAAAACTGATAACAAACGCTGCTAAAGCCAACCTGGAATAAATTCCCTTATAACGCATTGAACGTACCGGGCTTTTATCTAGCCAGGGGATAAAGAATAAGACTACTATTGCGGCGCCCATTGTTATTACACCGAACAGTTTGTCAGGAATAGCCCTTAGCATGGCGTAGAATGGTGTTAAGTACCATACCGGAGCGATATGTTCAGGAGTTACCATGGGATTTGCGGGTACAAAATTAGCATACTCTAAAAAATAACCTCCCATCTCCGGTATAAAAAAGACGACGGAGAAAAAGATAATTAAAAAAACGATAACTCCAACAAAGTCTTTTACCGTGTAATAAGGATGAAAGGGGATGCCATCCAGTGGTCTACCATTCGCATCGACATGTTTTTTAATTTCTATGCCTTCAGGATTATTTGATCCGACTTTGTGCAAAGCTACTAAATGTAAAAATACAAGTAGCAACATCAAGAGAGGTACACCCACAACATGTAATGCAAAAAAGCGCTGTAGTGTTGCATTTGCCACGTTGAAATCACCTCGCAACCAAGTTGCAACACTATCACCGACCCAAGGAATAGCACCAAACAGCGAAGTGATAACCTGAGCTCCCCAAAAGGACATTTGTCCCCAGGGTAATAGATAACCAAAAAAAGCCTCAGCCATTAATAACAGAAAAATTACTACACCGATAAGCCAAATTAGCTCTCTAGGTTTCTGATATGAACCGTAAAGCAGTGCTCTAAACATATGCAAATAAATCACAATAAAAAAGGCTGACGCACCGGTAGAATGCATATAGCGTAATAACCATCCGAAATTTACATCTCGCATAATGTATTCAATGGAGTTAAACGCCTGCTCGGCAGTTGGCGTGTAAAACATAGTAAGCCATAAACCGGTAACTAACTGGTTTACTAACACAAGCAGCGCCAGTGATCCGAAAAAATAATAAAAATTAAAATTTTTTGGTGCATAGTACTCACTGAGGTGTTCTCGCCAGGTACTCATTAATGGAAAGCGTGTATCTATCCAATTTAGCAATCGACTCATCTTGGATTATCCTTGTTTCTTTTCTTCGCCAATTACAATCACATGTTCACTCGCAAAGTAATACGGTGGTACTTGTAAATTAATCGGCGCAGGAACTCCCTTAAATACTCTTCCGGCCAAATCAAAGGTCGAACCGTGACATGGGCAATAGAATCCACCAGCCCAATCTGGGCCAAGCTCATTCACTTCGGGAAAATATTTTGGGGAACATCCCAAGTGAGTACAAATCCCTACTAACACCAAATATTCAGGATTTATTGAGCGGTAGCGATTTTTAGCATAAACAGGCTGTTGTTCAACCAAAGACTCAGGGTCACGGAGTTGTTCTTCCGCTCCTTTTAAAGTAGCTAACATTTCTTTACTGCGCTTGATAATCCATACCGGCTTACCCCTCCATTCAACTGTAACTTGTTGGCCTGGCTCCATCTTGCTTAAATCAACCTGCACAGGCGCACCCGCGGCCTCTGCTTGAGCACTCGGCAACCATGAAGAAATAAAAGGAGTTAATGCACAAGCAACACCAACACCACCTAAAATGCCAGTCGTTGTAAGTAAGAATTTACGCCGTTGTTCGTCAATTTCCTCTTCGGTAGGAGTATCATTTTGGTTGGGATCGTTTTCATCAATCACATTCATATCGTCCTGGTTCATCCCTTAGTTCCATTCCCGCTAAATTGCTAACACAAGAAAATTAATTCAGTTATAACAAAGAATTAGGCATTTGAAAACGAAAGGCTATTTTCTGACGAAAAAAAATCTAAATAACCAGGGTGGATTAGGCCAAATAACCAACAAATATGTTACGTGTCTCTAGCTTGCTCGAGACATCTGATTAGTGTTTTAAATTTTAAGTTCATATTTTAGTAAGTTGATATTAATCCTGTGTGAGATAATTTATAGGAAAAATTTATGTATATGCTTCTGGATGCCTCGGACAAGCCGAGGCACGTAGGGATCGCATGGAGGATGGACAAGCAGGACACGAGACAGGACAGACAAGACACGGGGAAAGAACAATCAAGATACGGGGAAAGAACAACCAGACATGTAGTAGGAAGCAGGATATAGAGGAGGGACAAGTAGAGGAGACTAGGGCAAGGATAGGACGAACGTGAATGCAGGATGGACAAACCGACATACTTTTTCCTGCAATCTCTGTTTTAAACGCACAAAAAAACCCCGCTGGTGCGGGGCTTTTACTAATCGAAATCGTATTAGCGTTTTGAGTATTGAGTTGCACGACGTGCTTTGTGCAAACCAACCTTTTTTCTTTCCACGCGTCTTGAATCGCGAGTTAATAAACCACGTGCACGTAATTTTCTACGGAATGAAGTTTGGCTAGGTTCAGCATCTTCAGCTAAATCAATCTCATCATAAGCCACTAATGCTCGAGCAATACCTAAACGTATAGCACCAGCTTGGCCAGAGATTCCACCACCAACAACAGTAGCGTAGATATCAAATTTACCGAGAACATCAACAGTTTCTAAAGGTTGACGTACAATCATGCATGATGTTTCGCGACCGAAATATTCTTCCAAGGTGCGATTATTAATTTTAATTTCGCCTTTACCTGGACGTAAGAAAACTCTAGCCGTTGAACTTTTTCTACGACCTGTGCCGTAGTATTGCTGTTTTTCAGCCATAATACTTATTCCTCAATCTCAAGTTGCTTGGGTTGCTGAGCTGTATGTGGATGCTCATTACCAGCATAAACTTTCAGTTTACGATACATTTCTCGACCTAAAGGATTCTTGGGAAGCATTCCTTTTACTGCGAGTTCAATAATTCGTACAGGATTCTTTGCTTGCAACTTATCGAAAGATGTTTCTTTTATACCACCTGGAAAGCCAGAGTGATGATAATACATCTTTTCTTTGAATTTACGGCCAGTAACAGTTACTTTTTCCGCATTGGTTACAATAATATAATCACCTGTATCAACGTGTGGTGTATATTCAGCTTTGTGTTTGCCACGTAAACGACGAGCAATCTCAGTAGCAAGTCGACCTAAAACTTTGTCGCTAGCATCGATCACAAACCAGTCGCGTTTGACTTCGTGTGTCTTGGCGCTAAATGTTTTCATTAATAACTCCGTACCGCCTTTATTGGTAATCTTTCAATCAGACGGGCGATTTTAACTAAAACCTGAAGAACCTACAAGTGCAATACTATAATTTCTTGCAAGCTTTTTAGATTCTTCGGCATTTTTTAAGTTGGAAGGCTAAAAAACATCTATATAGAGGGACAATCTATAATGCTTTCAGCTTAAACCAGTTAATAAAACATTCAACTAATTTAAGTTTTTTTGATACTTAACCAGGGATTAGCAAATGCTCTACTGTATTACCAGCTACCAAATGACTGTCTATTATTTCATCTATATCAGCCATAGTCGCGTAAGTATACCATATACCTTCAGGGTAAATCACCACACAAGGTCCTTCACTGCAGCGACCAAGGCATCCTGACTTACTTATTCTTATTTTGCCAGGACCATGCAAATCAAGTTCCAATAATCGTGCCTTCATATGTTCAAAGAAAGGCTCCCCACCCGTATTTGCACAGCATTGCTTCCCGGCCATCTTTTGATTCGTGCATAAAAAAATATGCTTAATATAATGCGCCAACGAACTACTTACTCCGTTCTTCGATCTTGGTTTTTAATTTAAGACCTGGTTTAAAAGTCACCACACGTCTTGCTACGACAGGAATAGCCTGTCCTGTTTTTGGATTTCTTCCCGGACGTTGGGGTTTATCACGCAAGGTAAAATTGCCAAACCCCGACAACTTAACATGCTTACCATTCTCTAAAGAATGCTTTAATGTTTCAAAAAACTGCTCTACCATGTCTCTGGCGTCCGACTTACCGAGACCCAATTCATTACATAAAGTTTCTGCAATCATTGCTTTACTTAGTGCATTCACGATTAGTCCCTCAATATTATGGCAAATTTTTCATTTAGTGCTTTGAGTATAGCACTGATTATTGTATTGATCTCTGTATCGACCATAGTTCGTTTATCATCCTGCAAAGTCAATGCAATAGCCAGACTTTTTTTGCCTTCAGGGATAGATTCACCCATATATACATCAAACACATCAAATGACTTAAGGTAATTCGCCTCAACAACTTCACGCACGGCACCCTCAATTTGTGCGGCAGTAATTTCATTGTCCACCAGCAAAGAAAGATCTCTGCGTATTTGTGGGAATTTTGATATTTGTTGATACCGAGATGTGGTTTCGCTGATTAATGGATTTAAGCGCAGTTCAAACATAACAACATCATCGTGAATATCAAGAGCGTCTGCAATACGTGGGTGTAAGACCCCACACCAGCCTGTTTCTTGATTAGCAATTATAATTTTTGCTGATTTACCAGGATGTAACGCAGCGTGTTGAGCTGCTGTAAAGCTAACATCCTCTATTTGTAACAAGGCAAAGAGAGCTTCAAGATCACCTTTTAAATCATAAAAATCAAATTTTCCTGACTTTTCACCCCAATTTAATGTTCCATATTCACCAGTGAGCAATCCAGCAATGCAAGGATGCTCATGCAACTCCCCATCTTTAAGCTCAAAAATAACCCCTGACTCAAAAAACTTAATGGCTGTTTGTTGGCGGTGAATATTATAAATCATTGAAGCTAATAAACCCGGCCACATTCCAACACGCATCTGTGACAATTCAGAAGAGATAGGATTGAGCAATTGCATGGCAGCTTGTTGTGGATAAAGCGCTTCCTGTAATTCAGGATCGACAAAGCTATAACTAATTGTTTCGTGATATCCACGGGAAATAAATAATTGAGCAACTCGTGCTCCTAGTAATTCGGTCGGGTTTATGCGACCTGCTTGCACTGCAGCAATCATTTTACTGCCTGGTAGTTGATCATAACCATTTAGACGAGCAATTTCTTCCACCAAATCAACATCAAGACTGATATCAAACCGATGTGATGGAATTTTAACTTTCCAGGGGGTTGTGCTTTTATCGATTTGCATGCCTAAGCGTTCAAGCATGCCAATCATTGTCGCATCGTCAATTGTCAAACCCGTCACTTGTGTAACTCTGGAAGGATTAAATAAAACGGTGTTTTGTGCAGGTAACGCTTCTGATTTAGAGGCAGAGCATACAGGCCCTGCAATCCCCCCCACAATATCAAGCAATAACGCAGTTGCTCTCTCTAAAGCAATAGATTGCAATTGCGGATCAACCCCGCGCTCAAAACGCTGAGACGAGTCAGTGCATAGGCCATAACTTCTTGCGACCCCTGCAATCGTTAATGGACTGAAGAACGCACTCTCAAGAAAAACTGCGGTAGTTTGCTCTTGAACAGCACTATGTTCCCCACCCATAACGCCTGCCATTGCTAGCGGTTGCTGATTATCGGCAATAACTAACACTCGCTCATGTAAGTCGACCTCCTGACCATCAAGCAGAGTTAAGGTTTCTTTTGCCTTGGCCATTCGAACAATAATGTCTCCTTGCAACGCATTTAAATCGAAAGCATGCATAGGCTGGCCCAGTTCAAGCATGACATAATTCGTCACATCAACAACAGGATGTATAGGACGAACGCCTGCACGGCGCAAACGCTCAATCATCCATACCGGTGTAATCGCTTCGGGATTAATATCACGAATCACCCGGCCATAATATTGTGGACATGCTTCAGGAGCTTGCAATTTAATAGAGCGCTGTTCATCAGACGCAGGTTGTACAACTTCATTTGGCATTGTTTTAAGGGGTGTTTGAGTAATTGCCGCAACCTCTCGGGCAACCCCTAATACGCTAAAACAATCTGCACGATTAGGTGTTAAATCAATATCAAAGACCCAATCATTTAAATTAAGATAAGTTCTTATATCCATCCCAACGGGCGCATTGTCATCTAGCTCCATTATGCCATCCGATTGCTCGGTTAAACCCAACTCGGTTGTTGAGCACAGCATACCTTGTGATAATTCGCCTTTAAGCATGGATTCTTTGATTGTTAAATCACCAGGTAAATGCGCTCCGATTTGCGCCAATGCAACTTTTAACCCTGGGCGCACATTAGAGGCACCACAGACGACTTTTAATGGCTGACCAGTGCCAGTATTCACTTCGCACAAGGTTAATTTATCGGCTTGTGGATGTGGCTTTGTGCTTGTTACTTGCCCTACGATAACATTATTAAATTTACCTGCAACGGGATTTACTGCGTCGACCTCTAAACCTGCCATGGTCAAGAGTGCTGCCAATTGCTGCTCGTCTAAAGAGGGGTTGACCCATTC
Organism: Legionella hackeliae; assembly: GCF_000953655.1. Taxonomy (NCBI): domain Bacteria; kingdom Pseudomonadati; phylum Pseudomonadota; class Gammaproteobacteria; order Legionellales; family Legionellaceae; genus Legionella; species Legionella hackeliae. Next base: position 2,884,030 of record NZ_LN681225.1, read on the forward strand.
ACGTAACCATAATTCACTAACTTTCATTGTAAATACCCGTCTAATATCAAAAGACAATTACCATAGGAGCGCATTTCTTGCCGTCATGGTGACGTTCCACACCATGATCCATTTAGCTGTATGGCAAATCTATTAAAACTGTTTTAAAAAGGTTACATCATTCTCAAACATCATGCGCAAGTCATCAATGCCGAAGTAAAGCATAGCTAGTCTGTCCATTCCCATACCAAAAGCCCAGCCTTGATATTCGTCAGGAGAAATATTAACTGCTTGCAATACATTAGGATGAACCATGCCACATCCTAACACTTCCAACCATCCAGTAAACTTGCATGAACGACACCCTTTGCCAAAACATTGCGTACATTCAATATCCACTTCTGCAGATGGCTCTGTGAAGGGAAAATAAGAAGGTCTAAATCGCAAAGCAAGCTCGCGGCCAAAGAAATAGGCAAAGAAATCTTGTAATAATCCTTTTAAATCAGAAAGAGTAGATTCTTTATCAATTAATAAACCTTCAACCTGATGAAACATTGGAGTATGGGTGACGTCTGAGTCACAACGGTAAACACGTCCAGGTGCAATTAAACGTAATGGGGGGTTGCGATTCTCCATGACTCTAATTTGCACAGGTGAAGTATGGGTTCGCAACAAACGGCCATCGCCGAAATAAAAAGTGTCATGCATTGCTCGAGCAGGATGATGACCTGGGATATTTAACGCTTCAAAATTATAAAATTCGGTTTCGATTTCAGGGCCTGTAACAATATCAAAGCCCAATCGGCTAAAATAATCAGTGATTCGTTGTTTAACTTGGGTAACAGGGTGTAAAGAGCCACTTTTAGCCTGACGTCCAGGCAAGGTTACATCGATGCGTTCAGCATCAAGCTTTTTCTGCAATTGCTCTTCTTTAAGTTGCAGCATTTTCTCTTCAATGAGATTACTTATCTCACGTTTAGCTTGGTTAACTAATTGACCTACCTTGGGCTTCTCCTCAGCAGACAAGTTCGCCAAGCTTTTCAGAATCTCTGTTAGCTGTCCTTTTTTTCCCAAGTAATCTACTCGGATTGCTTCTAAAACAGAAATATCTTTCGCTTGTACAATTGCATCGGCAGCTTGTTGCTGTAATAGGATGATATCTTGCATGATTTAAACCTACATGTAGAAAAGGAGGCTACAGCCTCCTTGTTAGAGCAAAGGACAAACCATAAAAACCTGGATTTTGGTTAATTCAAACTTGTATTAACTTAATTTGCAAGGCTTAAATTATGGTTTGCTAAAGCTCTTAGTTATCACGATACTAACTTACTATGCAAGTGCTGCTTTCGCTTTTTCAGCTATTGCTGCAAACGCTGGCTTATCATACACAGCCATATCCGCTAATACCTTACGATCCAACTCAATCGCAGCTTTTTTCAAGCCAGCAATCAAACGACTATAAGATAATCCGCACTCACGTGCTTGAGCATTGATACGAGTGATCCACAATGCACGGAATTGACGCTTTTTCTGACGACGGTCACGATAAGCGTATTGACCTGCTTTGATAACCGCTTGTTTAGCAACACGGTAGGTGCGACTACGGGCACCGTAATAACCTTTGGCTTGATCTAAAATTTTCTTATGACGTGCTTTAGCCGTCACACCACGTTTAACTCTTGGCATTTCTAATCCTCCCCTTAACTACCGTGCAACATACGTCTAGCTAAACGTGCATCGCATTCTTTCAACGTGCAAGAACCAACACGAAGATGGCGCTTTTGTTTAGTCGATTTTTTGGTGAGGATATGGTTTCTATAAGCACCTCGGCGCTTGACAGAACCACTTGCTGTCTTACGGAAGCGTTTTTGCGCTCCACGATGTGACTTTAATTTAGGCATAACATAGTACTCCGCATTTGTTCTGCTACTAACAATAAATGTAGCTATCTATTGGCCAATGCCAATATTCACAACTACTCAAGGTCTTAGGTCAGTTGCTTATTTTGCCAACGATTAACAGACCTATTTCTTTTTAGGTGCCAACACCATCAATAATTGACGACCCTCACGTTTCGCTTGTTGCTCAACGACACCATATTCAGCTGTGTCTTGCAGCAGACGCTCCATGATTTTCATACCAATTTCTTGATGCGCCATTTCTCGCCCACGAAAACGGAGCGTTACTTTGACCTTGTCACCATGATTTAGGAAACGAATCAGGTTGCGTAGCTTGACCTGATAATCCCCATCTTCCGTCGTTGGACGGAATTTCAGCTCTTTAACTTGAATTTGCTTTTGCTTTTTCTTTGCTTCAGCTTGCTTTTTACTCAATTCAAAGAGAAATTTACCATAATCCATAATGCGGCAAACAGGCGGCTTGGCTGTTGGTGAAATCTCAACAAGATCAAATCCCCCTTCTTCTGCCGCACGCAAAGCTTCTCGCGTTGATACAATTCCCACCTGATTGCCATCGACATCAATTAAGCGTACCTCAGGTACATTGATCTGTTCATTAACTCGCGCGCGATCGCTATCACGCTTATTTGATGCACTAATAGTTCAGTCCTCCAAGTGGTTAAATACCTTTTGCGTTAATTTCGCGTTGTAAGGTATCACAAATTGTATCAATATTCATCACTCCCAGGTCCGCACCTTCTCGTGTACGAACAGATACTGAATTATTTTCGACCTCTTTATCGCCGATAACCAGTAAATAGGGAACTTTTTGCAAAGTATGCTCGCGAATTTTAAAGCCAATTTTTTCATTTCTCAAGTCAAAATTTGCGCGAACACCCTGCTTTTGTAAAATTTGGGTTACTTTTTGGCCAAAATCATGCTGTTTTTCACTAATAGTGAGAACCATTACCTGGACTGGCGATAACCATAATGGGAATTTTCCTGCATAATGCTCGATTAAAATTCCCATAAAACGTTCGAACGATCCTAAAATTGCTCGATGTAACATCACGGGGATTTTTCGACTACCGTCTTCAGCCACATATTGAGCGTCTAATCTCTCTGGCATTGAAAAATCAACTTGAATAGTACCACATTGCCAAATTCGACCAAGACTATCCGACAAGGAGCATTCTATTTTGGGACCGTAGAAAGCCCCCTCACCCGGAGCATCAACCCATTCAATTCCTCTTCCAAGCATAGCATGTTTCAAAGCATTTTCTGCCTTATCCCAAACAGCATCACCGCCAACCCGCTTCTCAGGACGCAGAGCCAGACGATATTTTATTTGTGTAAAACCAAAATCAGCATAAACAGACTGGACCAATTCCAACATCATGGCTACTTCAGATTGAATTTGTTCCTCAGTACAAAAAATATGCGCATCATCTTGAACCATATTGCGTACACGCATTAAGCCGTGTAAAGAACCAGAAGGCTCACAACGGTGACAATTACCAAATTCAGATAACCGCATTGGTAAATCACGGTAGCTTCTTAGTCCTTGATTAAAAATTTGAATATGGCAAGGGCAGTTCATTGGTTTTACTGCATACTCACGATTTTCAGTTTCTGTGACAAACATTTCTTCGCGGAAATTAGCCCAGTGCCCTGATTTTTCCCATAACGCTTTATCAACTAATTGTGGAGTTTTAATTTCCTGATAACCAAAATCAACCAGTCTACTTCGCATATACTGCTCGAGAATTTGATAAATCGTCCAACCTTTTGGATGCCAAAACACCATACCTGGAGCAATTTCCTGGAAGTGGAAAAGATCCAGTGCCTTTCCTAATTTACGGTGATCACGTTTCTCAGCTTCTTCTAAGCGATGTAGATAAGCGGCGAGTGATTTCTTATCAATCCAAGCCGTACCGTAAATACGCTGTAACATTTCATTATTTGAATCACCGCGCCAATAAGCACCCGCTAGCTTGGTTAATTTAAAGGCTTTCAAATGGCCTGTGGACGGAACATGCGGGCCTCGGCAAAGATCTTCAAAGTCTCCTTGTTTATAAAGAGATAGCACCTCACCCTCAGGAATATCAGCAATAATCTTTGCCTTGTATTCTTCTCCCAAACTACGAAAATACGCAATCGCTTCATCCCGAGGCAGTTCTCGACGCGTAACAGGATAATCGGCTTTTGCCAACTCATACATTTTGGCTTCTATTTGTTCCAAATCTTCTGGAGTAAATGAACGAGCAAAGGCAAAATCATAATAAAAACCATCTTCAACGACAGGACCAATTGTCACTTGGGCGCTTGGGAACAGAAGTTTCACAGCCTGGGCTAATAAATGAGCAGTAGAATGACGTATTACTTCAAGACTCTCTGGTTCTTGTTTCTCGGTAATAATAACCAAATCACTGTCACCCTGGATAAGGTAGCCTGTATCAACCAATTTGTTATTAACTTTACCAGCTAAGGCTGCTTTGGCTAATCCTGGACTAATACTTAGAGCAACATCATGAACAGAAACTGGATGTTCAAAATGTTTTACGCTTCCATCAGGCAATTTAATGTTTGGCATGTTATCTCTATCCCTCAGGCAGATAAAATTTATCAATCATAGTTGCAATGGCTATCGATATCTAGCCTTATAATATAGACGTCATTCTGCGACAAAAAAAAACCCTGCTTGGCAGGGTTAATTCTTGGTAGGCACGAGTGGGATCGAACCACCGACCACCACCATGTCAAGGTGGTGCTCTACCACTGAGCTACGTGCCTATTATTCGTTCTTTCAACGAATAGGCGATGATTATATAAAAGCTGCAATTACAAAGCAATGTTTAATTGCTGGATCATTCTAATGATTTTTACTCAAGGAATGGCTTGAATAGAATAAATCTGATCAAGCCATGATCTGCGAGGTTAGACCTACTACGGCAATACCACTTTCTTCCATGCAGGATTCTTGTCTACCCACTGTTCCATCAGAGATAGATTCGAATCACCGTATTAGGTGAAACATGTCTGTGTTTCCTTGATTATTATTACAAATCTTTCTTAAATGTCAACTTTTAATTTCCATTGGAAACTTAAAGTTTCCAAAAGTAATAATTATTTACAGTGATACGATGCCTTTGTTACACTTATAAAAAGTATTTTACAGCTGGCTTCAATGGAAAAGGTTGACTTAACAAAGCAGTTTGCTAATCGACTTCGAGATGCCATGTTGGCGGCAGGCTTTAACTCCCAACGCTCCACATCAGGGGTATGTATTCATAAACTGGCTGAAATTACCGGACATTCCGTGCAAATTTGTCGTAAATATTTACGCGGAGAAACTATTCCCGAGCCTTTAAAGTTAGTAGAAATTGCGTCGAAGCTTCAAGTTTCTCCCGGCTGGCTACTTTTTGGGGACAGTCATGGAGACGCGGGTTTCGTCAGTGAAAAAATTACTATTTCCAAGAATTTATTACACTATATTTTCACTCAGGCGACTAATCTATATAATACTCCCCGCCTGGGAGATGAGGTCGCGGATTTTCTTTTAGATTTAATCAACAACGTTAGCCAGATTAATGCTAATGAAGAACAATCCAAGCAAATCATTGATTTAGCACTCTCTTCTGTTAAGCAGTTTCGTTACTAGCATGGAGCCCCATAAAGTCTACTCATGGAAAAAGATTACATACGAGTCACTCCCCATCCCAAATTTCTTGAATTACTTTTCGCATTTAGAAGTGAATTATTTAGCATTTTTAGAGACGTATTGGGGCTTCATGAAATAAACCATATCGCGATTTCGCGGGTTAGCGAGCAGGGGGAACTCATTACATTTTCCTCAACTCCTGCTTTGGAATTCAATCTATTCAGCAATAGACTGTGGTATTTTGACAAAAGCTATCACCCCACCTGGTTTCGTCAATGTACCCAAAATGAATGGCCAACGCTTTATGTTCCGCGGCGTTATGATGAATTGTACTATTCTAAGCAAATTAAGCATCAATACCCCCTTGGTCTCTCTTTAAGTACCCAATTAAATGATGTTTTTTTTATCTATTCTTTAGCAAGCCACTCCTCTAGCTTAGTAGCAAGAGAGCTATTTACTACCCATGTCGATGATTTTTATAAAATAGGGGAATATTGTAGCGAAAAACTGAGCACATTTTTTGCTAGAGAAACTAAATAGCCTGTACCACTCATTTGAAGAATTAAGGTTTCTTGTCTATCCTTAAACACTAGGCCAAAGGAATAAGGCTAATGGATTAACTCATGGAGGAGAAGCATGGATAAATTAATCACGATTAAACTTGTCCTTGCCATTATTTGCATTAGCTTGACGTTTGTGGCTTTTGCTAACAAAACTCGAACAGCCAGTTGGCAAAATATCTCTGTTAAATTCGCTAAAATTTATGCAAGCCAAACGCCCCATCACATGGTGCCAGTTATGCCGCCACCTAAGATAATTCAGGAATACTATGAGCAAAGTAACAATGAAGGTTTCTAATGGTACTATTTACCTCTCAGGCGAAGTAGATTCAGATAAAGATTTTGAAAATATCGTAACCCTCGCCGAATCTACCGCAGGTGTAACAGCGGTAAATGTGGACAACCTCTTCGTTAAAGATAACCATCAGTCGTTAGCCGACCTCTACTTAACGGCAAAAATTAAAGGCACGCTTATTCGGAAAAATATTCTTGATAAGAATTTTTCTGCTTGGACTATTGATATAAAAACGCAAAACGGACATGTCTATTTAACAGGTCAGGCAGATTCTGTCATTAACAAACAAGCAATTCTGGATACAGTTAAATCAATTACAGAGGTAAAAACAATAGATGACAATCTTTAAGCCAAGGCATCTAACGTTACTTCATTCAGATGCCTTTTACATTCTAAACAACCATAGTTTCTGGGCTGTTATCAGCAAGAGTCGCTTGTGAATGGCTTTGTTGATCAAGAATATGGCAATAATTTTGACGTTTAAGGGGATCTTTTTCCTTGGCGCATAATTCCTGGAAGGTATCCAAGTTTCTGTCGCTGTCCACAGTAGTAGCGAACGATAATAGAGGCATGAAACAACCTATTACTATTGCTAATTTTTTCATTCAAAGACCCTTCTGTTAGTTTGGACTTAAAATCATTTAAAGCAACATATTAAGGCTCACAGTAGTGTGCACTAAAATTTTAAAAATTGAAATACTAAAATGTTTTTTCTTTAAATGATCAATTCAATGCAAGATTAAAATAAATTCCTGATTATCTTGCCTGTCATTTCGGCGTTGGATTATACACAATAATCACTTTTTTCTCAAATTCAACTACTCTGTTGCAAATAAAATCAATGCAGCAATAGCAAAAATCATCCCTAACCCTTGTTTCAAAGTGATCCCTTGTTTTAAGAAAAGCATGCATAGCAGTAGCGTAATTAAAGGATACATGGAGGTAATCAAAACGACGGGCATAGCTGGCCCCTTGCGTAGCGCTGCAATGAAAAAAATACAGGCAATACCATTGGCCAATCCATTTAGAAAGCCGTAGAGAGTTCCTCGTGGAGAAAGTTCGAGCTTAAAATCCAGTAGGAATAAAGCAATAACACCTGAAATCAGAACCCCTAAACTGGAATAAAAAGTAATTGAAAGAGGGTTGATAAAATTCGAAGCCCTTGTCCCCCAATATCCCCAAGCGCCATAAAGGCATAAAGCGGCAAGAGAAGGATAGTACCAAGACGTAAAATTCATGATCTGTCCTCATTATTTCTTGCGACGAAGAGTAAAAAAATCAAAATTCACCATGAATACTGCCTAGGGGTGCACAGCATAACCGGCAGTTTAAAAAAATAAAACCAAGTACAAAGAAAAATTTTTCAATGTCTACAGCTAATTCAATTAACTTATTCATTTAACAGAATTTTTTGTTAGCTTAATTTGCTTAAAAATTTGTCTTGCAATACGTTTTAAAGGTACTTTATTGGTATTTGTTAAAATAATGATGCTTAGATGATTATCAATATGACGAACTATCCAGCTACTATACCCTCTTATAGCCCCATTTTTTGCTGCCACTAACTCATCTGAAGTATAGGAAACTTGCCACCCCAAAGACCAGGCCCAATTCTTATGACCTGCAGGCTGACCATTTTTTAAAAATACCGGACTCCACATTTGACGATAACTCGAAACACTCAAAATTTTACCCGCTGACATCGCCCTGTCCCATTTGGCCATATCACTAATTGTTGAAACAATACCTCCAGAACTCCACATTTGTAACCAGGGTTTCTTATTAGGATTAGGCATAGGCACCTCACCTGCATTAACGCGATAACCAGTAGCCAGTCCGGGTGGAAATAAATTAGCAGGAAAACCTGTATTTCTCATTATAAGAGGAGTAAAAATGGTTTGGTTTAAGTAAATGTCTAGTGACTGTTGACTGACATTTTCAATAACTCTTCCCAACACAATATAGCCGAAGTTATTATATTTCACTGCTGTGCCAGGGGTGAACTCCATAGGTTTATTAGCCATCATAGTCCATATTTGCCCCCAAGGAAGATGTGGCCCTTGATGTTGTGGGATTCCACTGGTATGCGAAAGTAATTGGCGAATCGTGACCGCTTGCCACTGAGGTGGGGCTTTAGGAATATATTTCAGTACTGAATCATCAAGATTAATTTTGCCCTCTTGCACCAAACTCATCAATGCAAATGCTGTCAGTACTTTAGAAATTGAACCAATCGCAAACAGCGTTTTGAGGGTAACTAGTTGTTTTTGTTGAACATCTGCATAACCATAGCCCTTCATCAACAAAGGCTTCCCATCTTTCAATACAGCGATAGCTAATCCAGGAATACCATGCTGTTGCATGTTATTCGCAACAATTGTATCGATTTGTTGTCCAATTGTTAGTGTAGGCGCGCTGCCATATAGCCATTGAGAAAAAAGAAATCCAAAAATGAGAATTAGAGTACTTTTTCTATTCATGTCCTTTTTTATCCTTAAAAATATACAACAACGCTCTAAGAGGTACATCGAATCCTATCTTGAGCAACAGGAAGACACTTAGAACGATTACAAGACAATCCATCTATACTCCAGAGTACAGCAAATTATTTCAATAGGTCGAGACTATGGGAAACAAAAATTCCATACGTCAGGCTAACTCTAACTTAACAAATGCAAGGGAGGCTGTTCGGGAGTTTTATAAAGGTGTTGAGCAGCCAGATATGGAATTAGTCCTTTTCTTCTTATCAGTAGTTATGATCGAAGGCACAATTACGTTCGTTCTATTCAAAAAGCAAATGAGGACGACAGTTTAACTTTTTTCTGTGCCATTGAGAACGGATTGGTTTTGCGAGTCGCTAAGGGTGTTAACCTCGCTTAGATTTTAGTTTGTTTCAGACTGCAATTAGAGAACAGGTGCGAACTCGTACTGCTGAATTGGAAGAGGCATTGCATGAAAATAAAAAAATAACTGGCGCCTTACGCGAGTCTGAAGCAAAATTTCATGGTTTAGTCAGCCAGTCTTTGGTAGGCATCGTCATTGTAGAAAATAATAAATTTAGTTATTCCAATGCTAAATTTAATGAAATATTTGGTTATAGTGCCGAAGAAATTCATCAACTAGGTCCTCTGGGATGTAGCAACAGAAAAGTATTAATTGGGTTGATAATGGATGTAAGCGAGCGTATTCGTGCAGAACGTGAATTGCAGGCTCTACAAGAAAGATTATTTGATCAATCTATCCATGATGCCTTAACAGATCTATACAATCGCCGCTATCTTAGGAAACTCTAGATAAGGAATTAATACTTTCCTACCACAATAATTACCCTATCAGCATTATTATGGGCGATCTTGATCATTTCAAAAAAGTTAATGATCAATTCGGACATCTTGCCGGTGACGAGGTATTGCGGATTTTTGGCAATTTGCTAAAGCAACATGCTTGCCCTAATGATGACTATTGTCATTATGGCGGAGAAGAATTTCTATTAGTTCTACCCAAAGTAGAAAAAAATCTGGCCCTTGAGCGTGCTGAGCAATTACGAAGCGCCCTCTCAGTCGCTCCAATCATTTATGGGGCCTCAGTCCTTTCAGTAACAGCCTCTTTTGGTGTGGCAACCTCACCCTACGACGGACAAACCGGCGATGAATGAATTAATGCCGCTGACAAAGCACTTTATGCAGCGAAAGCTGCGGGTCGAAATCGAGTCAATGTCAGCCCAAGTAAAAAAAAGAAATGATTATCGGTCAAAACTTCTCTTTGATAAGTGAAATTTTATCAGCACTTTCCTTAAACATTTCTCGCAAAGCTTCAATTTTTTCATGATTAAGTTCATTAAATTCACTCGGTGAAAATTCATCCGAAATTACTAAATGAACTAACCGCTGAATTCCAACGATAGCTTTGTCTACTTCATCTGCAAGAGTAAGTAATTGTTGCTTACGTTCATTAGAAGGTCCATCCGCTAGGGAAGCCAATGCATCAATTTTTGCTGTAATCTCTGCTTGCAATCCTTTTAACTTTTGATCCAAACGTAAAATATTATCTCTTGTGTCACTATCAACCGCTTCGAGAAATGTATGTTCGTGATGTTCATTACCCATTTAAAGCTCTCCTCCTATCCTGTTAATTATGGGTCTTACCATTATTAAAAGCCAGCATAAGCTTGCTATTTCGCCAAACCGATAAAAAGTGGTATGATTGCGCTTTTTTAGCGCAGTGCACAATTATGTTGTTACATTATCTCTTTATCATGGGCATTTGTGTAGAAGCAATTACAGGTGCGATTGCTGCTGGAAGGAAAAAAATGGATTTTTTTGGTGTAATGCTGATTGCTTGCATTGCAGCTCTGGGCGGCGGAACAGTGAGAGATGTTCTTTTTAATACGCATCCTCTCACTTGGGTAGCTCATCCAGAGTATATTCTTTATACCTCTGGTTTTGCATTTTTAACTATCTTTATTGCGCACTCTTTAGTACGCATTATGAAGGTTTTCCTAATTCTAGACGCGTTAGGCTTATCCGCTTTTGTGATTATTGGTGCTCAAAAAGTATTAGCGAATGGCTACTCCCCGGGTATAGCTATTATAAGTGGTATGCTTACAGGGATTTGTGGGGGGATGCTACGAGATATTCTTTGCAATGATATACCCTTGGTCTTACGTAGAGAACTCTATGCCACGATCGCATTAGCTGGCGCGTTATTATTTATTGTACTAGCGCATTTCAATGTTCCTAAAAATATCAATGTCATTATTACCCTTATTTCTATTTTTACGGCAAGGGTGATTGCTATTTCTTATCAGATTGAAATGCCAAAATTTGACTACTCAAAGAGCTTAAGAAAACGACATCGTCGTTAAAAAAAGCAGTCAGTTGACTGCCTTTTTTCGAAGTTTAATTTAAACTTCACGAATTTCATGAATAACTACCGCTTCTACAGGTACATCCGCATGTCCCATGCGTTGCCCCGTTTTTACCTTGACTATCGCATCAACCACATCCATCCCTTCCACAACTTCTCCGAAAACACAATAGCCATAACCTTGCGCATGTTCACCGGTAAAATTGAGGAATGCATTATCAGCAACGTTAATAAAAAACTGTGATGTTGCGGAATGAGGATCCATTGTTCTAGCCATAGCAATGGTGCCTCGTTTGTTGGGTTTTGCGGATTTTGCTTCATTTTTAATGGCAGATTCAGTAGGTTTTTGCGTCATATCAGCAGTTAAGCCTCCCCCCTGAATCATGAAACCATCAATGACACGATGGAAAATAGTGTCGTTATAGAATCCACTTCGCACATAATTAAGAAAATTTTGCGCAGTTTCTGGAGTATTTTCTTCATCAAGCTGTAAGTGTATATCACCTTTTGAAGTAGAAATTACAATCATTAAAATCTCCTGTATCTAAAATTAGGCCATGACTAAATCGCGCATTTTAGCACAAACATCATGCATTACATGGATATTATGTATACTTGCCAATGCGGTAAACAAATTGGATTTCTGTTTGCATAAATGGTGCAAAAAAGAACGCGAATAATGCTTGCATGTGTAGCAAGAACAACTTGCCATAATCGGCTGTAGATCGTGTGCAAAACATGCCTTTTTAATTTGAATACGTTCATTCTCGTAAGGACTTTCAAATTTAAGCCAATTACCAGTCTTGACTACTTCACCACAATATAGAGCACCATGGCGAGCATTACGCGTTGGCGCAACACAATCGAATATATCAATTCCTTCGGCTACAACATCAAGTAAATCCTGAGGTGACATACCAACACCCATGGTATAGCGAGGTTTATTTTCTGGTAAAAACTCTCTCACCCAACGAATCACTTCTACCGTCGTTTCCATGTTAAAACCAATTGTTTCACCACCAATAGCGAGACCATCTGTATTCATGGAAGCAATAAATGCTGCACTCTCGCGGCGTAAATCTTCGTATACACCACCTTGAATAATGCCAAATAGGGCTTGCACGGCACCATAGCGTGAGGTGGGAAATTGCTGATGGTAGGCAACGGATTGTTTCAACCATCGATGAGTACGGGTCATTATAAGTTGCACTTCATCGCGAGAACAGTGATCAGGGGTACATTGATCAAATGCCATAATGATATCTGCACCAATGATTTTCTGCGTTTCCAGAGACATTTCAGGAGTCATGTGAATCAATCGTTCAGAACCTGGCAGCTTAAAATGGGCTCCTTCTTCATCGATAACACAAATTTCTTTATTTTTAGACAAACTAAATACCTGAAAACCCCCGCTATCAGTTAGCATTGGCCCATGCCATCCCATAAAAGGATGCATGCCTCCCGCTTCCTCTATAACTTTCATTCCGGGAGCACAAAGCATGTGATAGGTATTACCTCCCAAAATAATCTGACTGCCAGCCTGTAATAATTCATGAGGCATCATATTGTTAACGCCTGCTCGAGTTCCCACTGGCATAAAAGCAGGAGTAATAAAATAGCCATGGGGAGTACTGACACGGGTTACCCGTGCCTTTGAGTGAGCATGACGTTTTAAAACTTCACAACTAAATCGATTTGTCATAACTTGACTGGCAAAAACTTTAATGGGATGTGATGATAGCCAAGGGGTTGTTTATTTACCAGTAAATTTATAGATTATGTGGAGATCTGCGCTAGTTTTGGCAGCTTCCACAAGTTCCATGCTGAGGTAAGAAGCATAAACAAGAAATATAAGGCAGACCAGGCAGGCATTGACAATCCAAGCCATCGCCAGGAAACCTCAGCACAATCCCCCGCTCCCCAAAATAAAGCATGCAACACGTCACTCCAGGGAAAATAACGAATGAGAACACCCAGTTCAGGCATACATGCTGGAGTTTGATTACTCGGCAATGACTGTAACCATAACTGTCGAGTGGCAAAAAATAACCCGCCAAGAGCAACTATAATTTGCAGAATTGACAACCATTTAACTGCTTTCAGAGAATTCCAGAAGATGCCAACAAAACCGACTACTACTAACCAAAAAACACAGAATCGTTGCATTAGACATAAAGGGCAAGGCACAAGTCCTTTGACATATTGAAAATAGAATGAACAACCAAGGACGATTGCACTCACTAGAAACAAAGCGATTTGCTGCTGCTTATACGTCAATTTGATCATGATTGTGGCAACATAAATTGAATTGCATTTTTAATATCTGCATCGCTACACTCCATGCAAGTTCCTTTGGGTGGCATAGCATTAAGTCCTTTAATTGCGGAAGCAGTTAGCCCATCAAGCTTTTTTGCGTCTAGACGAGGCTTCCAAGCTGCGGCATCGTGAATTTTAGGTGCTCCGGCGACCCCATCTCGATGGCAAACACTACAGAACTTTTCATAGATTGCTTGCCCGGGAGGTTCCTCTTTTTTGGCCGCATCAGCTTTAGTTTCTTCGGGGTTTGCAGTTACAGCAGGAGCGGTAGTTTTTTGTTCTTGTAATCGCACCTGCCCGACAGGTTGAATACGTTGCTCAATTTGCTGACGATCAAAATCTTCAGTCGCATAAGTGTTTGCGAAACCAACAAGAAGAAAAACTAATACACTAAGACGCATAATTTAACCTTTTTTCCTTTGAATTTAAAAATCATACCGACAAGCTACCCGCATTTCCAGTTAGTCTATTGTATTATTTATTTTTTTAACGCATCACATGAATCTTTTCATTTTTTAATTTGTCACTTACCATAACTTGATTTTGTGACACCTAGACTGGTGTGAAAAAAAAACCATTATGGATATTGAGTCCTAATTAACGATGTTGTTTTGAGGAAAAGATGGATACAGAGAATCTTGAAGCACAATTAAAATCACTTGAGACTCGTGTCTCAACTCTTGAGGCTCAATTACATAAAGAATCAGATCAATCGCAATGGACAGCGGAAATAGTCCCCTCTACTGCAACAACACCCCCGAAAGAGAAACAAGCGGTCAAGCCAGGCAATTGGCTAGGAATTATAGCCATTATTTGCTTTATTGTAGCTGCTGGTTTTATTGTTAAATTAACGATGGATTCTGGCTGGCTAACACCTGCCAGACAAATTGGTCTCGCCCATTTGCTTGGCCTTGCGTTAATAGGAGCGGGCTATATGCTCTTGCCTACGGATAGAAGCTATGCGAGTCTGTTACCTGCTGCAGGTATTATCATTCTTTACCTCGCTACTTTTGCTGCGTACCGCCTCTATTCATTAATATTATTTCAAACAGCTATTGCGCTTACGGTACTTATTTCAATATTGTGCATCTGGTTATACATCAAGATTAAACATGACTTATATGCCATTGTGACAGCAGTAGGCGCGTATATCGCCCCAATTGTGCTTGGTCTTGAGACCACAGCAATTTTTTCCTTGTATTATTTTGTCGTCTGCTCTTTAACCTTTGCAACCATTTCAATTTGGGTTCACTCAAGAACTTTAACGATGCTCGCCGCCTATTTAGCGATTTTAGCCTCGAGTATTGTCGGTTTTGGTTTGGATGCAAATATCCTCATTGCTGTGATTCTTGCTTTGCATTTTCTTATATTTTCGCTGGGTACTTATTTTTATACGCAAACAACCAAACAATATCTCACCGAAACTGAAGCCTGGAGTTTCTTCCCCGTGCTTATTATTTTTTACGTTATGGAATATTATTTTATTGATCGCAGTTATCCCCATTTAGCACCCTGGATTTCTTTACTGTTTGCCGGATTTTTATTAAGCCTTTATCTCTCCGCCAAAAAATGGTTCCCGACGCAGAGTTTAAACAGTCAATCAGTGATTCTTGCGTTTGTCACTCTGGTTGCCTTTCATTCCATTTATCTTGAACTTTTACCAGTTGATGTGCGGCCCTGGCTATTTGTGCTCATTCTTCTCGGCTCTTTATTGATACCGCAGACCACTAAAAGTCGGGCTTTTTTTATCCCAAGCTTAGCCATTTTTGCTATTTTAGCTATTGAATACTTATGTATGCTATCTAACCTTTTAACAGGGTTTGACCTATCATGGCTCATTGTTTCATTTGCCGCATTTTTTAGTATCTGGGCACTCCTCTTTCTGAATAATAAGAAATCACTCAATAGGGAAGAGTTTGAGTATTTATTACTGGGTTCTGCGCACTTATTAGGAATAACAGGACTTTATAGGCTGATGACTGATTATGGTTCACTTGCTGTTTCAGCCTCATGGCTATTTTATGCAATACTGGTCATTTCTTTCGCGTTTTACCGTAAAGACAGAGTGATGGCTCGTTCTGCATTATTAGTTTTAAGCTTTGCGGCGGGTAAAGCCCTGCTTTACGATGCCTCATCAACACCGACAATTGTTCGAATTGGATGCTTATTATTAACAGGGGTAGTTCTTTACGGTGCAGGGCTTATCATGCGAAAAATTGCTGAATGGAAATAATTTTGACTGTTAGATTTTTTCCTTTAATTTTTTCTGCCAATGTCTCCAAATAAACGAAAGCATCGAAAAATAGACCCTGGGAAAATGACGGCGTAATCGTATTACCCAAGGCTCATAGCGCCCAATGTAAACTTCTCTCTTCCTTTTTTTGATTGATTTAATTATCTTTTGTGCACAAACATCGACAGCCAAACCTTCTTTTTGCCCTGGATTTTCTACATTACAAGGTTTGCCTTGTTCATTAAATGCTTTTTTACCAAGAGATGTTTTAACAAAACCCGGACACACGACGCCAACGTGCAGTCCATGGCCCTCAACTTCGAATCCTAATGAATGAAAATAGCCAAGCATTGCATGTTTAGACGCGGCATACGGTGCACGCTCAGGATATTCTATATACGCCAAGGCACTCGCGATCGCTATAATTTGCCCTTTTTTATTGTCCAACATACTGGGTAACACTGCTTTAGTTAAAGCGATCGTTGATAAAAAATTAACATTAAATAATTCTTGTTCTGCCCAGAAAGGGACTTTAACCACACGTCCATAACCACTAATACCGGCGTTAAGTATCAAAATATCGATGCGTTTAAATGTCTCTAAAACAAGTTGTGTACAGGCCTCAAAGGTATCGAATGAAGACAGATCCATGGGTAAAACCAAAGTTTCAGCCTTTTTCTCCTGACACATTTTTGCAACACGAGACAGCTCCTCTTCACGACGAGCAGATAGAACTAAGCAAGTATTTTCTTGAGCAAGTGCCAAAGCTAACGCTTCTCCTATTCCAGAAGAAGCTCCAGTAATCCAAATCACTTTATTTGCAAAATAATTGCTCATCCATTAATTCCTCGTACTAGTAAGCTCGTGTAAATCCAAACAGCATACTAAAATTGAGGAAACTACCACAGAGCTTCATCTAGTAAAAAGCTCATCTACAAAAAATATCTTCTCCGCATTAATTTTAATAAAAATTTCACAGAATTGACGGCGCACGCTGAGCTTGTTATAACCATATTAATAATAAAAAGTTACCACCGCGATTTAATTACATCGGTCGCATGCAGGATTGGCTACTAGATGGTAGAGTACAATAGACAACACGCTTTCAGTTGTACCCAAAGAATGTCTGATAGACACAATGATGATTTTCCTCCTTTCATTCTACATGCCATGCAGCAATATTTTGAAGGCAGAGTTCAACAATCCTGGCAAGGTCAACATATTCTTAAAGGTAAAACACCCTCACCCGATGCGCTGATGCTTACAAGCAATGACTATTTACATATCAGCCGCCATAATAAATTGATAAAGGCACAAATCGCTGCCATGATGGCTTATGGTAATGGTCAGATGCAGTCGCCTGTTTTCTTAACGGATGATAGTTTACTCGCTGACTGCGAACAGAAGTTTGCTAATTTCACTGGCTATCCGTCATGTTTGTTAGCCCAATCGGGTTGGTGTGCGAATATAGGTTTAATCCAGGCCCTGGCTCCTCGTGATTTGCCAGTCTATTTAGATTTTTATGCCCATATGTCGTTTTGGGAGGGAGTCAAAGCTGCGAATGCCAAACCAATTCCTTTTCAACACAATTCAGTCGCATCGCTGGAAAAACGTTTGAAGCGGTATGGTTCTGGAATTATTGCAGTCGATTCAATCTATAGCACAACCGGCACCATCAGCCCTCTAAAAGAATATACAAAATTAGCAAAGAAATACAATTGCCTGCTGATTGTTGATGAGTCTCATTCTTTAGGGACGCATGGACCCCAAGGCAGCGGTTTGGTTGCTTCCTTAGGTTTAGAAAACGACGTAGACATTATTACTGCCAGTCTTGCTAAAGCGTTATCAGGGCGTGGGGGCATTATTCTTGCCAACAGCAATTTGATTGAATTAATTCGCTATACCGCATTGCCAACTATTTTTAGTTCTACACTTCTACCACATGATTTGGCAGGTTTTCATGCATCCATTGCAATCATTGCTAAAGAAGAATGGCGACGTGAAAAACTACACGCTAATGCTCTATTCTTGCGTTCATCTTTAGAAAACGCCGGATTTTATTTGGGAGGAAGTGATTCACAAATTGTTCCACTTCATACCGGTAATGAGGCTAATACGATTTGGCTACGTAATGAGCTTGAGAAAGTAAATATCCATGGAGCGGTGTTTTGCTCACCTGCAACGCCCAAAAACAATGCTCTTATCCGTTTATCGGTCAATACGAATCATCAACAGGATGAACTGAGCAAAATAGTAGATTGCTTATTGGCTATTAAAAAACATGGACGGGATCTTCCTTTATTTCACAATCTTTAGTTGTTTGGGTCCTAAAGCGAGATACTGTTTTTGCTAGCATCACGAAGCAATCTAGTATCGAGCTTGATGGGCTTTGACTGGATTGCTTCACTAAGTTCGCAATGGCAGGATTTAAAAACAACAACAGTGGAAATTATAACGTTCCTAGGTTAGTAACAATTCTTCGGCATCAATTTCTTCTAAATGTTGATGATAAGAGACTATTTTATCCTGATGTACATCAAATAGAGCCGGTCCTTGAGTATAGGCATAAAAATAAGTCTCTTCAGACACAAAGCGATGGGCGGGTATTAAGCAAGCAGCCCAATCATTCCATTCGGGGGGGCGTGTTGCTTCCTGCCAAAAACAAGGGATTTTTTCAGCGCCGGCGAGTTGATCAAGAACGTCTTCACTAGCACCATTGTCTAATGCAAGATCGTAATGTAAACGCATGTCCGCTTCATTTTTGACAATAAGAAAACTAGCATTCGCATCATCATCCAATAACAGAAAACTACCAGAATTGTCTGCCAAATAATATTCTACAATCCCTTTTTCCAAGCGAAGTTGTCGGAAAAATTCAGCAAATTTGTTATCATGCAAACAGCTTGGTGATGTTACAGATAACATACGCACAATCATGTCGGACATTGACTGAAAATATTGAAGCTGCAAATCATAAATACTTCTGGTAATCAATTCAGCAGCATGTGGGTCGCTTTTTTGAATAAAACGATGAATTAGTCCTTCGTTAAATGCTTCAATTGCGAGTTTCTCATCAGCTTGACCGGTCAACAGAATTTTTTTGATATTTGTGTTACCAATTTTACGACAAAACTCGATGCCATCCATACCAGGCATTGCATAATCAACAACCACTACTGAAATTTCAGAAAAACGACGTGGATTATAGATTTCGGCATGAATAGCACTCAAATTGAGATTGATGGTGTGATTAGTCAAGGGACAATTGTTAGCTTCTGTATACTCGCTTAAACAACGCTGACTGAGCATAACCAATTCACAATTTTTTTTATGAATATAATCCAAAGCATCAAATGGAGAATCAAAAACGCGATACGCAAGCCCTTCATCTAACTGAAGCACAAAATTTAATAAAAAATCACGGCTATCATCAATAAATAGGGCCGTACTTGGAAAGTAGCAGGTTGGTATTGAAAAATGTTGCATAGCTCCTCCTGAGCCTCGTTTCCTTATAGCAAAAACATTGCCTTACTTAAGCATTAAAACCGATAAGTACATTCTAAAACTTACAGAATTTTTAAGCAGTTAACTCTAAGCCATTGATTAACAATATAAAACATTGAGTTTTAAAAATTATTTTTTACAAAGAATTGCGAGTCTATGATGTATACTGAATATAAAATAACATGAGTGACTAATTTTCCCAAATAAAACAGATTCAAATGACTGGAAAAAATAGCGCAAACTGAGTGTATTTTCCTTCAACCGATTCGCAACGAATATCACCACCAAAACGATTCATAACTAATTTACAAAACGATAATCCTAACCCCGTGCCCATGAAGGTGGTTGTATAGAAAT
This sequence comes from Legionella hackeliae, assembly GCF_000953655.1. Classification (NCBI taxonomy): domain Bacteria; kingdom Pseudomonadati; phylum Pseudomonadota; class Gammaproteobacteria; order Legionellales; family Legionellaceae; genus Legionella; species Legionella hackeliae. Next base: position 2,903,699 of record NZ_LN681225.1, read on the forward strand.
GATTAAATAATTTTGAGAGTTGTTGTGAAGACATTCCCTTAGCAGAATCTTTAAAATAAAGCGTATTGTATCTCTCGCCATTTTCTGTCCAGATGGTAATTTCTCCTTTTTGTGCCGTGGCAATGATATATAAAGCATTCTTTAAAAGATTAAAGAGAATATGTTGCATTAACAATTTTGAACCTGTAAAAATAAAATCACCCTGTGAATTCACTAAGGAACGTTCTTGCATTGATTTAAAAGGGTAACGGGCCAATGCTTCTTTTAAACATTCGGCCATCGAACATACTTCCAAAGCACAGTTTAGTAATGAGTTTTCCCTTCCTGCTTTTACCAATAACATGTCAATTATCGTATTTGCATAATTAATTTCGCTGATAATTCGCTCACTCACCTCTTCCAATTGCTGTAACCTGGTCTCCCTAATTGAAGAACTTAATAATCCATGCTCTTTGGCTAAGTAATACCCCCTAAATAGATGGGGCAAGTAATGAGCCATCGCTTTTGCACCACTTTTTATCCCAAGCAACGGTGTACGCAATTCATGCGCGATCATTCCAGCAGCAGCAGCCATACCCGCTAAACGCTGTTGCTGTAGCATTGCTGTTTTATAATTTACTGTAGAGCCAGCAATAATGACAAAAAATAACACAATCGCCATTTCAAGATGTTCTTTCCCAAAATAAAGTTGGGATGACATTAAATAATAACAAATAAGTGCTAATCCCCATCCTAGCAATAGCAATACAGTAAGGCTCAATAAATCAACTAGCAACACCAATAAAAAGACACTGCAGAGCAATGACATCGCCGATATGTCACTTGCTTGATTCATGAGAAAAGAGTAAGCAAAAAAGAACGAGAGTGTATAAAGAATGGTTAAAAACCAATAACCCGGTAAATAAGGTTTGCATGCAGCGGGCCAGTACGGCGTTAACATAAGCCCTAAACCAAGCATACTCCCAACAAAACGAAAGCCCACCGTTTCATAATATTGGGGGAACAGTACGGCCCAAATCCAATAAAATAGCGGAAATCCAAAAAACGCAATTGCACCGACTGCCACAAGTTGATGCGCGGAATTCGACAAACTTCGCTGCATAGAACTATCGAGATAGCTCACAATTTTTTTGAAATTCTTCATTTTTATTGCTGTTTAATCCCTTAATCTGTTCCATTTTATAATGGTATTAAAACAACATGCTAGAGAAAGCATTCTCCAAATGAGAGAGAAATCATTTATTTGTATTACACGATCCAGGTTGATAAAATTTAAATCACTTAACTCTGAAATACAGCATACATCGTGGAGATCATTTTGACATGGCTAATAAAAATAGAGAGATAGTTGCCAAAATAGAGAAGGGAAAAATCGAGAGCTTACAAAACACATTTTTGAATATGTAGATGCCCATCCATGATTACTCTTAATTACTAGCATGGATTTCCGATATCGTAAGAGTCCATTGATTTCAAATTGCAGTATCTCGCCTCTTCCTGAATAATGTTATGATTTGCAAAATATTATTGGAAGTTAAAGTGGATACCATACGTATTGCTACAAGAAAAAGCCCTTTGGCATTATGGCAAGCTAATTTTATTGCCAAAAAAATTCAAGAAATTCACCCTGTGCATGTAGAACTTGTACCCATGTTAACCTCCGGTGATAAATTCCTAAAGGATAAGCTTCAGGCTGCAGGAGGCAAAGGTCTTTTTGTTAAAGAGCTTGAACAGGCCCTGCTTGATAAACAGGCAGACATTGCTGTTCATTCTATGAAAGATGTGCCGGCTACTTTTCCCGAAGGTCTATGCCTGCCGATAATCAGCAAACGGCATAGCCCTACCGATGCGCTTATCTCTAAGAATCATTGTAAATTACAAAACTTGCCTCACAAAGCAGTCGTGGGAACTACCAGCTTAAGACGCCAATCTCAATTATTGGCAGCACGACCTGATTTAGTCATAAAACCATTACGCGGCAACGTGAATACGCGATTAGAAAAATTACAAAATGGTGAGTATGACGCTATTATACTTGCACTTGCAGGACTTGAGCGCCTGGGTATGGAAGATAGCATCAGCGAAATTCTCAGCGAGGATATTATGTTGCCGGCTTGTGGACAAGGAGCTCTTGGAATTGAATGCCGACAGGATGATGTCGTTTTACAACAATATCTTTCCCCTTTAAATGACACACTCTCAGCACTTTGTGTTCAGGCAGAACGCTATGTAAATGCTCTGTTGGGCGGCAACTGTCATGTTCCACTTGCAGTCTATTGCAAACCACACTCTAATGATCAAATACTCTTACGTGCCCGCGTAATGAGTACGGATGGCACGATTATGATTGAGGATAATCAACATGGAGGTCAATCAGAATCAATGCGCATGGCTGATAATTGCGCCCAAGCGCTGCTTAGCAAGGGTGCAAATAAACTACTTTCTAAAGTATCATGAGTTATTGCTTACAGGGTTTGTCCGTTTTGAACACACGCCCCTTAGCACAGGCTAAAGCGCTAAGTGCGGCAATTGTAGAGGCGGGAGGGATCTCGATTGAATGTCCTGCTCTAGCGATTGAGCCTGTTGCTTTTTCACGGCCCGCCCTTAATGATGCTGTTTTTGCAATTTTTATTAGTGCAAATGCGGTAAATTATGCACTTGACACATTAAAGAATTATAACATTAAATGGCCAGAGGCCCTTAAAGTCATTGCTGTAGGACACGCTACAGCTGCAGCACTGGAAGCATATAATATTCCTGTGGATTTTATTCCAACACAATCCACGAGCGAATCCTTACTTCTGCTGGATTGTTTACAAGATGTAGGTCACAAAACTGTGCTTTTATTTAAAGGAGAAGAAGGTAGAGTTGATATTGAACAAACGTTAGCAGCTCGGGGGGCCAAAATCACTGGAATTAACGTTTATAAACGGATAATGCCCAAGTTTAATCCTCAGTTTGTTTCTTCATTGTGGCAGGAAAACGCTGTGGATATTATACTGTTTACAAGCCAACAAGCGATGCAAAATATTTTTACGATGTTTGGTCGTGCAGCCCATGATTGGCTTTGTCATACGCCTTGTTTAGTTATTAGTGAGCGTTTGGCAAAGGCCGCTGCGTCATTAGGAATTCAGCACATTGTAGTAAGTAGTCCTGAGACCATTTTACAAAGTCTGCATCAATTTAACCAAGGATTAGTTCATGGCGAATAATAAAGAAGAACAAACTAAAAAGCCGTCCCCCAAACCCAATCCAGATGCCCCTAAGAAAATAGCGCCCTCGGTAGAAACCAAAACGGCTATTGTACCCCATTTTTCCAAGCTACTTTTAGCCATTGCTATTTTATCGTCTGCACTCGCGATAATTGCTTTGATCTGTGCGGTTTATTCATTGCAGACCAATAAACAACTTGCAGCCCAAGCCACTCAAGAAGCACACACGTTAAGCACAAAATTGAACAACCTGAAGCAACAGCAATTGGATACACAATCGATAGGAGCTAGTGTTGAATCACTTGATAAATCGCAATCTGAATTGCAAAGTCATCTTAAGGCTCTGGACCAAGAGTTACGTACGGCAATGCAACAACGTTTATACCAAAAAGAAGATTGGCTTTTATTAAAGGCGCGCTACTATTTAGAATTAGCGCAAATGAATGCTCAGTGGAGCAATGATCAGCAAACAACTATTGGTCTTTTACAACAAGCAGATGCTCTCCTGTCCGCTTTGTCTGAACAGCCTGTTTTTGCTATCAGGCAAGCTATTGCGCAAGAAATTAGCCATTTAAAGACACAGCCTAAATTAGATATTGCAGGCTTACTCAGTCAAATTGACGCCATTCAAAATAACGTGTCAGCATTACCTTTAAAACAGCCCTTAGCGAAGGCCCAAACTAAGACAACGCCAGGGCAAACTTCACAATGGCGTGAGCAATTACGTGAAAGTATTAACTCTTTGGGAAATTTAATTGTCATTCGCCGTCACGATGAAGCCGTTGAGCCTTTGTTATCTCCATTGCAACACAGTCTGTTAGAAGAGACCATTCGCTTAAACTTGGAAGAAGCAGAATGGGCCTTGTTACAAAATAATCCTGAGGTCTATCAATTGGCATTAACGAAGACCATTAAAACTATAAAACGGGTTTTTGATGAAAAAGCTCCTGCAACTCAAGCCATTATTCAACAGTTACAAAATCTGCAACAACAAAAATTAATCCTGGCCAAGCCAAAATTGGATAAGGCATTGCCTTTACTTAATCAATTGATAAAAAATAAAAACGTCCAATCGAGCGCGTCTTCTCTCAAAGAAGGAGAGCTTTCCCAATGATACGTGTCCTACTAATTTTTATAGTTTTACTTGTCTCAGTATGGATAGGTGTGCAGTTAAACCGAGACCCGGGCTATTTATTGATTGCTATTAACCACTGGACAATAGAAACCAGTTTATGGGTGGCTATTTTAGGCCTCATTCTAGTCTTTTTCATACTGCACGCTGTTCTTTTAATTTTAAGCAAAATTAGCAAAAGTCCCGCAACTTTTCGTCGATGGCAAGCAAAACGTCGTGTACAAAAAGCACAAGCAAAAACTCAACGAGGATTGATTGAATTCAGTGAGGGGCATTGGGCTCAAGCTAAAAACCATTTAATCAAGGCACTTCCTGATACTGATTCTCCTTTATTAAATTACCTAACCGCCGCTCGCGCCGCACAAGAGATGGGTGATAATAAACTGCGTGATGATTATTTACGCGAAGCCCAGCAATCCATGCCTGATGCTAAAATTGCTGTCGAGCTCACTCAAGCGCAGTTGCAGCTGGCCAATAAGCAATGGGAACAAGCCCTCGCCACTTTAAGACATTTACAAGATTTAGCACCTAATCACCCTTATGTCCTTAAGTTATTAATGCGACTTTATAAAGAGGTTAAAGATTGGCCACAACTCATTGCTTTATTGCCAGCATTAAAAAAGAACCATGTGCTTTCAGAAAAGGGATTTGACTTATTACGTCATCAAGCCTATCTAGAGGCAATGACGGAGCTTACAGAACCAGAAGCTCTCAACAAGATGGTGGCAAGTTTACCTAAAGATTTACGAGATAATGCTGAACTTATGGCTATTTACTGCAATTTTTTGCTTGAACGGCATGAGGATGTGAAAGCTGAACCCATTCTTCGCCATTGTTTGAGAAAACAATTTGATGAAAAATTAATTACCCTCTATGGTCAATTAAATTTGGGGGATAAGCCGTTAATTTTTGCAGAGTCGCTGGTGAAGAAAAACCCAGATTCAGCGGCCTTATACCTTTGTCTTGGACGCTTGAGTCTTAGAAACAACCTATGGGGTAAAGCACGACATTATTTTGAAAAAAGTCTTAGTATAACCCCAGAAGCAGCATCCTATTTGGAACTTGGCAAATTACTGGAACGGCTGAATGATCAAGCCGGAGCTTGCGAAGCCTATCGACAAGGGTTAACACTAACTATCAATCAAGTCTCTGTTTAGTGGGTGCTTTAATTTTTCCCAAACTAAAGCAGCATGAATACTGCTTTAGTTTGCCAATCAGGAATTCGTGTTAAGTTGTACTATATTTAAATTAATTTTTTCTTAGATGTGTATTCCTATGATAGTCATCAGAAATGGAAGTGCTCGAGGACATACTAAAATTGACTGGCTTAATAGCTTTCATACATTTTCATTCGGCGGATACTATGAGCCAGAGTTCATGGGATTTAGTTGTCTAAGAGTTATTAATGAGGATACCGTTAAACCCGGTAAAGGTTTTGGACGGCATCCTCATAAAGATATGGAAATTATTTCCTACGTTGTTAAGGGCTCCCTGGAACATAAAGATAGCATGGGCACAGGGTCGATTATTCGTCCTGGAGAAATTCAATGCATGTCTGCCGGCACAGGGGTAGAGCATAGTGAATTCAATCACTCCTTTAAAAAAAGTGTGCATTTTTTGCAGATTTGGATTTTACCGGAAAAGAAAAATCTAAAGCCAACTTACCAACAAAAAGCAATCCCGCAGTTGCATAATGAATTGCTATTAATTGGGTCAAAAGAAAATCTTAATAATATGATAAAAATCAATCAGGATGTTAAGATATTCAGCGCCCATCTTTTCACCAGCCACTCAATCCATTACGAATTTATAAACAATCGCTGTGGATGGCTTCAACTAATAAGTGGGAGGCTTATCCTTAATGATTATCAGGTGTATCCGGGTGACGGGGTTGCCATCTTAAATAAGGACATCAATATTTCATCACTGGATGATGCAGAATTCCTATTATTTGATTTACCTTCGTTAGTCGACTAACTTTTAAATAGAAGTAAAAAAAGGAAATTTGTATGATTTATAGAACAATACTTAATCTTATTCGGCTAAAACTAATCCAGCTTATCATTAGGCGTGTGATGACTTCCAAAGCAGTGAAGGGAAAAAATCTTAAGACAATGAGTGTGGTAGCTTATCTGGCAGAGTTAGGACTAACCTTTTTGTTGGATAAAAAAACCAAGAAAACTAAATAAGACTTACACTACCTTATATATCATTCACCACAAGTGATCAGGTCGGATAAAGTGTACTGATGGCCCCTACATAATTTGCGAGCAAAATTTCATGCAGCAGGTCCATTTTCAAAGAAAAAAAGCTACCCGAAGTAGGCGCTGTGAATACAGGGTGAACGGTTTAAGAAAATTCTGCTCGGTATAAGTTCACCCTCACGACAGTTAATCTTCACTTAAGCATTATTGCCTATAATAGATTGATACTGACTATATTGAGACTAATAATGCCTAGCATTGAGAAATTTAAAGAAGCGGAAAATAAAGCTGCTTATCTAATACAAGAAGAAATAGATACTGCATTTTATGGACAACTGTCTGCTCTCGCCAAAAAAGAAAGAGAAGATTTAGCCAAAGAAATTATTTGCCTTCGAGATAGTAATTTCCCTCAATTAATCAAAAAACTTAGTAAATTATGTTTTGGCGCCAAAGGAGAAGCATTTGTTAGAGGGGGAGCAGGTGACTTTTTAGGAAATATTTTAGCCGAGCTAGTAGCACAAGCTGAACTTCAAAAAGAAAAAAATGAACAGTTTGCTGTTCTCTTTCTTGAAAATAAACAACCCTCTTATCCACAATCTTATGTATTTGATGATGAAGTGAGTTATATTTTTTCTTTAATTTATGAAGTAGCTGAAGACTATCCAACCAGTTACAAAGAGAACCTGGCAAGTAATTTAGCCAATAAAACGTTAAATCCCTTGGTTATTGAGAAAATTTATGCAGAGAATAGAGATCTTGAGCTACAAGCATTGAATAAAAATCGTGAAAAACACCTTAATACGCAACGAGCATTACAAGAGGCTGTAAAGAACTCGTCAAAGTTAACCAGCTATTTTGAGCAACGGCTTCAAACTGCACCAAAATCCCTTGAAATGTACTATAAGGAAGAGAAAAGTATATCTCCTCAGCGCTATGAAAATGGTTTAGAAGCAATAAAAACCCATATCAAAACCTCAACCTGGGATTTAGGAGGAATTGGGTTCTTACGCGGGGGAGTTAACATTCAGATTGATAATAAATCAATAAGAGTTCCTCACCGTGTAGCTGAAATATACAAATTAATTGACGCCTTCGAAAAAAAGGTAGATCAAAATGAGCAAGATAAGTATGTACTTTACAATGGTATTCAAAAACTTTCTCGAGAAGCGCTTGATAACCCTCGTACTGGCCAGAAAGAATCTACTCGGACATTCTATCGTGATATTCTTCACGATAGTTATGTAGCTGCTGACCGACTTGAAAAGAAACTAACCGAAGACGAGTCTGCAAGTTTAATTAAATAATAGAATCCTGTAAGCCCATCCTCAATCAAGAATGGGTTTACAGGCATCTTCACAAAACGATAGATTACCTTCTACTTGAATAGTTGCGTGATGAATCTGATGTTTTTTGCGTAACATCTTAACCAATGCTAATCTTGCTTCATCACTCATTGGCGTATCTGGCATATATAAATGCACTGACAATGCATTCTCTTTAGTACTTAATGCCCATATATGTAGGTCATGTACTTCTTTAACACCCGGCTCAGCTTGCAATGAATCACGTACTTCCATCCAGGAAATGCCTCGAGGTACTGCATCGATTATTAAATGAAAGCTATCCGTAAATAACGACCAGGTACCTTTAAGAATTAGAAAGGCAATTAATAAACCAACCACCGGGTCAATCCATAACCAACCGGTGAAGTAGAGGATCGTCGCTGAAAGGACTACACCAACAGAGATTAGGGCATCATAGAGTAAATGCAGAAAGGCACCACGAATGTTTAAATCGTCTGTTCCACGCAAAAATAAAGCAGCAGTCGCCCCATTCACCAATATACCTATACTGGCAACGATAATGACAGAAACGGCATGAACTTCTGTGGGTGAAAACAATTTATACATTGCTTCGGTGGCAATAATACCGCAAGTAAATACCAACAAGACTCCGTTTGCCAGTGCCGCCAGAATAGAGGTTTTTTTCATACCATAGGTGGTATGGTTAGTGGGCAAGCGTTTTAATAATCCATTGGCTATCCAGGCCAAAATTAAACTAAGCACATCACCTAAATTATGCACAGCATCAGCCAACAAACTGGTCGAATTTGCAAGGTAGGCAAAAATCACCTGACAGATTACAAATAATCCATTGGCGATAATCGCAATTAAAAAAGCACTATTAAATTGTGAGATATTATGGTGGTGCGAATGACCATGTTCATGATCATGGTGATGACCGTGGTTACAGTCATCCTGCTCATTCTGATGAAAAATCATTCCGACTCCCGATTATCAGAAGACTGCGTTGCGTTGTTTTCATCATCACTATAGTAATTTATCCCTATTTTAATCCTTTCTCGCTCATTCTTTTTACGCCAAAGATTAGTATCACGTAACGAATAAACACAACCACAGTATTCTTGCTTGTAAAAATTTTCGCGTTTGGCAATCTGGTACATGCGCTCTGATCCACCGTTTTTTCGCCAATTATAAGTCCAGTAAACAATATTAGGATAACGGCTTGCCGCACGAATACCAGAATCATTAATTTGATTCATGTCTTTCCATCGCGAAATACCTAAAGAACTACTGATTACTGGAAATCCGTGTTCATAAGCGTATAAAGCCGTACGCTCAAATCGCATGTCAAAACATGCTGTGCAGCGTTTTCCTCGTTCAGGTTCCCACTCTAATCCTTTGATTCGGGTAAACCAATTATCTTTGTCGTAATCAGCATCAATAAAAGGAATATTATGCTTTTTAGCAAATTCTATGTTTTCCTGTTTTCGAATTTCATATTCTTGCACGGGATGAATATTGGGATTGTAAAAGAAAATGGAAAAATCAATTTTAGAAGCAAGCAAGGCCTCCATCACTTCACCAGAGCAAGGGGCGCAGCAAGAATGAAGTAATAATTTATCTGCACCCTCTGGTAATACTAACTGTTCCCGTTCAATCATGACTCTCTACTCGGTATGTTAATAAAATGTTGACGATAGTATTCAAGTTCGATAATCGAATCTTTAATATCATCAAGCGCTAAATGTTTAGACTCCTTGGTTACCCCATTGATTAACTTAGGATGCCAACGTTTAACCAATTCCTTTAAAGTACTCACATCCAGATTACGGTAATGAAAATAAGCCGCTAACTCAGGCATGTACTTGTATAAAAATCGTCTATCCTGACAAATACTATTGCCACACATTGGCGATTTGCCTTTATCCACATATTTTTTTAGAAACTCAATTGTTTTCTGCTCAGCTTGCGCTTCATCAATTGACGATTCTCTAACGCGCTTAACCAGTCCCGATTGATTATGTTGTTTCGTATTCCAATCATCCATTCCTGCAAGTAATGCCTCTTCTTGATGGATAGCAAATACTGGACCTTCTCCTAAAATTGTTAAGTGTGGATCTGTCACTATTGTTGCAATTTCTATAATGTGATCTTTTTCTGGATCAAGACCAGTCATTTCCAAATCAATCCAGATTAAGTTATCGTTGTTCTTCATATTTAAGTTCCAATTGTTCAGCACAAGCAACACGCTGTTGATGCAATGCTTTTTTAATCGCTTCCCCTTCATATCCCTGGGCTATAAATGTTTGCGCAGATATTTTCGCACATTCTTTCAATAAATGGCGCCAATTTTCGGCTTGTTTATACTCATTTTTTGCTGATCCTCGTCCTTTCGCATCGGCCTCGCACACAAGCAGTAGTTTTTCAAATAATTGAGGACGCCTAAACGCATCGGTTTGCTCAAGGACCTTAATTCTTGTCTGTGGCCTTAGCTCAAAAAAACGGTGGATATTTAAATGGAAGCGAGACACCGTTTCTGCAAACTTACGATAATCAGCTGGAATTCGCAAACGAGTGCATAAATTCCTGATAATCTCTACACCTTTTATTTCATGCTGAACTTGTCGTGGCCACTCGTTCATTGGCGTAGCTCCTTTTCCTAAATCATGAACAAGTGCCGCAAATCGTACCATTGGATCAGCGGATAGAGTGACCGCTTTTTCGAGTACCATTAGTGTATGCATGCCACTATCCACTTCGGGATGATATTTTTTATGGCCAGGTATTCCGAAAAGAACATCAAGTTCAGGCAAAATGACTTTGAGCGCCCCGCAAGCCCTTAGAGTACTAATGAATACTTCTGGATTTTTCTCTTCAAAACTTCGAAACCACTCTTGCCACACACGTTCAGCGACCAGATGATTTAACTCCCCGCGTTTTACCATCAGGTACATCAAAGCTCTTGTCTCATCAGCCAATTTAAATCCTAAATGATGATAGCGTGCGGCAAAGCGGGCAACTCGAAGGACACGTACTGGATCTTCAATAAAAGCAGGAGAAACATGTCTTAACAGTTTTTCTTTTAAATCAGTCTCGCCATTGTAAGGATCAATTAAATGGCCATTGGTATCCATGGCCATAGCATTAATGGTTAAATCCCTACGCAATAAATCATCTTCTAAAGAAACATTGGGATTAAAATCGCATTTGAAGCCATAGTATCCTGGGGCCGATTTACGCTCCATTCGAGCCAACGCATATTCTTCTTTTGTTTGAGGGTGTAAGAATACAGGGAAATCACGGCCAACTTGCTGATAGCCTAGTTGAAGCATTTGTTCGGGAGTTGCACCAACAACCACCCAATCACGCTCTTTTACTGGATAACCCAGTAATTGATCACGTACAGCTCCTCCAACCAGGTAAACTTTCATGAAACTTGTCGCCTTATAATTAGTATTTCTTGAACTCGATTTTATTGCTGATTAGTAGGAATTATAAAAGAGCTCCGCTTATATGGTAAAATTAAACAAAGAATCTTAAGACTTGTATAAGCCTTGGCAATTATAGACTATTTTTAAATCATGAGTAAAAGGCGAGTTAATAAACAGCAATCAGCACGTATTCAAAAAATACAGGCAAACTATCTTTCCAGCGCAGAAATCACTAATGAATCCTGCCTTACTGGCTTAGTGCTCACGCGATTTAGTCGCCATGCTGAAATTGAAGATAACTCAGGAAATCGCATTCATTGTTCAATTCGTCCCAATATTGATTCTTTGGTTGCCGGTGATCGTATCATTTGGCAACCCGAGGGTACTGGTCAAGGTGTTGTACTTAGTCGTTTTCCTCGAGATTCTATGTTAGGACGCCCTGATAAACGTGGAGACTTTAAACCAATTGCCGCTAATATCACCCAAATTATGGTGGTTGTTGCTGCCAAACCTGAATTATCTTGGCCTTTACTTGATAGTTATTTGGTCATGGCCGAATCTTTAAAATTAAAAATATGCATCGTTCTTAATAAAGTCGACTTGGCTTGTAAATCAATTCGCACGGACTTAGAAGCATTTTATGAGCCCTTGGGCTATACACTCTTATTTACCTGTCAGAATGATTCAGAATCTTATTTACGGTTACAAGAGGCATTGAATCATCATATCAGTGTCTTCGTCGGTCAATCCGGTGTGGGTAAATCTTCGTTGATTGCTGGCATCTTGCCGCATGAAGCCAATATTCAAACTGCTGAGATTTCGTTAATCTCTGAATTGGGTTGCCATACTACCCGCAACTCTCGGTTGTACCATCTTCCAAATGGAGGAGCGTTAATTGACTCACCTGGAGTGCGAGAATTAGGTTTATGGCATATGCCTTTGAATGAAATCGTTGATGGCTACCGCGAACTAAAGCACTACAGTAAGAATTGCAAATTTCGTAACTGTAATCACCATGATACACCTGGTTGTGCAATAATTTCGGCGTTAGAATCTGGCCAGATTCCTTTAAAACGCTATGACAATTTTCTTAAAATTACTACTCAATTTTTAAAATAACCGGGTTAGCCCTAATGTGACTGGCTCTGTGGACATAAGATCCTGGCCTGAATGCAGTATAGGGATAGATTTGGTAATAGACTCTAAATACTGCATCATTACCCCGTTACTTATAATCATGCTTTTAGTTTTTAACTGATTCACTATCTCAGAAATACTGAGTTCATTTGTGCCACTGGCAACTACCGTGGAAACATATTGTTCAAAGTATTCTTTGGCTTGATGATAGTTTGCTCCAAATTGCCCTGGGTTAGTGTCAAATATACCCTGCCGTTTTGTCTTACGCATAGCAATACTTGCCAAGCGCTGGGTCAGAAAACGAACAAATGTTGAATTCAAATCGCTACTATTTAAAGCCTGGTTATTTGATCTTAATGCTGAGAGCATTGAGTCGCGAGTTTTTAGCGGTAATCCCTTGTTGTTGAGTAATTTATTAAACTCAACATTAATTCGAACCCACTGCAAATACTGATTTTCCGACTGCATGCGTGTCTTCACTAATTGATCAAGAAATCCCTCGATCAATAGCCTTGATTTTTCATTAAATTTTTCAGCTAACGGGGTTAACACTGCTAATAAAATTTCAGGGTCAAAGTAAACCTGATTTTTAGGATCAAACATGGATTCATCTTTGATTGACTTTAACCAATCCAACGTGTCTTCATAGCGGGTAAAACTGGTAATAATATCTTTTTGCGCCAATGCTTTGGCAACGATATTCCGTATTCTATAGGTATAGATAAAACGAATTTTACTAAAATCTCCATTCTCTAAAGCATACTCTAATGCTTTAAAAAGCTCTTTGCCAGTGGCAGTAATGCTGTTTTTCTGATCCCAAAACTGTAGTGAAGTGCTTGTCCCAACCAGGTAGCTGAAATTATGGGTAATTAAGGCTACAAGAATGGTTAGAGCACGTCTAGTTGCTTCTTTATCATCAATATTGTCCCAATCACGAAAGACTCGTTGTGCGGAGCAAAGTCGCATTTCCTCAAGTGCTGCCAAGGAAATATTATGAATATCGGAGGTAAAGAGTGTATCAGGAGCATAGTCGCAAACTAATTTTAGAAAATACTGTGATGCCAGAGCAATACATTCACGTTGTTTTGGCGGTGCTATGACTACTTTAGGTTCTGTCACAACCTCTTGATGATTTGAGCTATTTCTTTCAATCATACTCTCTACTTTAGTGGAGTCTGGGTTGTCTGGACGACCTGTATTCTCATGTTCGAACTTTTTGGGAGTTTCGTTTAATTGAACTTCTTTAAGAATCTCATGAACACTTCGTTTTTGTCCTCGCCAAATAACAGTATGCGCATAAAGTCTAGCTAATTCATCACTCGGTAAATTATTTAGTACCTCAAAGAATTTAAAATAAGCCTCTTCAGCAATTCTTTCTTGATCTTTTGTGATGTTATGACCTAATCGCAAAGCATAAGGATTTAAAGTCCCATTGACTAAATCTTTGAGAGCCATAACTGTTGACCGTTTAATCGGCAAACATTCTTCTTCAGTAGCAATAAATTGTGCATAATATTCATAGAATTGTGACTCCGCGAACGGAAGACGCTCCAATTCTTTGCTAGTTAATGTACGAAATCGATTACCAGAAAAATGATAAAAGGTTCCATTTGATTGGTGTTGTCCTATACAATTAGGCAAATAAATCAACTCTTTTTCGTCTTCTGACAAAATAAAACGTGTCAATGGATAATTAGTTTGAATTTCTCGAGTAATAGGATCGATATCAAGAGTTAATGTTGGAATTAATAACTTATAATAATTTGGCTCAATATAACCAGCCCCAGCTAAATACTGAGCTAATCGAATCCATGAACGATTTTCCTCGTTTGATTTTCTCAAGTAGTCATTGGGTGTATCTTTAATCGATTGCCAACGCAATGCATAAAGTTTTCTTATTTCCAGAATAATTTCTTTAGAAATTGCCCCGTTAGGGATTACTCCAGTTGTAGAAATTTTAGCTATAAGCTCTTGAACTTTGGGTGTAATACCTACAACATTCGAATCAAGTTTTGCTAGAAGCTGACTTAAGTGCGTGACATCAAAATATTCTCCTACTTTTAATATTTTGTATACGGGTATTAAATTTTTACATTTACTCACTAACGTAGGATCATAGCGACAAAGCCATCGTGCTACGTCTGCAAGTTTTTCTTCTAGAGAACATGATTCCTCAAAGCAATCGAGTAAAACATCGACAAGATAATGATTATGTTCTTTGCCATAAATTTCTATCCCATAGAAATGATTGATATCTTCCAGTGGGCAGGTTTCTAAATCGATAATCAAGTTCTTCAGTTTTTTCTTAAATTCCTGCAAATCTTGATTGCTAGCTTTTGCACTAAAGTAGAGCTCGACTACTTCTAGTAATTGTGGCAATAAATGGTCCGGGCATTTTCCTTTCTGTTGCCAAGTCGGAGCAACACGTCGAATGATATAATCCCAAAAATTTGCATAAGTCTCGTTATGAATCTCTTTAGCTAACTCTTCCCCTTTTTTAGAGCGGATTCTAAACATTTCTCTTAATGTTAATGCTCTAGGTTTAATTTTCTTCAAGTCGTAGGTCGAAAATACGGCGGAAGGTTGTTGCAATCTTTCAAAAAGACCCTGAATTCTGTGCCAGGTTTTACCATCGTCAGATAAATAAATAGATCGAGGATCTTGATCCTGCTCTAAACGAGAAAATTTCTCCGGATCAATAGTACTGAGTTTTGGTATTAAGATCATTAAATAAGGTTTTTTAAGAGATTGTGCTAATTCTTTGGCGAGCAAAACCCAAGGAGCATTTTTTCCTCGAGGATCAAAAGTATAGTCATCCGGTTTATCCGCTATTGCATCCCAACGTTGAGCAAAACGCTCTTGAAGCCATTGAATTTCTTCTTCAGTAACAAGTGACTCTGAAGTTGGTAATGTTTTTGCAGCAGAGTCTAAACGAGAAGGAAATTTTTCTTGAAAAGCATGCAGTAATTCTTTGTCTACATTGTCTAAGCTATGTTTAATTTTTTTTATAGCTTCAATGAATTCATAAACTCGACTAACTAACATACTACTCTACTTCCTTGTAATGGTAATTAATTTTACTTTATTTACTTATAACTTACGAGAAGAATATTATTACAATATTGGCATATTTCAAGGGTTGTTAGCATACCACAAATTCTACAATTGAGAATGGTTCTTATTGATTTAGATGATGAAGCTTAGCGGATCACTATTAGTTACTTAGTGATCTCGACCCACTCAAGTGGATTGCCGGATTATATCATCTCAGTTGGAGTCAATGACCGGTATTTGCGAGTACTTGCAGTCATGTGTGAGAGTCTAGATTGAACTCTTAATGGATAATCAGATGCAATACTTCGCATTGTTCCCAAAACAACATTCAAACGATTCAAAAAGCACAAATAAAAAAAGCGGCACAAAGGCCGCTTTGGAATAAAGCCCTGGCAATGACCTACTTTCGCATGAGGACACCTCACACTATCATCGGCGCGGGTCTGTTTCACTTCTGAGTTCGAGATGGAGTCAGGTGGTTCCAGACCGCTATGGTCGCCAGGAAAACTGGTTATCCTAAACTGGGGTTGACAGGATTAACTGTCTTGCCAGTCAGGCTGGTAAAGAAGTAAGGGTAACACAAGTTGCCTTTCGGCTCTAATCTTTTGTTGCCATATTCCGAAGCAATTCAGGTTATATGGTCAAGACAATCAGCCAATTAGTACGAGTTAGCTTCACACATTACTGCGCTTCCACACCTCGCCTATCAACGTCGTAGTCTTCAACGGGCTTCATGGGAAAACTCATCTTGAGGGAGGCTTCCCGCTTAGATGCTTTCAGCGGTTATCCCGTCCGAACTTAGCTACCCGGCAATGCAACTGGCGTCACAACCGGTACACCAGAGGTTCGTCCACTCCGGTCCTCTCGTACTAGGAGCAGCTCCTCTCAATTTTCCTACGCCCACGGCAGATAGGGACCGAACTGTCTCACGACGTTCTAAACCCAGCTCGCGTACCACTTTAAATGGCGAACAGCCATACCCTTGGGACCTGCTTCAGCCCCAGGATGTGATGAGCCGACATCGAGGTGCCAAACACCGCCGTCGATATGAACTCTTGGGCGGTATCAGCCTGTTATCCCCGGAGTACCTTTTATCCGTTGAGCGATGGCCCTTCCATTCAGAACCACCGGATCACTAAGACCTACTTTCGTACCTGCTCGAGCCGTCACTCTCGCAGTCAAGCACCCTTTTGCCTTTACACTCTTGGTACGATGTCCGACCGTACCGAGGGTACCTTTGTGCTCCTCCGTTACTCTTTGGGAGGAGACCGCCCCAGTCAAACTACCCACCATACACTGTCCTCAACCAGGATTACTGGCCCAAGTTAGAACCTCAATAATAACAGGGTGGTATTTCAAGGTCGGCTCCATGCGAACTGGCGTCCGCACTTCATAGCCTCCCACCTATCCTACACAGTTATCATCAAAGTCCAGTGCAAAGCTGTAGTAAAGGTTCACGGGGTCTTTCCGTCTAGCCGCGGGTACACTGCATCTTCACAGCGATTTCAATTTCACTGAGTCTCGGGTGGAGACAGCGTGGCCATCGTTACGCCATTCGTGCAGGTCGGAACTTACCCGACAAGGAATTTCGCTACCTTAGGACCGTTATAGTTACGGCCGCCGTTTACCGGGGCTTCGATCAAGAGCTTCTCCGAAGATAACCCCATCAATTAACCTTCCGGCACCGGGCAGGCGTCACACCCTATACGTCTTCTTTCGAATTTGCAGAGTGCTGTGTTTTTAATAAACAGTCGCAGCCACCTGGTCTCTGCGGCCCTCACCAGCTTCGTTTAGCAAGTAAACTAACCAGCAAGGGCGTACCTTCTCCCGAAGTTACGGTACCATTTTGCCTAGTTCCTTCACCCGAGTTCTCTCAAGCGCCTTAGTATTCTCTACTTGTCCACCTGTGTCGGTTTGCGGTACGGTTCTCTATAAGTTATGGCTAGCAGCTTTTCCTGGAAGCTTGGCATCAATGACTTCCCTGCACCCCGTAGGGTCAGGACCACTCGGCACCTCTGCGTATCGAGAAACCGGATTTGCCAGGTCTCTCCGCCTACATGCCAGTACCGGGACTACCAACGCCCGGCTCACCTAGCCTTCTTCGTCCCCACATCACCACTTATAGAAAGTCCAGGAATATTAACCTGGTTCCCATCGACTACGCTCTTCAGCCTCGCCTTAGGGGCCGACTCACCCTGCTCCGATTAACGTCGTGCAGGAAACCTGGGACTTCCGGCGAGAGGGTTTTTCACCCTCTTTATCGTTACTCATGTCAGCATTCGCACTTCTGATACCTCCAGCCCACTTCTCAATGAACCTTCATCAGCCTACAGAACGCTCCCCTACCACGTGCACTTAGTGCACATCCGCAGCTTCGGTGTATAGTTTTAGCCCCGTTACATCTTCCGCGCAGGCCGACTCGACCAGTGAGCTATTACGCTTTCTTTAAAGGATGGCTGCTTCTAAGCCAACCTCCTGGCTGTCTATGCCTTCCCACATCGTTTCCCACTTAACTATAACTTCGGGACCTTAGCTGGCGGTCTGGGTTGTTTCCCTCTTCACGACGGACGTTAGCACCCGCCGTGTGTCTCCCGTGATTCAATTTGCCGGTATTCGGAGTTTGCATCGGTTTGGTAAGCCATGACAGCCCCCTAGCCGAAACAGTGCTCTACCCCCAGTAATCATTCACGAGGCGCTACCTAAATAGCTTTCGGGGAGAACCAGCTATCTCCGGGCTTGATTAGCCTTTCACTCCTAGCCACACGTCATCCGATAATTTTTCAACATTACCCGGTTCGGACCTCCAGTTGGTGTTACCCAACCTTCATCCTGCACATGGCTAGATCGCCCGGTTTCGGGTCTACTCACAGCGACTCTCGCCCTTTTAAGACTCGATTTCTCTACGGCTTCCTTATTCAGTTAACCTCGCCACTGAAAGTAACTCGCTGACCCATTATACAAAAGGTACGCAGTCACACAGCCTAAGCTATGCTCCCACTGCTTGTACGCAAACGGTTTCAGGTTCTATTTCACTCCCCTCTCCGGGGTTCTTTTCGCCTTTCCCTCACGGTACTGGTTCACTATCGGTCAGTAAGGAGTATTTAGCCTTGGATGATGGTCCACCCATCTTCAACCAGGATTTCACGTGTCCCGGCCTACTTGTTCGCATGCCTAGTTCTTCAATACTATGTCGTATACGGGACTTTCACCCCCTACGGTCAGCCTTCCCAAACTGTTCTACTTCTAGTATCGATAAATCATGCCAGGCTCTTCCCCGTTCGCTCGCCGCTACTTAGAGAATCTCAATTGATTTCTTTTCCTTCGGGTA